>DRQN01000164.1 GCA_011371455.1 Gammaproteobacteria bacterium
CGCACCGGCCAGTCCCTTCATACCGTGCAGCAAGGCCCCGAGGGGCTTGATAACGACTTCTTCCTGGCCGATCAGCTGATCGACGACGAAACCGACACGCTGTGCGCCGATGCTCACCACCACCACATGCCCTTCCTTCGGCAGGTCCTCATAACCGGCGCCGGCCACCAGCCAGCGACGCAAATAGAACAGCGGCAGGGCCTTGTCGCGCACCACCACCACCAGCTGACCATCGACCACATTGGTGCGGGTCAGGTCGAGATGGAAGATTTCATTCACGCTGGCCAGTGGCAGGGCAAAGATCTGATCTTCCAGCATAACCATAAGTGTTGGCATGATGGCGAGGGTCAGCGGCACCTGGATATTGATGATGCTACCGCGGCCCAGCTCCGAATCGATCACCACGGTGCCGTTCAATTGTTCGATGCGGGTCTTCACCACGTCCATGCCCACACCGCGCCCGGAGACATCGGAGATCTCCGCCTTGGTGGAGAAGCCAGGGGCAAAGATCAGGTTGTAACAGTCGCGGTCTTCCAACCGCGCAGCGGCCTCTTCATCCATCAGGCCCTTGCTCACCGCCGCCTTGCGCAACACGTCCGGGTCCATGCCCTTGCCATCGTCCTGAATCGTCAGGGCAATGTGATCGCCTTCCTGTTCGGCGCTCAGCACCACCGTACCAAGGCGCGGCTTACCGGCCTTGATACGCTCCTCCGGCGACTCGATGCCGTGATCGACGGCATTGCGCACCAGGTGTACCAGCGGGTCGGCCAGGGCCTCCACCAGGTTCTTGTCCAGGTCGGTCTCCTCGCCCTGCATCTCCAGGCTGACTTCCTTCTTCAGGCTGCGCGCCAGGTCGCGCACCACGCGCGGAAAGCGGCCGAAGACCTTTTTGATCGGCTGCATGCGGGTCTTCATCACCGCCGATTGCAGGTCGGCCGTCACCACATCCAGGTTGCCGACCACCTTGCTCAGCTCTTCGTTGTGGGTGGTCAGTTCCAGGGTCGCCATGCGGTTGCGCACCAATACCAGCTCGCCGACCAGATTCATGATGTCATCGAGGCGCTTGGTATCTACGCGCACCGTTGTCTCGGCCGCTTCCTTGGCTGGCGCCCTGGCCTTGGACTTCGCCTCCGTTTTTTCCGGCGTGGCGGGTTTGCTTTTTTTCGCAGGCTTGCTTGCTTCCGCAGGCTTGCTTGCTTCCGTGGGCTGGCTTGCCGCCGGTTCGCTTTCCGGCGCCGGCTGGCCGACGGCCCTGGCGGCCGGCGGCACGCCCGCATGCTTGCCGGGACCATGCAGCTGGTCCAGCAGGGCCTCGAATTCCTCTTCGCTGATCTCGTCGTCGCCGGCCGGCGCGGGCGCCGCGGCGGCGGGGGTGCCCGCCGGTTTGTCGCCCGGCACGCCACCGTGCTTGCCCTCACCGTGCAACTGGTCGAGCAAGGCCTCGAATTCTTCCTCGGTAATTTCGTCGTCATCCGCCGCAGGGACGGCCCCGGCGGACTCGACCAGTTGCTCAAAGGCCTCGTCCGCCACATCGGCCGCCGTGCCTTCCTCCACCGCTGCGGCAGACTCCGTTGCGGCGGCATCACCCTTGAGCAGGTCTTCCAGATTCTGCAGCATGCTGGCTTCGGCGTGCGCCGGCTCCTGCCCGCTACGCAGGGTGTCGAACTGGGTATTCAACACATCCAGTACCGGCAGCATGATATCCATCAGCCGTGAGTCGACGCTCAACTCATCGTTACGCAGGGCGTTGAACACGTCTTCCGCGCGGTGGCAGAGACCGACCAGGCCATCGAGACCGAGAAAGCTGGCGCCGCCCTTGATGGTGTGGAAGCCGCGAAACACGGCGTTCAGCAGCTCCTTGTCGTCGGGGCGCTGTTCGAGATCGACCAGCTGTTCATTCAGTTCTTCGAGGATCTCTCCGGCCTCCACCAGAAAGTCCTGCAACAGTTCTTCGTCGTCGTCAAAGGCCATGATCGTTCCTCAGAAGCCCAGGCTCGACAGCAGGTCGTCCACTTCGTCCTGGCCGGAGACCAGATCGCTTTTTCCCACCCCGGGAATGGCCGGACCCGCCGCTTCGATATCGGGCTTCTTGTCTTTGCCCGCATCCTTTTCTTCAGTATTTGAAAATTTTGTGCCGGTAAGGCGCACCAGCTCCACCAGGTTGCCTTCCACCTCTTCCACCAGTTCGATGACGCGGGTGATGATCTGTCCGGTGAGGTCCTGGAAGTCCTGCGCCATCATGATGTCGTTGAGGCCCTCACGGATGTCGGAGGTGTCCTGCTCGGCATCGGTAAAGAAGGCCTCCAGCTCGGCGCTCAGTTCACGAAACTGGTCGACGCTCATTTCCCGGCGCTTGAAGTTCTGCCAGCTGGTACCCAGTCTGGCGATGCGCTCGGACAATTGATCGCACTTGGGCAGGGTCTTTTCCACCGCATTCAGGGAGCGATCGGCCGCCTGGCGGGTGAGGGTGATGACGTAGCGCAGCCGGGCGCGCGCATCGGGAATCTCGTCTTCGGTCAGTTCATCGAGGCGGGTTTCCTGGGCGAAAGAATTCAGTGCGTCGTGCAACTGGCGGGTCATCTTGCCGACTTCGTGGTAGATGCCCTCTTCGCGCGCGGTGTTGATGAGGTTGAGCAGGTTGGTCACCTGCGCCTCGTTGCCGGCCTGCATCTCACGCACCAGCTCTTCGGCATGGGCGATGATGCCGGCGTTGACTGCGGTGGTTTCCGTCGCCATGTCTCAGCCCCCTGCGTCGATACGTTCAAAGATCTTGTCGATCTTTTCCTTCAGGGTCTGCGCCGTGAAGGGCTTGACGATGTAGCCGTTGACGCCGGCCTGGGCGGCCTCGATGATCTGCTCGCGTTTCTGTTCGGCGGTCACCATCAGCACCGGCAGGCTGGCCAGTTCGGCGTCGGCCCTGACGGCCTTGAGCAGGTCGATGCCCTGCATGCCGGGCATGTTCCAGTCGGTAACGAGAAAGTCGAAACCACCGGCCTGGAGCATCGGCAGCGCCGTGAGGCCGTCGTCGGCCTCCTGGGTGTTGGAAAAACCCAGGTCCCTGAGCAGATTCTTGATAATCCGCCGCATCGTGGAAAAATCGTCCACGATGAGGATTTTCATGTTCTTGTCCAAGGCGTCCTCCGCGCTTGCTGATGGTTGATGCGGCTGGGCGGCGGGCGCTCAGTCGTCGTTCTGGGTCCAGTGATTCATGCGCGACTGCAGGCGAATCACCGCCTGGCTGTGAATCTGGCAGATGCGCGATTCACTCACGCCGAGGATGGAACCGATCTCGCGCAGGTTCAGCTCCTCGTCGTAATACAGGGTCATCACCAGCCGTTCGCGCTCCGGCAGTCCGGCGATGGCGTCGGCCAGGCTGCGTTTGAAATCGGCCGACTGCAATCCTTCCAGCGGCCCCTGCGTACCCTGACTTAAGCTTTCGCAGTGGCCGTGCGATTCCACGTTCAGCTCGTCATAGCTGAATACGCGGTGACCGCTGGCGTCCTGCAGCAGGCGGTGATACTCCTGCAGGCTGACGCCCAGCCCCTCGGCGATCTCCTGATCGCGGGCGTCGCGGCCGGTGCGGTTCTCGATGTCCTTCACCACCTCGGCCACCATGCGCGCCTTGCGGTGCACCGAGCGCGGCGCCCAGTCGTTCTTGCGGATCTCGTCGAGCATGGCGCCGCGGATGCGGATGCGGGCATAGGTCTGGAAACTGGCGCCCTGCGAGGCGTCGTAGTTTCGCAGCGATTCCAGCAGGCCGATCATGCCGGCCTGGATCAGGTCATCCTGCTGCACACTGGGTGGCAGGCGTGACATCAGGTGGTAGGCGATACGCTTTACCAGGGGAGTGTGTTGGGCGATCTCATCGTTGATGTTGTGGTCGAAGGCCTGTGCCTCCGCGTACATTGCCGCTCCGCTCATGACGACGTTCCTCTCTCTTGTTACCGGCTTACAGTTACTGATCCGGGTTCTGCTGACTGGCCAGGATCAGCCGTTCGACAAAAAATTCGAGCTGCCCGCCAGCGGATGCCGGTACGGGCCAACTATCGGCTTTGCTGGCCAACTTCTTGAATGCCAGCGCCGACTTGCTTCGGGGGTAGGCGTCCACCACCGCACGCTGTTTCTGCACCGCCTTGCGCAGATACTCGTCCTCGGGAACCACGCCCATGAAGTCCAGCGCCACGTCCAGATAACGGTCCGTGACCTTGAGAATCTTGCCGTACAGCGCCCGCCCGTCCTGCACGCTCTGCACCCGGTTGGTGAGCACGCGGAAGCGGTAGATGCCGTATTCGCGGTTGAGCAGCTTGATCAGCGCGTAGGCATCGGTGATGGAGGCCGGCTCGTCGCACACCACCACCACCACCTCCTGCGCGGCGCGTGAGAAGGTGACCACGTTGTCGGAGATGCCGGCGGCGGTATCGATGAGCAACACGTCCGGGGTCACGCTGAGTTCACTGAAGGCGCCGATGACACCGGCATGTTCCGCGGTGCTCAGTTCGGCCATGTTCTGCAGCCCCGAGGAGGCCGGCACGATGCGCAGCCCCTGCGGCCCCATGCAGATCACCTCTTCCAGGGTGCGCTCGCCCTTGAGCACGTGGGACAGGTCGTAATTGGTGTGCAGGCCCAGCATCACGTCCACATTGGCCAGGCCCAGGTCGGCGTCCAGCAACAAGACCTCCTTGCCCTGCGCGGCCAGGCTCATGCCCAGGTTGACCGAGACGTTGGTCTTGCCGACGCCGCCCTTGCCGCTGGTGATGGCGATGACACGCACCGGCCGGGGGGTGGCGATGCGGCGCAGGCCGGCCGCTTGATCGATCGTTTCAGCCATGAGCATTTGCCACCATCCCGCTGAACGCCAGGTTGAGGGATTCCCGTTCCAGGGCCTGACTGGTCTGCTGCGCCACCAGCACGGCGCGATTGACCAGGGTGTGGGCGCGGGCGATGTGAATGTCTTCCGGCACCCGCTGGCCGTCGCTCATGTAGGCCACCGGCAGCTTGTTCTCCATCAGCGTGGCGATGGCGCCACCGAGGCTGGTGGTCTCGTCCAGCTTGGTGAGGATGCAGCCGTCCAGCCTGACCTCCTTGAAGGCATTGACCACCTCGCGCAGACCGGCGCGGTGAGTGGTGGTGGACAGCACCAGGTAGGTGCGGATGGCCGCGGCGCTGTCGGAGATCATGGAAAACTGCTCCGACAGGCGCACGTCGCGCTGGCTCATGCCGGCGGTGTCGATGAGGATCAGTTCCTTGTCGGCGAGCAGTTTCAGCGCCTCGCTGAGTTCTTCGCGGGTATTGGCGATGCGCACCGGAATATTGAGGATGCGGCCGTAGGTGCGCAGCTGTTCGTGGGCGGCGATGCGGTAGCCGTCGGTGGTGATCAGGGCCACCTTGTCGCGGCCGTGGCGCAGGGCATAACGCGCCGCCAGCTTGGCGATGGTGGTGGTCTTGCCGACGCCGGTGGCGCCGACCAGGGCCACCACGCCACCGCCGTCGAGGCTGTCGGCGGTGTCCAGCGGCAGGCGGCTGGCCAGCCAGGCCAGGGCGTGGCGCCAGACGTTGTCGAAGTCCTCGTGGCCATTGCCCACCTCGTCGGCCACCTGCTGACACAGGGCCGGGCTCAGGCCCAGCTCCAGCAGGCAGCGGATCAGCTTGGCCTGCCGGGGATTGCGGTGCGACAGCTCGCTCCAGGCGAGGCTGGAGAGCTGCTGTTCGAGCAGGCCACGCAGGTCCTTGAGCTCGTTCTTCATCTGCTGCAGGGTCGGGTCCTGCGACCATTCCACCGCGGCTTCCGCGCCTGCGCCCGGCGCGGCCTCGCGGCGTGGTATCTCGGCGGGCGGCTCGGCGGGCATTTGCGGGCGCGGGATCTCGCTGTCACGCGGCGCCTCGACGGGCGCTACATAGGCCTGGCGGGCGCTGGCCGGCTGGCTGAGGCTGACGCTGTCCTCGCTCAGCAGATCCGTGGAAGGCTCGCCGGCCGGCGCAGTGTCCAGCAGGCTGGTGCGGGTCGCCGATTCCTCGGCGGCGAGCAGGGCCTCGTCGTAGTCGATGGCGGCGACGATCTCGATGCCGCCCACCACTTTCTGGTTGGAAAGGATCACCGCGTCGGCGCCGAGCGCCTCGCGCACCTGGCGAATCCCCGTCCGCATGTCTTTGGCAAAAAAACGTTTGATCTTCATGTCGTCCCGCTACCCCGATACATCTGCCTGGTTGCGACCCGGTCAAGCCCCCACCGTGGCGGTGATCTTGACCTGCTTGTTGTCCGGTATCTCGTTGAACGCCAGCACGTGCATGTTGGGAATGCTGTGCCGGACGAAGCGTGCCAGTAGTCCCCGCAACGCCGATGACACCAGCAGCACCGCCGGGTGTCCCGCGGCCTCCTGGCGCTGGGCCTGCTCGGCCAGGGAACGTTGCAGATTCTCTGCCAGTCCCGGTTCCAGCCCGCCGGCCTGCTCGGCGCCGCTTGCGAGGGTCTGTTGCAATAACTGTTCCAACCTTGGGTCCAGCGTCATGACGGGCAGATCCGCCCCTATACCACTGATCTGCTGGACGATTGAGCGGCTCAGGGCGACCCGCACGGCGGCGGTGAGAACGCCGGGGTCTTGACTGTTTGGCGCCTGCTCCGCCAAGGTTTCGGCGATGGTGCGCATGTCGCGGATGGAAACCTTCTCTTCCAGCAGGTTCTGCAGCACCTTCAGCACTACGCCCAGGGGCAACAGCTTGGGCACCAGGTCCTCCACCAGCTTGGGCGCCGACTTGGCCAGTTTGTCGAGCAGTTGCTGCACCTCTTCGTGACCCAGCAGCTCAGCGGCATGGCTCTGCAGGATGTGGCTGAGGTGGGTGGCGATGACGGTACTGGCGTCCACCACCGTGTAGCCCAGGCTCTGCGCCTGGTCGCGCTGCGAGGGCTCGATCCACACCGCCTCCAGGCCGAAGGCCGGGTCGGTGGTGGCAATGCCGCCGGGGATGGCGCCGAATACCTGGCCGGGGTTGATGGCCATGTCGCGGTCCGGGTGGATCTCCGCCTCGCCCACGGGCACGCCCATCAGGGTGATGCGATAGGTATTGGGCGACAGATCGAGGTTGTCGCGGATGTGTACCGAGGGGATCAGGAAGCCCAGCTCCTGCGACAGCTTCTTGCGCACGCCCTTGATACGGCCCATCAGCTGTCCGCCCTGGCCGCGGTCGACCATGGGGATCAGCCGGTAGCCCACCTCCAGGCCGATGATGTCCACCGGCTCCACGTCGTCCCAGCTCAGTTCCTTGTTTTCCGGCAGGGTCTCCGGCGCCGGCGCCGCCACCGGCTCGTTCCCCTCGCCCTTCTTGCGTTTCGCAATCCACCAGGCGGAGCCGCCGGCGATCGCCGCCAGGCTGAGGAAGGCCAGGTTGGGCATGCCGGGGATCAGGCCCATGGTGCCGATGATGGCAGCCGCCACGGCCAGCGCCTTGGGATTGTCGAACAGCTGCTTGAGCACCTGCCCGCTCATGTCCTGGGAGGAGGAGTTGCGCGTCACCATCAGGCCGGCGGCGGTGGACAGCAGCAGGGCGGGGATCTGCGCCACCAGGCCATCGCCGATGGTCAGCAGGGTGTAGTTGTGGGTGGCGTCGCCGATGCTCATACCGTGCTGCAACATACCCACGGCGAGGCCGCCGATGATGGTGATCACCAGGATCAGGATGCCGGCCACCGCGTCGCCGCGCACGAACTTGCCGGCGCCGTCCATGGAGCCGTAGAAGTCGGCCTCCTGGGCCACCTCGGTGCGGCGCGTGCGGGCCTCTTCCTGGGTGATGATGCCGGCATTGAGATCGGCGTCGATGGCCATCTGCTTGCCGGGCATGGAATCGAGGGTGAAGCGCGCGCTGACCTCGGCGACGCGGGTGGCGCCCTTGGTCACCACCACGAAGTTGATGATCACCAGGATCATGAAGATGACGAGACCCACCGCGGTGTTGCCACCGACGACGAATTCGCCGAAGGCCTTGATCACCTGGCCGGCGGCGTCGGTGCCGGTGTGGCCTTCCAGCAGCACCACGCGTGTCGAGGCGATGTTCAGCGACAGGCGCAACAGGGTGGCCAGCAACAGCACGGTGGGAAACACGGCGAATTCCAGCGGCCGCTTGACGTACACCGCCGCCAGCAGGATCACCAGCGCCAGGGAGATGTTGAAGGTGAACAGGATGTCGAGCATGAAGGGCGGCAGTGGCACCACCATCATCGCCAGCATGACCATCAACAGCAGGGGTGCGCCGAGGCCACCACTGACCAGGCGTTGGGCACGTTCGATCACGTTTTTAAAATCCATGGCTACTCGTCTCGTTTCAGGTCATCCGGGATGGGCATGTCAGCGTTGAATTCCGGCGCGACACCACCATTGAGTTCGTAGTGGCGCAGCTGGAACACATAGGCCAGCACCTGCGCCACGGCCAGGAACAGGCCGGCGGGGATCTCTTCGTTCAATTCGGTGTTGTGATAAATGGCGCGCGCCAGTGGCGGCGCGGAGACGATGGGCACGTCGTTGGCCGCCGCGATGCGGCGGATATGACCGGCCACCTCGTCCACGCCCAGGGCCACGACGATGGGCGCTGCGCTCTTTTCCTGGTCGTATTTCAGCGCCACCGAATAGTGGGTCGGGTTGGTGATCACCACGTCGGCCTTGGGCACCTCTTCCATCATGCGGCGCTGGGCGATCTCCTGCTGGGTCTGGCGGATCTTGCTCTTCAGCTCCGGGCTGCCTTCCGATTCCTTGTGCTCGTCCTTCACTTCCTGCTTGGTCATGCGCTGCTTGCGCGCGTGGTCCCAGGCCTGGAAGGGCACGTCCAGCAGCGCCACCAGGATCAGCGCACTGCTGAGCCAGATCACCATGATGACCAGCTCGTCGCCCAGGTGGGCGATACCCTTGTTCACGTCTTCGTAGCCGAGGCCGAGAAACACATCCATCTTGCTGACCAGCAGCCAATAGCCCACCGCGCCCACCAGCCCCAGCTTGGCCACCGACTTCAGCAGCTCGGCCAGGCTCTTGGCGGAGAAGATCCGTCCGATGCCCTTGATGGGGTCCATCTTGGTGAGGTCGGGCTGGATCGGCTTGGTGCTGAAGGTCCAGCCACCCAGCGCCATGGGCGCAACCAGGGCGACGATTGCCAGCAGCACCATCAGCGGAACCACGACCTTCAGCCCGGCCAGGACAGAGTGGGAAAACAGCTTCAGCATGGCGCTGGTATCGAAGGCGTCGGCGCGATGAATGCTCAGGTTGTCGCGCATGATCTCCTCCAGGCCAGTGACCATGCCCTTGCCCATGAAGACGAAACCGGCGCAACTCACCAACAGCACGATGACCGTGGTGAGTTCCTTGGAGCGGGCGATCTGACCCTTGTCGCGGGCCTCCTGTTTGCGTTTTGCCGACGCCTCTTCCGAGCGTTCCTGGCCGTTGTCGTTCTCTGCCACCTCAGCCTCCCGCCAGCCAGCGCATGAACTCGAAGATGACCGTCAGCTGGTTGCCCACCTGCGCGGAGATCACGTCCAGGGTGGCGATCATGATGAAGAAACCCGCCAGAATGGCGATGGGGAAGCCCAACGAGAAGATGTTGAACTGCGGCGCCGAGCGGGTGACGATGCCGAAGGTCAGGTTGATCAACAACAGCGCGGCGATCGCCGGCAAGGCAATCTGCACCGCGCCGGCATACATCTTTCCGCCCCATACCGCGAGCTGCCACATGCCGTCGCGGGTCAGGCCGCTCATGCCGATGGGCAGGGTTCTGAAGCTTTCCGCCACCACATCGATGAACACCAGATGGCCATCGAGGGCGAAGAAGATCAGGGTCAGGGTGATGACGTAAAACTGGCTGATCACCGGCACCGTGGTGCCCGAGGCGGGGTCCACCATGGTGGAGAAGCCGAGGCCCATCTGATAGGCGATGACCTGCCCGCCGAGCACGAACATGGCGAACACCAGTTGCAGGGCCAGGCCCATGGCGACGCCGATGAGGATCTGGTTGAGGGTGATCAGCACCGCCTCGCCGCTGAGCGGATCGACCGCCGGCGGCGGCGGCAGGAGCGGCATGATGACGAAGGTGATCATCAGCGCAAAAACCAGCTTGATGCGTACCGGCACCGTGCGCGCGCCAAACACCGGCGCCGCCGTCACCAGCGCGGCGACACGGAACAGCGGCCACAGAAAGGCCCCGACCCAGGACATGATTTCCGAACTGGCGAAGGTCATCATGCGACGCCTGCTCAGCCGATGATCATGGGAATTTCGCCGAGCAGGCGCTGGGTGAAATCCAGCAGCAGGGTCAGCAGCCAGGGACCCGCCGCCATCAGGGTAAGGAAGGTGACGCCCAGCTTGGGAATGAAGCTCAGGGTCTGCTCGTTGAGCTGGGTGGCGGCCTGGAACATACTCACCAGCAGCCCCACCGCCAGCGCCGGCAGGAGAATGATCCCCGTCAGCAGCAACGTTACTTCGAGGGCCTTTTGCGCAACCGTCAGCACCATTTCCGGGGTCATGAGATTTTCCTTTACAGCACGGTTACCCGGGAAGGGATAACATCAACTGGAGGTCAAACGTAAAAACTCGAAGCCAGCGTACCCATGATCATCGCCCAGCCGTCCACCAGCACGAACAGCATGATCTTGAAGGGCAGCGAGATGATCATCGGCGACAGCATCATCATGCCCATGGCCATCAGCACCGAGGCCACCACCAGGTCGATGATCAGAAAAGGGATAAAAATCAGAAAGCCGATCTGATAGGCAGTCTTCAGTTCGCTGGTGACAAAAGACGGCATCAGCAGGGAAAACGGCACCTCGGCGGGATCAGCGACGGGTCCGCTGCCGGCGATGTCGGCAAACATGGACAGATCCTTCTCACGCGTCTGCGCCAGCATGAACTCACGGAACGGTATGCTGGCGCGCTCGAAGGCCGCCTTGGCCTCGATCTTTTCGTCCAGATAGGGCACCACCGCCTCCTCGTACACCTGGGTGAACACCGGCGCCATGACGAAAAAGGTCAGGAACAGCGCCAGGCCGATGAGGATCTGCCCGGACGGTGCCGTCGGCATGCCCACCGCCTGGCGCACGATGGCCAGTACGATGATGATGCGGGTAAACGAGGTAAGCATGATCAGCGCCGCCGGCAGCAGGCTGAAGGCGGTCATCAGGGCGAGGATTTGCAGGCCCACGCTGTAGGTCTGGCCGCCATCTTCCTCGGTGGTCACAGAGAGTATCTGCAGGCCGGGGTCGGCCGCCTGCGCAAGACCGGAGAACAGCAGCATCGACAAGGCAGCGGCAAACGGCAAACGGTAACGCATCAGCCCACCTCCCGGTTCTTCAGCACGCTTTGCAGGCGCATGGCGAAACTGGGGGTGGCGGTACCGTCCGGCGCCGCTGTTTCACCATGGTCTTCATCTGTGTTCAGCGGTTGATCCAGAACATGCAGGGTGCGAATCTGCCCCGGCGCCACGCCTAACACCAATTGTTGATCACCCACCTGCAACAGCACCACGCGTTCGCGCGTGCCCAGCGACAGGCCACCGACGATCTTCATCTGCCCCTGCACGCCACCGCGCAGATTACCGAAACGCTTTACCATCCAGCCGATGGCGATGATCACCGCCAGCACCGCCAGCAGGCCAAGGGTGGTCTGCAGCAGCTGCGAGGTGACATTGTTGTCCGCCAGCACGCTGCCGGCCGGGGCCTTTTCGGCAGCCTTTTGCACCGCCTCCCCGGCGGCCCGCGCCGTCGTGGCGATCGAGGCGGCGGCGATAACGAAAATGAGTAGCAGGGGCGTCTTCATCATTTCAGCTTCTTGATACGTTCCTGGGCGCTGATCACGTCGGTAAGACGAATGCCGTACTTCTCGTTCACCACCACCACTTCACCGTGCGCGATGAGCGTGCCGTTGACCATCACGTCCAGCGGCTCGCCGGCCAGACGGTCCAGCTCCACTACCGAGCCCTGGTTCAGTTTCAGCAGGTTGCGAATGCTGATCTTGGTGGAGCCGACCTGCATGCTGATGTTGACCGGAATATCGAGGATCACATCGAGACTGACGTCTTCCAGAGTGGCGCCGTTCTCCTCCGCCTGCAGTTGCTCCATCGGCGCCTGTTCGACCGCGCCGGCCGCGCTCGCCTCGGCGCTGGCCTGCTCGGCCAGGGCTTCCCCCCAGTCGGCCTCCGCCGGCGCCGCATCGTCCGAAGCGCCCGTCTCGGCACTGGCCTGCTCTGCCATCGCGGCCGCCCAGTCGTCGCCCGCGCCGTTGTCTTGTGTATCCGTGGTATCGTTCATCTGCTTAACCTGTGCGTTCTATGAATTGTTCGCCGCAGTGGCGGGCTCGGGCAATCGAGGGGGCTCATCCGCCGTCGGTTCTTCCAGGACCAGCGGCAGCTCCGGGGTGGGCGGCAGGGTCACCTGCTCGATGACCTTGACCGCCTCGTTGCCATTGGCAACGCCATACTTGCCGCGAAACACCGGCACCCCCTCGGCGCTCACCGTCACCAGCTCCGGCATATCCACCGGAATCACGTCACCGGCCTTCATCGCCAGTACGTCGCGCAGACTCATCTCCGCCTCGGCGAGGGTACAGGAAAGGTGCACCTCGGCGCTCTTGACCTCTTCACGCAGGGCAAAGCCCCAGCGTCCGTCGGCATCGTCGCGGTCGCTCTGCACGCCGGCGTCGAGAATCTCGCGCATCGGCTCTAACATGGAATAGGGCATGGTGACGTGAAAGTCGCCGCCGCCGCCCTCGATCTCCACGTGAAAGGTGGTTACCACCACCACTTCGCTGGGGCTGACGATATTGGCGAACTGGGGATTCACTTCCGAATTGATGAATTCAAAATCCAGCTCCATCACCGGCGACCAGGCCTCTTTCAGGTCGATGAACACCTGGTCGAGAATGATCTGGATCACGCGCCGCTCGGTGGGGGTGAACTCACGCCCCTCGATCTTGGTGTGAAAGCTGCCGTCGCCGCCGAAATAGTTGTCCACCACCATGAACACCAGCTTGGGGTCGAGCACGAACAGCGCCGTGCCACGCAGTGGCTTGATCTTCACCATGTTGAGGCTGGTGGGCACGAACAGGCTGTGCACGTATTCGGAAAATTTCAGCATCTGCACGCCGCCGACGGAGATCTCCGCGCTGCGCCGCAGCAGGTTGAACAGGCTGATGCGGAACAGCCGCGCATAACGCTCATTGACCATCTCCAGGGTCGGCATGCGCCCGCGCACGATGCGGTCCTGGGTGGTGAAGTCGTATTCACGCGCCTCACCATCGGCCAGATCATCATCGGCATCGGTGTCGATGTCGCTGCTGGAAACACCGTGCAGCAGGGCATCGATTTCGTCCTGGGAAAGAAGGTCGTTTACGGCCATGTCGTCGGATCCCGCCCGCTACTGCATCACGAAGCTGGTGAAGTACACCGCTTCCACGCCGGGGTCGCCGGTCTCTTCTTCGAGGATCTGCTGAATCACCGCCAGCGCCTCTTCGCGCAGCGTCTCCTTGCCGTCCAGGGTGCTGACGCCGTCGTAGGTCTGGCTGCTGAACAGCAGCATCAGGTTGTTGCGGATCACCGGCAGATGCTGCTCGACGTGCTCCACCACCTTGGGGTCGCGGGTCATCACCTCCACCGTAATCTGCAGGAATCGCGCGCGCCCCTCGCTGGCGAAATTGACCACGAAGGCGGGATCGATGGGAATATAGATCGCCGGCATGTCCGCGCCGCCGTGGCCATCGTCTCCTTCGTCAGCGCTGTCATGCCCCTCCGCCACCGCGGCCTGGCCACCGCCCGCGGGCAGCATGCCGGCGGCAAACAGTCCCCCCACCACCAGCACGATGGCGGTCATCAGCGGCAACACGCCGAAAAGAAGGATTTTGGTCACCATCGAGCCCTTGGGCTTTTCCTGGTCCTTGTCGTCATCTGCCATGGTCTTGCTTCCTCGATTTCACTGCGGCTTTCTGCGGCTTTGCGGCCAAGCAGACATTCACGCCTGCTTGTCGCAACTGCCGCTGCAAGTGCCATGCCACCCAGCCACGGCGGAGACGGCCCAATGATTTCAAGGTGTTGGAAACCCAGTAATGGGAAATGACCGTTTTTTGACTCCCGGCAAACGGCGCCATAGCCGGAAACCCGTCGGCCGCATGGAAGGGCCGCGGCGGCCACGGTAGAATGGCCTTGCGGCTTCCACGACGGCCGCAACGGGAATAACGAAAAATCCAATAACCCGGCAACCCTGCCCAGTCGTCGATGCACCTCTACGCCGCTGGGCGGTGAAGCACCTCCAGGAGTCATCCGATGTCACACCACTACCCCCTTCTGGGCCTTGGCCTGGCCCTTGGCCTCTACGCATCCCCTTCCGTCGCGGACTTCGCGCATTTCCAGGCATTACCGCAGGCGGTACAGCAACCGGCGGACAATCCCTCCAGCGCGGAAAAAATCCGCCTCGGCAGAAAGCTGTTCTTCGACCCCGCCCTGCTGGGCGCGGACAGTCGCCTGTCCTGCAACAGCTGTCACAACCTGGCCACGGCCGGGGTGGATGGCAAGGCGGTCTCTCATGGCCAGCACGGGCGCCACACCTACCGCTCGACGCCAACCCTGTGGAACATCGGTTTTCAGACCGTGTTGTACTGGGATGGCCGCAGCCCCAGCCTGGAGGCCCAGGCCCTGGATCACCTGCGCGACCCGGTGATTTCAGACAACGCCCATCTGGGCGCCATGGTGCAACGGCTGTACGACTCGGCAGATTATCGGCGGGCCTTCGCGGCCGCCTTCCCCGGCGAGGACGCGGTATCCGCCGACAACGTGGCGCGCGCCCTGGCCAGCTTCCAGCGCAGCCTGCTGAGCCCCGACAGCCCCTTCGACCGCTACATCCGCGGCGACGAAGACGCCCTTTCCGCGCGCGCCAAGCGCGGCATGCGCCTGTTCAACGACAGCGGCTGCGTGTCCTGTCACTTCGGCGTCAACTTCGCCGGCCCGGCGCCTGGCCCGGCCATGGGCCCGGGTGACGGCTTCTACGAACTGTTCCCCAACCACCTCGGCAGCCAATACGACAGCCAATACCGGCTGGCGGATGATCTGGGACGCTTCGAGGCGACGGGCAATCTATGGGAAAAACATCTGTGGCGGATGCCGATCCTGCGCAACATCGCCGAGACCGCGCCCTATTTTCACAATGGCCGGGTAAAGACCCTGGACGAGGCGGTGCGAGTGATGGCGAAGACTCAGCTGAGACTGGAATTCAGCGAGGCGGAAGTGCAAGACATCGTGGCCTTTCTGCGAAGCCTGACGGGAAGGATGACGCTGCCGGCGGAGGGGGCTGGGGACTGAGGACTGAGGACTGAGGACTGGGGACTGAGGACTGAGGACTGAGGACTGAGGACTGAGGACTGAGGACTGAGGACTGAGGACTGAGGGCTGAGGGCTGAGGGCTGAGGGCTGAGGGCTGAGGGCTGAGGACTGAGGACTGAGGACTGAGGACTGAGGACTGAGGACTGAGGGCTGAGGGCTGAGGGCTGAGGACTGAGGACTGAGGACTGAGGACTGAGGACTGAGGGCTGAGGACTGAGGGCTGAGGACTGAGGACTGAGGACTGAGGACTGAGGGCTGAGGACTGAGGACTGAGGACTGAGCACTCGGCACTCAGCACTCAGCACTCAGCACTCAGCACTCAGCACTCAGCACTCAGCACTCAGCACTCAGCACTCAGCACTCAGAAAAAGACATCAGGTCAGGGTGAACATCTTGTCCAGGTTGGAGATGGACAGCACCTTGCGCACCTCCGGGCTGCAGTTCTGCAGACGGATGTCGGCGGACGCCTCGCCGGCGAATTCGCGCAACAGCAGCAGCATACCCATGGCCGAGCTGTCCATGAAGGTGGTCTGGCTCAGGTCGATGACGAACCGGGTGTCGGGGGGCAGGTTCCGGTAGGCGTCACGGAACTCTGCATGCAGGCTGAAATCGAAGCGGCCGGCGATGATAATATCCAGCTGATCGCCTTCCTCGGAAAGCCGTGTCGTAATGCCCATACTCCTTGTCTCCTTGCTGCTGACGGGCCGCTATTTCATGCGACGTATTTTGCTGGCCCCGATATTACCATCATAGCCGCGCTGTCCCGAGTCGAATTTTCCCCGGGCGCGGGCCGTCAGCCTTTCAAGCGACGCAGAATGTGCTGCGGAATCCTGTTCAGCGAAAGCACGTCGTCCACGCAACCCAGCTTGACCGCCTCGCCCGGCATGCCCCACACCACGCTGCTCTTTTCGTCCTGGGCGATGGTTGGCGCGCCGGCCTCCTTCATTTCCAGCATGCCCCGCGCACCGTCGTCGCCCATGCCGGTCAGCAGCACGGCCATGGCGTTCGAGCCCACGTTCTGCGCCACCGAGCGGAACAGCACGTCCACCGAGGGTTTGTGCCGGTTGACCGGCGGCCCGTCACTGAGCCGGCAGATGTAACGCGCGCCGTCCCGCTCCACCATCAGGTGCTGGCTGCCGGGGGCGATATAGGCATGACCGGTGACGATCTGCTGCCCGTCCTCGGCCTCGCACACCGTCATCGCCGATATACCGTCCATGCGTCTGGCAAAGGGGGCGCTGAAGGCCTCGGGGATGTGCTGGGTGATCACCGTCCCCGGGGTATCCGCCGGCAGGTGCATGAGCACTTCCTTGATGGCCTCGGTGCCGCCGGTGGAGGCGCCGATGGCGAGGATGCGATCGGTGGTGCGGAAATGGTGCGCCGGCGCCGCTTTACCGAGCACCGCATCGGCCGTGCGCCGCTCCGCCACCTCGCCGGCAGCGGACGGATTGCGCGCCAGGGCCTGCACCCGCGCGCCGGCCGCCGTGCGCACCTTGGTGACGATCTCTTCGGCATAGTCGTCCAGGGTATGGGCGATGTCCGTCTTGGGCTTGGAAACGAAATCCACCGCACCCAGTTCCAGCGCCTGAAAGGTGATATCCGCGCCCTTCTCGGTGAGGGTCGAGACCATCACCACCGGCATCGGGCGCAGGCGCATGAGATTGCGCAGGAAGGTGACGCCGTCCATGCGCGGCATCTCCACATCCAGGGTCAGCACGTCCGGGTTCAGCGACTTGATGCGCTCGCGCGCCACATAGGGATCCTGCGCGGTGCCGACCACCTCGATATCCGGGGCGGAATTCAGCATCTCGGTCAGCATCTGCCGCACCAGGGCGGAGTCGTCGACGATCAGAACCTTGATCTTTTTCATTTTCTTCCTTGCTCAGAACAGGTCGATTTCACCAGCTACCGGCTGCTGATCGATGGTCTTCATGTAGGCCGTTTCACGCTCGGCCACGGTACGGTTGTGCATGTTGCGCAGCTTTTTCACCCGCACCAGACCGGTATGGGGATGAAACAGCACCTTACGCGGATAGATATCACCCACGTCCTCGGCCACCAGCTTCAACCCTTCGAGGCGCAGGTATTCCTCGACAAAATGGATGTTGCGCTCACCCACGTTGCTGCTCATGGTCTTGCTCAACACCTGGCCACCGCCGAAGATCTTGACCTCCAGGTTCTTGCGCGAACCGCCGTGTTTGAGGATCTCGTTGATCAGCAATTCCATGGCGTAATTGCCATAGCGGGTGGACAGGCCGCCGTCCGAGTCCCAGCTGCCGGTGCCGGACGACAATGGCAGCATGAAGTGATTCATGCCGCCGACCTTGAAGATGGGATCGCGCACGCAGGCCGAGACGCAGGAGCCCAGCACCGTCGTGATCACCTCATCCTCAGTGGTCACATAGACCTCGCCGGGCAGGATCTTGGCGGCGTACTTGTCGTTAGTCTTGTCCCAGTAGCGCTTGATGCCCTCGAAGCCTTCCAGGGCCGGCGGCATGTCGATGGGGGCTTTTGTTTTCGGCAAGGCCATGACGTCCCTCTCAATAGACTTTGCGGTAAATGGTTTTGCCTATCAGCTCGAAACGGTCACTGACCTTGAACAGGGATTCCGAGTGGCCGATGAAAAGATGCCCGCCCACCGGCAGCAGTTCGGCATAACGGTCGAACAACACCTTCTGCGTCGGCTTGTCGAAATAGATCACCACGTTGCGGCAAAAGATAAAATCCAGCGGCCCGCTGATAGGCCATTCCTGCATCAGGTTCAGCTGGCGAAAAACGATCGGTTCACGCAGCGACGGTCGCACCTGCACCATGCCTTCGTTATCGCCCTTGCCGCGCAGGAACCAGCGCCGCAGACGCTCGGGAGAGATGCCATTGACCCGCTCCTGGGCATAGACGCCGCGCTGCGCCTTGGCCACCACGTCGGAATCCAGGTCGGTGGCGAGGAGGCGCGTGTCCCAGCCCTGCTCCGGCAGGGTCTCGCGCAGCACCATGGCGATGGAATAGGGCTCCTCACCGGTGGAACAACCCGCCGACCAGCAGCGCAGACGACGATCCGCCTTGCGCTGCATCAGTTCCGGCAACAGCGTGTCGCGCAGATATTCGAAGTGATGGTTCTCACGGAAGAACGAGGTCAGATTGGTGGTAATGGCATTGATGAAATTGACCAGCTCGCCATCGTCCCCCGCCTTCAGCAACGCGCAGTAGTCGGCAAAGTGCTCCAGTCCCAACTGGCGCAGGCGCCGGCTGAGGCGGCTGTAAACCAGGTTGCGCTTGGCGTCGTTGAGCACGATACCGGTCTTTTCCGCCACCAGCCGGCGAATGAATTCAAAATCGGCATCGGTGAAGATGAACTCGCGCTCACCGCTCGAAACCCTTTCCTTGCGTGCCGCACTGGCCTGGGACATGGTCACTCGTTCCTCGTTCGTGGCGTGGCTCAGAATTCTTCCCACTCACCGTCGTCATCCACCGCTGGACGTGGAGCCGGACGGGAAACCGCCGCGGGCCTCGCCGCTGGCCGGGGAGCGGGCGCGGGAGGGCTCTCCGCCTGCGGCTGCGGGGCCGGTGTGCGCGGCGCCGGCTGATGGCTCTCGTCGAGGCGGAAGAAGGCCATGCGCTGACTCATGTCGCGCGCCTGGTCGTCGAGGGACTCGGCGGCGGCCGCGGCCTCTTCCACCAGCGCCGCATTCTGCTGGGTCACCTCATCGAGCTGGGTGATGGCCTTGTTGATCTGCTCGATACCGATGGACTGCTCCTGGCTGGCGGCGGCGATCTCGGCGACGATGTCGCTGACCTTTTTCACCGAACCAACAATTTCCGTTAGCGTCTCGCCGGAGCGGTCCACCAGCTTGCTGCCCTCACCGACCTTTTCCACGCTGTCACTGATCAGCGACTTGATTTCCTTCGCCGCCGAGGCGCTGCGCTGGGCCAGGTTACGCACTTCGGAGGCCACCACCGCGAAGCCCCGGCCCTGCTCACCGGCGCGCGCCGCCTCCACCGCCGCATTCAGCGCCAGCAGGTTGGTCTGAAAGGCGATCTCGTCGATGACGCCGATGATGTCGGCAATCTTCTTGCTCGAACTGTTGATCTCGGCCATGGCATCCACTGCCTGTTGCACCACGCTGCCGCCCTGCTCCGCCTGGTCGCGAGCGCCATTGGCCAGTTGATTGGCCTGACGCGCGTTGTCGGCGTTCTGCTTCACCGTCGAGGTCAGCTGCTCCATGCTGGAGGCGGTCTCCTCCAGCGAGGAAGCCTGTTCCTCGGTGCGCTGACTGAGGTCGGTATTGCCCTGGGATATCTCGCTGGCCGCCGACGTAATGCTCTCGGTGGCGACACGAATGCCGCCCACGGTCTCTTGCAGATTCTTGACCGAGGTATTGACCGCATCACTCAACACCGCGAACTCACCCTGATAGTCACTACGGGCCAGTTGCGTCAGATCGCCCTCGGCGAGGCGGGTCATGACGCTGGAGATATCAGTGATCGGTTCGACGATGGCGTCCAACATGCTGTTTATGCCTTCGCCGAGGGTGCGGATGAAGCCTTGATAGCTCTCCACGTCCAGCCGCTGACCCAGATCGCCACGGGCGGCGGCGGCAATCATCTCCGCCAGCGCCCGTTCGGCCGCCTTCTGCTCGGTGATGTCGCGCCACTCCACCATATTGCCCATGTACTTGCCCTGACCGTCGAGCACCGCCGTGGCATTGACCTCGAATTCCAGGTCCGCCACCTTGATCTCGGCCCTGGCCGGCAGGCGCGAGGGGTCACCCAGCAGGGCTCGCTGATGAGCGGGGTTCTTGTGGAACATGTCGATATTCTTGCCCACCAGATTGTGCGCATCGAAACCGGGGAAGCGTTCGCGCAGCACCTCCTGACGCGCCGCCATCATCTTTACCACCGCCGGATTGACGTAGGTGATATTGAGATCTTCGTCACACAGCATGAGATTGGACTGGGCGCCATCGATGGCCGACTGCAGGCGCTCCACCTCACGCGCCGCTTTGCGTTCCTCGGTAACGTCTTTCCACTGCACGGCATAGCCCAGGTGGCGGCCGCTGGCGTCGGTGAGGGGGCGGGTCTGGTGTTCGAAGATGAACCGACCGGGGGTGATCTCGCCGTGGCGCACGTCGTCCGGACCCATGGCGTGGAGGATGCGTTTAATCGCCTCGGGGTCCTTGTGATAACGATGGATGCTGCCACCCACCACCGAGTCGACGCTGAAGCCGGGCAGATACTGGGCCAGCTCATCTTCCACCGAGGTCAGGGTATCGCGCGCCTGTTTGTTGATAAAAACAATATTCTCGTCAGCGTCGGCGATCATGATATTGATGGGCGAATGTTCGAGGATCGAATACATCGCTTCCAGGCTGTTGAGGGCCTCGCTCGTGCCCATCACCGATTCCATTGCTTTCTTGCTTGCTGCCATCGTCTTCTCCTCCAGGACTTCGTCCGCCGACAGCATGGTGGCCGCCACGGTATTCAATGCATCACGCCAGGCACCCGCAACCTCATCGGTCCACAGATCACCGGCAAACTCCGCCATCACGTCGAGCAGCGTCTCCGCCACCGCCGTGTAGTGTTCTCTTTTCGCCCCATAGGCATGGTGTTTTTCACCCAGGCCCAGCAGGGCCTTGCGCAGCTGCGCCGGCTTGCGCAGGCTGTTGACCACCAGCTGCAGGGCCGCCAGCAGCTTTTTCTGCTGCTGCGCCGGATCGGCATTGGCGAACAAGGGCCGCACCTCGGGGAAACGTACGAACAATTCTTCGTAAAAGCGCGCCACCAGGGCCTCGCCCTGCGGCGCCAGGGCGGCAAAGGTCTCTTCCAGCAGGGCAACCGCAAGGCCGTCGCTCTTACGCCGCCGGCGACGAGGTGCAGACTTCTTCTCCACCAGCGGCTCGACCGGCGCCTCCTCCTTCATCCAGGCCAGCGGGTCAGCCCCTATGGGTGATTTCTTGCGTGTTGCCATTGATCATCTACTCCAGGTTATATTCACCGTGCACGGCCTACTCTTTGCCACTGAGACACAGAGGACACAGAGCAGAAAATCCCATGAGAAGATACGGGACACTTGTGTCATCGGATGCGAGAAAAACATCGGCACTTTATCCATAAGTTTTTCTCCGTGTCCTCTGTGTCTCTGTGGCAAACACAACAACTAGCCATTCCAGCAAGAACTGGCAAAGATGCTGATGATCAGCTGCAGGGTCGCTTCGGATATCAGTGCCATTGCGCGGCCACCATTTCCTCGGCCAGGCGGCGATAGTCTTCGGCGCCGTGGCTATCGTCCTGGTATTCAAAAATGGTTTCTCCAAAACTGGGGCATTCGGCCAGCGCCACGTTTTCACGGATCGCGGTGTCCAGCAGGCGTCCCTGGAAATACTCTGCGAGACGCTCGCGCACCTCGCGGGCCAGGCGGCGCTGGGCGTGAAAACGGGTCATCACCACCCGCCGCGGCAAGGGCCGGCGCAGGGTTTCTTCGACGAAACTCAGGGTCTCCATGAAACGCGACAGGCTGTGCAGGGCCAGGTAGTCGCTGGACACGGGGATCAACAATTCGCTGGCGGCGAAAAGGGCATTCATACCCAGCAGGCCGGCCGAGGGCGGGCAGTCGATGATCACCGCATCGTAGTGTTCGCCGCAGGCATCGAGGGCGGTGCGCAGGCGCATGCCGCGCGCCTTGCCGCCTTCGCTGAGGTGTTCGACATTGGCCAGGCCGCGACCGGCGGGCACCAGGTCGAGACCGTCACGGGCACGCAGCCGGTAATCGGCCAGCGGCGCGCCCTCGAGCAGCACCACGTCCATGCCCGGGCTGGCCGCATCGGCGCCCAGGGCGGTGGTGAGATGGGCCTGGGGATCGAGATCCAGTGCCAGCACCCGCTGCCGGCCCAGCGCCAGAGCGTGGGCAAGGTTGACGGCGGTGGTGGTCTTGCCCACCCCGCCCTTCTGGTTCATGACCGCGATCACCCGGCTGACCACATCATTCGTGCCCGACGGCATGGTCCATCACCGCCAGCTCGCCGCTGTTGAGCAGGTGATCGATGTCGAGAATGATCACCATGGTTTCATTCACCGTGGCCAGGCCCTCGACGAAGTCCACATTGACCACACTGCCGAAATCCGGCGCCGGCTTGAGCGATTCATCCTGCACGTTGTAGACATCGGACACCGCATCCACCACGATGCCCATCACCCGGCTCTTGTCCTCACGCATCACCTTGAGCACGATCACCACGGTCATGGGTCCGTACTCCACCGGCTCCAGGCCGAAACGGCGGCGCAGGTCGATGATCGGCACGATGGTGCCGCGCAGGTTGATCACGCCGCGGATGTAATCCGGGGTATTGGGAATCGGCGTGACCGCATTCCAGCCCTTGATCTCCTGCACCCGCAGGATGTCCACGCCGTATTCTTCGCCGGCGAGAAGAAAGGTAAGAAACTGGCTGCCATCGACTTCACCGGTGCCGGCCAGCCCGCTGGCGATCTGTTCTGCTACGTCCATCTGCAACTCCCGAAAATACCTGTATTAAGCCGCACTGTTTATTAACCCGGCGACAATATAGATTATGTTCAGCCGTCGTGTGCCGCTGCGCAGCAAGGCATCAAAGCGCAGCTGTAGTGGGCCTACCGCAAGCTTTGATAACGCAGTCTGCGCAGCGGCACACGACGGCCTTTCATCATGAAAACAATCGGTTAGGGACTTCAAGCGTCCCCCAGCTCTGCGTTGTCACTCTTGCCAATGGAACCACCATTGCCGGCGAGTGACGCCTTGATCTGGAGAACGCTTGAAGTCCTGAACATGATCTATATTGTCGCCGGGTTAATATTAAGCCGCAGCGCTGTTCGCGCGCTTGTGACCGCCGTTCTGCGACAGTTCGATGATGCCGCCGATATCGACGATCAGCGCCACCGTGCCATCGCCGAGGATGGTGGCGCCGGAGATGCCGCCCACCTTCTTGAAATTGGTTTCCAGACTCTTGATCACGACTTGCTGTTGGGCCAGCAGGTCGTCCACCAGCAAGCCGGCCTGTTGGCCGTGCCCTTCCACCACCACCAGCAGACCGTCTTCCAGGTTGGTGCTGTCCGGCTTGAGGCCGAAGGCGTCGTAGAGACGGATGATGGGCAGGTAGTCGTCGCGCAGTTTGTACAGTTCGGCGCTGCCGGCGATGGCATTGACCCGCACCGGTTCCACCTGCAGGGATTCGATGATGGAGACCAGCGGGATGATGAAGGTCTGCTCGCCCACGCGCACCAGCTGGCCGTCGAGTATGGCCAGGGTCAGGGGCAGGCGAATGGTGAACGTGGAGCCATTGCCCGGACGCGACTCCACGTCGATGGCGCCGCCCAGGGCGGTGATGTTGCGCTTCACCACGTCCATGCCAACGCCACGCCCGGACACGTCGCTGACCACCTCGGCGGTGGAAAAGCCGGGCTGGAACAGAAAGTCGAACACCTCGGCGTCGCTGAGATTGTCACCGCCGCTGGTGAGGCCACGCTCGATGGCCTTGGCGAGGATACGCTCGCGGTTCAGGCCCGCACCGTCGTCGCTGATCTCGATAAGGATGTTGCCGCCCTGGTGATAGGCATTGAGGTGCACCGTGCCGGTCTCCGGCTTGCCGGCCTGGAGGCGCGCCTCGGGGGTCTCGATGCCATGATCGACGGCGTTGCGCACCAGGTGCACCAGCGGGTCGCCGATCTTTTCCATCACCGTCTTGTCCAGCTCGGTCTGCTCGCCGGACATCTTCAATTCGATCTTCTTGCCCAGCTTGCCGCACAGGTCGTGCACCATGCGCGGGAAGCGATTGAAGGCGAAGCTGATGGGCAGCATGCGGATGCTCATGACGTTTTCCTGCAGCTCACGCGTATTGCGCTCCAGCTCCGCCAGGCCGTCCTTGAGGCGCTCCACCTTGTCCATGCTGAAATCCTCACCCAGCTGACCTAACATGGATTGGGTGATCACCAGTTCGCCTACCAGATTGATCAGGGCGTCCACCTTGTCGATGCCGACACGAATGGAGGAATTCTCGGAGGAAGCGCGGTTCTTGCGCCGCTCGCCCTGGCGGCGATCGCCCCTGCTGCGGCGTTCCCCGGCCTCGGGCGCGGCCTGCAGCGGCGCAGGGCTGGCGGCTTGCGCCGGGCCATCCGCTGCGGCTTCCGGCGCAGGCGTTTCCGATGCCGGGATTTCCGCCGCCACCGCGCCATCTCCACCGAGGGGCACGATACTCAGTTCACAATCGCCATCCACCCACTCGAACACTTCGTCGATCTGCTCGCGGTCGATCTCACCATGCAGGGCAAGCGTCCAGCTCAGGCAGGCCTCCTCGGGTTCCATGTCCACCAGCGCGGGCAGGCCTTCCAGATCCACCTCCACCTTCATCTCGCCCATCTCGTCCAGTTCGCGGAACAGGCGCACCACGTCATTGCCGGAGCGCAGCATGTCGGGAAAGGGCTTGAAAACGATCTGCCAGCCGCTGGCCGCCGTGGCATCGTCCTGCGCCTCCGGCCCGGCCTCGGCCGCTGCCTGCGCCACCGAGCCCAGCATGCGGTCCAGCCCGGCCTTGACCTCGGCGACCTGATCGAGATTGATCTCGAAACCTTCCTGGGCGCCGGCCAGCATGTCGCGGATGCAGTCCACGGACTTCAGAAACAGGTCGATGGCCTCCTGGGTGACCTCGCGCTCGCCGGCGCGGATCTGGTCCAACAGGGTTTCGACGACGTGGGTAAAATTGCTGATGTCACTGAAGCCAAAGGTAGCGCTGCCGCCCTTGATGGAATGCGCGGCGCGAAAGATGTTGTCCACTTCCTCGGCGTCGGCCGCACCGGGCTGCATTTCCAGCAGCACCGACTCCATAATGTCCAGTCCCTCAAGGCTTTCCTCGATGAAGGTGGCCTTGAACTGTTCCATATCGATGGACATGCGCTAGTTTCCGTATTTCGTGGCAGGGTTCATCTTTCTTACCGGATCATTCATTGCATGGCCGGCTAGCCGAAAAAACTGCCCAGCGCCTTTTTCAACCAGCCTTTCTTTCTACCAAGAACCTCGTTGGCGTATGGCACATAGTGGCGATCTTCATTCTTGATGTGGTTGGTCAGCCAGATCTGTAATTCGGACATGAGCTTGCGGGTGACATCCTGCCCCCTTTCATGCTCTTTCTTATAGTTCTGGATATGCGCGATAAAAGACTCGTGCACTTTTTTGTGCGAGTCGGAAAGCGGGTAGCCCGCCTGAGCCATCAGATCTTCTTCAAAGGCAAAATGGGTCACGGTGTAATCAACCAGCCCCATCAAAATCTGCGTCACCTTGTCGTGATCATGATTGCTGTGAGCATCGTGCAATTCATTGATGTAATCCACGATGCGCCGGTGCTGCCCATCGATCACGTCGATACCGATCGACAGCGAGGAATCCCAGACCCAATAACTCATCTCTGTTCTCCATTTCCTGTTTCAGCCAACAGGCCCGGTGATTAGCCATGGCCTGGCTCGCAACTACCCCACGACTTTCTTGATGGTCGCCAGCAATTGTTCCGGATTGAAGGGTTTTACGATCCATCCGGTTGCGCCGGCGGCCTTGCCTTCCTGTTTTTTGCCCATGCCACCCTCGGTGGTCAACATCAGGATCGGGGTGAACTTGAAGGCCGGCAGGGCGCGCAGTTCGCGCGCCAGGGTGATGCCGTCCATGCGCGGCATGTTGACGTCCGAAAGCACCAGGTCGAAGCGCTGCCGCTTGGCCAGATCCAGGGCCGCCTGGCCGTCCGCCGCCTCCGTGACCTGATGTCCGGCGCCCCTGAGGGTAAACACCACCATCTGCCGCATCGAGGCGGAATCATCCACCGCTAGAATATTCGCCATTTTTTCGTCTCCTGCGCCTAGGCTGCTTTCATCTTCAATGCCAGTATGTCCGCGATGCCCAGCAGCTCCGCAGCACGGCTGAGCGCCGCCGATACGGATGACCACTGCACGTCGATATCCTGTGAGCGTGCGTCCTGAAAGAACGCCGCCAGCACCTGCAAGGCCGCCGTATCCGCGCGCTCGACGGCGCCGCCGTCCAGGGTCACGGGTTGTTTGGCCTCCAGCGCTTCGAGCAGATGCGCGCGCAATTCACCCGCCACGGCGATGTCCAGCATCTCGTCGCAGACGATATGGCTCACCGTTTCCGCTTCATTCTCTGAGGTTTCGTCACTCACCGATTTATCCCGTTGTGGATCACGCCTGTGAATCTCACCACAGCTATCGGCAATGGTTTTTAATGCTTTAGAGGGTTGTTGAAATAAGCCTGAATCCGTGGGTTCAGGGTAGGATTTGCGGCTGTGTACCATTCGCCAGCCAGCCGGCCGCAAGATGGCCTTTCGAGGCGGAAAAAGCGCTCAGAAACGGGATAGGAAGAAGCGGCCAGCCGGCAGCGGGGTCAGGCGAAGGTGTCCAGCAGCCCCTGGCCGATGATCACGGGCGGGGGCCGTTGCGGCGATTCGTCCTCACCGTCATCGGCCCGCGTTCCGGCGGCAGTGGCAGTGTGTGCAGGCAGACCGGTGTCACTTTCCGCATCCCGCTGCTGGCCGGCAAAGGATTCCTGCGAGACGCTGGCATCGGCCAGATTCAGGCCCTGCTGCTCGAACATCTCACGCAGGCGCGGCAGGGCGGCATCCAGCGCCTCGCGGGCGGCGGGGTGCTGAGCGCTGAAACTCACGCTCACTTGCTGCGCCTCCGAGTAGACGATACGCACGTCGATGGGACCGAGGTGGCGGGGGTTGAGCTGGATCTTCGCCTCGCGGATTTCCTGGTTGGCCAGCCACATCATGCGCTGGCCGAGTTCCGCGGACCAGCCCGGATGGCCCACGCCGGTGTTGATCACCGGGGCCGGCAGAGCGGCCAGGCCGGCCGGCACCATGGCCCGCGCCTCACCACCGGCACCCGGCAGCACGAAGGCGCCGACCGACAGCTCCGGGGGAGTGGCCGTGGTGGTGCTGTCCGTGGCCGCCGGCAGGGACGTGCTCAGCGGCCCGGTACCGGCGGGGGCGCGGGAGCTGGCCAGCAGGCGATCGACCTGTTGCTGGAACTGGCGCGACAGGGTCTCACCACTCAGCGTCTGTTGGATGATCGGTGCTGCCGCGCCACTGCGCAGGGCCTGCTCCGCCGACAGGCCGGCGCTGTGGCCAAGCGGTATCCCGGCCGCCTCGCCACGGCCATTCAGCCCCAGCGAAGCGGGCCGCTGGCGGGGGTCCGGCAGCGGAGGAATTGCGCCAGGGCCGGGCAACGGCGGGGCCACGGGTGGCGGCGCCGACGGCACAACCCGCCCATCGCCAGCGGCAGGCCGTTCAGCGAGGGCCGCCCGGGGCGTGGCGTCCAGCGTCGGCGGTGCAAGCGGCACGGCGGGCAGCGGCGCCGTGGCATCCGCCTGGATACCGGCCTGTGGCACCTCCTCAGGGGGCATGCCGGGCTGCGCCGCCATCGACGGCTTGCCCTCATCCCCGACAGCCGGCGAAAGCCCGGTCGGCAGCGGCAGGCCTGACACCGGCGCCACGGCGGCCGCAGCCGCTCCCTGCGGCGGCAAGGGATTGCCGGTTTGTGGCGAAGGCGCTGCCGATGGCAAACCCTCATCCGCCGCCGACGGCGACTTCGGCGCAGCGGCCACGCTCCCCTTCGCCAGAGGCTCCGCCGCCGGCTGCAGGCGCTGCGCCAGCATACCGGCAAAGATGCCCTCGGCCGCCGGCGGCGCAGGCGTCACGGGAGTTCCCGGCGTGGGGGCCAGCATCTCGACAGCAGGTGTGATGAAAGCGGCTTCGGCCATTGTGGTGATCTTTAGCGGGTCCGGTTGGTTCCAGGTCTTGTGCGTGAGGCACGGGTATCACCGGTTATGTGGCAAGGACCGTGCCAAGGGGGGATTTACAGGGCCCCGGCCTGCCCGCCGCGCTGTGCGCGCTCGTCCTGCTCCCGCTGTTCCTGGCGTGCGGCCTGCCGTTCCTCCACGGCCTGGTAGCGGGCGACCACGGTATCGAGCAGGCGCACCCTGCCGCGCGAGGCGAACCACAGGGCGCGCCTGGCCTCGGCCTCGCGGCTGGCCTGCGCTACCTGCTGCGTCTGCTGTTCGATGGCCAGGCCCAGCCTGTGCAGGAACCGTTGGTAGTCCGCCAGCTGCGCCGCACCCATGCCGGCAGCGCCGGCCTGTTGAAAGCGTTGCCGGTAGTCGTCGCGGTAGTGCTGGAGTTCCGCCAGTTGCCGTTGTGCCTGGGCCAGCCGGGCCTGGGCGGCGCCGAGGGCCCGCGCCGCCTGCTGCTCGCGGCTCTCGGCCACCCGCACCACGGGCTTCATGCGTTTGGATCGTTTCATTTTCTGCAACCACGCCCTGTATCCACCTGAACCCACGGATTCAGGTATTCATTTCAGCAGCCGCACCACCTCCGCCTTTCGGTCGTCACCCTTTTCGGGCGCCTCGTTCAGCGGCATCGGCATGCCCACATGAAAACCCTGAGCATAATCCACGCCAATTTCCTTGAGGATGGCGATACACGCCTCGCTGTCGACGTATTCGGCGATCGTCGTCTTGCCCATGGCGTGGGCGATGTCGTTCATGGAGCGCACCATGGCCAGCTGCAGGGCATCGCGGTGGATATCACGGACGAAGGAGCCGTCGATCTTGACGCTGTCCACCGGCAGATCCTTGAGATAGGCGAACGACGAATAGCCGACGCCAAAGTCATCCAGCGCCGTGCGGCACCCCAGGGCGCGCAGTTGTTCGAGAAATTTCAGCGCCGCGCCGAGGTTGGCGATGGCCACCGTCTCGGTAACCTCGAAGGTCACCGCCGTGGGTGGCACGCTGTGCCGTTGCAAGGCATTGGTGATGACCTCCAGCATGCTGACCTCGCCGATGGATTCGGCCGACAGATTGATGGAGAAGTGCAGGTCGGGCTGTTTCTTTAGCCGATGGCCCAGGGCCTCGATGGCGTGATCGATGACCCAGCGGTCGATGGCGCGCATCAGGCCGAAGCGCTCGGCGGCGGAGATGAAACCGGCCGGCTGGATGACGTGGCCGTCTTCGTTGCGCATGCGCAGCAGCACTTCGTGGCGATTCATCTTGCCCGTCTTCAGGTCCATGATGGGCTGGCTGACCAGGCTGAACTGATCGCGGCTGATGGCTTCCTTGATGCGCCGCGCCCAACCCATGTCCTCGGACATGGCGGCCAGATCCTGCTGGTCGTCGGCCTCGTAGAGGTGCACACAGTTGCGTCCGGAGCGCTTGGCGATGTGACAGGCGATGTCGGCCTGCATGAGCAGGTCTTCCTTGTTCACCACGGAGCGGCCGAACAGGCTGACGCCGATGGAGCAGCCGATCTGGATCGCCTTGCCCTCGTATTTGAAAACGTAGTCGGCCAGCAGGCGGCGGTGGGCCTCGGCGGCCTGCATCACTTCCGATTCATTGGTGTCGTAGATGAGCAGGGCGAATTCGTCGCCGCCCAGGCGGGCGAGCAGATCGCTCTTGCGGTTGCGCTGGCTGAGCATCTCGGTCACCTCCACCAGCACCTGGTCGCCGGCCATATGGCCGAGGGTGTCGTTGACGAATTTGAAGTTGTCGAGGTCGATATACAACAGGGCGTACTCCCGTGGGCTGCCGCGGCGGGCATTCTCGACCACGCGCTCCAGTTCGTTGAGAAAATACTGGCGGTTGTAGAGGCCGGTGAGGGAGTCGTGCTCGGCCATTCTGCGCAGGTTTTCCATCATCGCCATGCGCTCGCCGATGTCGTCGACCAGGGCGATGTAGAGCGTGCGGGCCTCGGTTTCCAGCTTGCTGACCTTGACCGACATGGGGAAGTCGGAGCCGTCCCGGCGCAGGGCCGTGACCGTTGTTTCATGGCCGGAAACGCTCATCGAGGGTGATTTGCACAGTTCGAGAAAGCCGGGAAAAACCCCGCCCGGCGACAAGGGCACGATGACCATGACCGGGCGGCCGATGGCCTCCTCCGCGCAATAACCGAAGAGCTGCTGCGCGGCGCGGCTGAAGGTCTCGATGATGCCGTTTTCATCCAGGGTGATGATGCCCTCGGCGGCATTGTCGAGGATCGACTCGAGACGCGTCTGGCGTGACTGAACCTGATCCTGCATGCGCAGAAAGGCCTTCACCAGCACCGCCGTTTCCTGGGTGCGGGGAGCCAGCGCGGGCAGATAGTTCTCGCCCTTGCCGTGGGCCTCCAGGGCCCGCGTCACATCGAGGATGGGGCGGCGAATCACGCGCTCGAACATCAGATAGGCGAGCAGCAGGGTAGTGGCGATGAAGGCGGTGAACACCCAGATGACCGTGGACAGGGTGTCGGCCGTGTCCAGGGTGCGAATCACGTTCTGTTCGGAAAGACCGTCCATCTCCCGCTTCATGAGATCGAGGATTCCCCAGGCCTGATCGAGTATCGGGCGAATCTCGTTGCGCAGGATGGGCAGGTCGGCACGCCAGTTGTTAGAGGTATAGATGTCCACCGCGCGCTGGAAGTCGGATTCGTACTGCAGGCGGATCTCCTGCATCTTCTCCAGGGATTCGCGCTGCTGGAAGTCCAGCTTGCCCAGCTTGCGATAGGACTCCAGTTCGACCAGCAGTTCATCCACGCGGTCGATGTAGATCTCGCGGTTACGCAGGTTGTTGGCCATGCTGGCCTCCGGATCGCCAAACAGGCCGGAACGGTTGGCGACGAACACCCGCACGGAACTGATCTGTTGCGCCCAGGCATAGCGCAGCTCGTTCAGCGCCTGCAGGATGACGGGCTGATCCGGCTGGTCCTCCATGCCAACCGCTTCGGCGATGGCCAGATCCACGGCCTCGAGAAAGGCCACGTTGCCCGGCTGTAAGTCGTTGAGCAGAATGGCCGCGGCGGGAAAACGGGTCTCCACGTCGGACAGCACCGTGAGCAGTTTCTGGGTTTCTTCATCCAGCCGCTGCATGGCGAAGACCAGGTTGGCGGCGAAATCGCGCAGCAGGGGGTGCCGGCGCAGGGCGTAGTGTTCCGACAGCTGACGCGCCTGCAGTTTGACCTCCGCCAGGCGGACCAGGATATTGCGATAGGACTTGGCGTCCAGCATCAGGGGATATTGATAGATGGCGCTTTCCGTCACCTGCAGGGAATCGGTGAGGGAATCGAAGGTCCAGTCCAGATCCTGATCCTCCTGCATCAGCTGAAAGCTTTCCTGGGTCAACAGGCGGACACGATACTGGGTGTACAGCGCCGCGGGCAGTGACAGCGCCACCACCAGGGCCGCCGTCAACAGAAAGCGTGCGCGAATACTCTTGGCCATCAGCTGGAAACCATTAGCGTTATCTGTAGTATCTTATCGGCCAAGGGCGCGCCTGGAACAGCTCATTTCCAGCGCCGGTGGCAGCTAAATTCCCATGGAACCGCTCCACCTTTTGTCAAATATCCGTCAATGTCAATGATTCTGCTGCTCAACAAGCCCTTTGACGTCCTTTGTCAGTTCACCGATGCAGACGGCCGCCACACCCTGGCCGATCTGGTCGACGTCCGCGGTGTCTACCCCGCCGGGCGCCTGGACCGCGACAGCGAGGGCCTGGTGATCCTCACCGACGATGGCGGCCTGCAACACCGCATCAGCCATCCCCGTCACAAGCTCGCCAAGACCTACTGGGTACAGGTCGAGGGTGATCCGGGCCCGCAGGCGCTGGAGCGGCTGCGCGGAGGCGTGCCGCTCAAGGACGGCGTCACCGCCCCCGCGCAGGCCCGGCTGATCGCCGAACCCGACATCTGGCCACGCAGCCCGCCGGTGCGCTACCGCGCCAGCATCCCCACCCGCTGGATCGAGCTGACCCTGCGCGAGGGCCGCAACCGCCAGGTGCGGCGCATGACCGCGGCGGTGGGGCACCCCACCCTGCGCCTGCTGCGCGTGCGCATCGGCCCCTGGTCGCTGGATGGCCTGGCGCCCGGCCAGTGGCGGGAGGCGCAAATGCCCGACGAATGGCGTAAAATGCCGCCCCATGAACAGCAAACCCAGCCCCGGCGGCACCGCCCGCGCCACACAGCCCGCCGGCCGGCAGAACCGGCCCCGCCACGGGCAGGAAAGAAGCGGCGGCCGCCGCGCAGCTGAAAACACGTGTTAACCATGGCAGAAGCGGCAAACATCCCCCTTGCATCCCCTCCCCCCCTGCGCAAGATCCTGGTCGGCGTCTCCGGCGGCGTGGACTCCGCCGTGGCCACCTACCTGCTGCGCGAACAGGGCTACGAGGTGCAAGGCATGTTCATGAAGAACTGGGACGAGGACGACACGGAAGACCATTGCTCGGCGGCGGCGGATCTCGAAGACGCCAGCGGCGTCTGCAAACAGCTGGGCATCACCCTGCATACGCGCAATTTTTCCAGCGAATACTGGGACCACGTGTTCAGCTATTTTCTCGACGAATACCGCGCCGGCCGCACCCCCAACCCGGACGTGCTGTGCAATCGCGAAATCAAGTTCAAGACCTTCCTCGAACACGCCCTGATCCTCGGCGCCGACCACATCGCCACCGGCCACTATGCCCGCGTGGACTACCGCGATGGCCGGTATCACCTGCTCAAGGCCCGCGACAACAATAAAGACCAGACCTATTTCCTGCATGCCCTGGGCCAGCACCAGCTGCAGCGGGCACTGTTTCCGCTGGGCGGGCTGACCAAGCCGGAGGTGCGACGCATCGCCAGACAGCAGGGCTTCGGCAATGCGGCAAAAAAGGACAGCACCGGCATCTGCTTCATCGGTGAGCGCAAGTTCAAGGAATTTCTCGGCCGCTTCCTGCCCGCCCAGCCCGGCGACATGCGCAGCCCGGAGGGTGAACTGATCGGCCAACACGACGGGCTGATGTATTACACCCTGGGCCAGCGCCAGGGCCTGGGCATCGGCGGCAGCCGAAGCGGCAGCGGTGACCCCTGGTACGTGGTGGGCAAGGACCTCGACAACAATGTCCTCATCGTCGCCCAGGGTCACGATCATCCGCTGCTGTTTCGCACCGAACTCAGCGCCGGGCAGCTGAACTGGATCGCCGAACGGCCCGCCTCACTGCCCTTCCCGTGCATGGCCAAGACCCGCTACCGGCAGGCGGACCAGGCCTGCACCATTACCGAACTGGACGGCGACCGCTGCCAGGTCCGTTTCGAACGGCCGCAGCGCGCCATCACCCCGGGCCAGTCGGTGGTGTTCTATGCAGGCGACGAATGCCTGGGCGGCGGCATCATCGAATAAGCGTGCGCCATCAACCACATCGAGAGACACAAACCCACAACATGAAGTACACCGACACCGACCGCACCATCGCCCTGGCGGGGATCTTTCAGGCCACCCAACTGGTTCATCAGCTGGCCTACACCGGCAAGGCCGATGGCGATGATTTCGAGACCTGCATCAACAGCCTGTTCGTGACCGATGCCGACACGGCAGTCGAGACCTTCGGCGACATCACCCGCCTGCGCAGCGGCCTGCAGGCACTGATCGAACAGCTTGGCGGCAGCGACGAAGCGGCCACGCCGCCGCAGAAAAATCGCCAACTGGACGCCACCAAATACGCCATCGGCATCATGGTGCTGGAACGCAAGCTGAGCAAGAACCCCGATATGCTGAAGACCGTTTTCGACGGCATAGAACGCGCCCGCAGCCAGGCCGAACACTTTTCCATCACCCATGAAAACGTTATCGCCAGCCTGGCCCACACCTACAGCCAGACCATCAGCACCCTGCTGCCGAAAATCATGGTCAACGGCGAGCACACCCACCTCGCCAATCCGTCCACCGCCGACCGCATCCGCGCCCTGCTGTTGGCGGCAATCCGCGCCGCGGTGCTCTGGCGCCAATGCCAGGGCAATCGCTGGCAGCTGTTCTTCAAGCGCAAGAAGATCCTCGGCGAGGCACGACGGCTGCTGGTCAAGGCCGAGGCAATATAAACAGAAACCATGGATGCAAGGATGAAACCACTACTCGCTCTCCTTTCGCTGGTCATTCCTCTGACTTCAACCGCAGCCGCCTACCGATGGGTGGACGAAAACAGCAACGCGCACTTGGGCAGCAAGTCACGGCTGGCCATCGCGCTGGCTCCCCTCGGTGAGGAACAACCCGCCGTGCGCAAGCTGCCCGCCCTCCCTTCGTCACCCGCACCCAGGGCAGCACAAAAGGCCAGCGCACCGCCTCCCGCCAAGGCGGTGCGGAAAACGCCCGGAAAATCCGGCAAAACCGGGAAAAAAGCCCCGACCACCGAACCGGCGCCATCACCGGCAAAGGCCGGCAGTGACGAAACGGGCAGAAATGCGGAACTGTGCGGCATGTTCACGACCTATGTCAGCGACTACGAGAACAAGCTCATCGGCTGCCAGGGCCCATCATGCGACATCTTCGGGAGAGCACTGGAAAAATACCAGAAAAAGAAACAGAGCTACTGCCGCTGAGATTTGCCGGGCGCCTGCCTCCTATTGCGGCAACGGCATTCGCTCAGGGCGTTGCCAGCAATTCATGGATCGTCGCCAGCATCGGGCCACGGTCGTAGGGTTTGTTGACGAAGCTGCGAATGCCCACCGCCGCGGCCACCTCCTCATCGATCTGCTCGCTGTAGCCGCTGCAGAGGATGACCGGCAGCTCCGGTCGCAGTTCAAGGATTTCCGCGGCCAGCTCCACGCCGGTCATGGCCGGCATGGTCTGATCGGTGATCATCAGATCCACCTGCTGCGGATTCTGGCGAAAATAGGCCAGCGCCTGGCGGCTGTCGTCAAAGGTCTGTATTTCATAGCCCGCACGTGAAAGCCAGGCGCGCATGAAACCGAGAATGGCCTTTTCATCGTCCACGATCAGTATGCGCTGTCCCCCTCCCTCCAGCACCGGCGCGTCCACGGCGGGGGGCGCCGCCGAGTGGGGTTCCTCCGCACCCATGACCGGCTCGAACAAAAGGCGAAAACACGTTCCCTTGCCAAGCGTCGAATCGACGCGGATATGGCCGTGGGCATCATGCATGATGCCATGCACCATGGATAACCCCAGGCCGGTGCCGTTACCCACTTCCTTGGTGGTGAAAAAGGGTTCAAACAAATGCGCAAGGACGTGGCGATCCATGCCCTGCCCGGTATCGCGCACCAGCAGCTCGACGTAGTCACCATTGATGGATTCATGGCAGGAGGCGCACTCACCCTCCCGGTGATGACGCAGAGCCAGTTCCACCACCAGTTCCCCCTTGCCCTGCATGGCGTCACGGGCATTGATGCAGATGTTCATCACCAACTGTTGCAACTGCACGGGCTCGGCGCGGATCTGGGGAAGATCATCGGCAGGGCGGTCAAACCTCAAGTGGATGCTCGCCGGCAGAGTGGCGGTAAGCATTTTCACGGTTTCCTTGATCAACGGTACCGGGTCGAGCGGTCGGGCCCTGCTGCTGCCGCTACGGCTGAAGGCCAGCATCTGCTGGATCAGATCCCGCGCCCGCTCACCGGCGCGATACACCTGGCCCAGGTATTCTTCCAGCTTTTCCTGGCCGTCGCCGACACAGCGGGTCATGGCCAGGTCCGTGTAACCGATGATGCTGGCCAGGATGTTATTGAAGTCATGGGCGATGCCCGCGGTCAACTGGCCAACCGCTTCCATCTTCTGCGCCTGCTGCATGCGTTCTTCCATGCGGCGACGCTCGTCCTGCACGTTGCGATGCTCGGTGACATCCTGCAGGTAGACCGACATACCCGCCGGCGATGGATAAACATGCACCGAAAACCAGCGTGACAGCGGCGGATAAAAACCTTCCGTGCGCACCAGCGACTGGCTCTTCATGGCCCGGTGCAGCGGCTTGAACAGAAAACTCGCCATCTCCGGCAGGGCATCCCAGATGACCTCGCCCCGAACATCATCCCATGAGGTGCCGAACATGGCGCTGGCGGTCTGGTTCAGGTAGGTAATGCGCCAATCGGCGGCGAGAGAGAAGAAGCCATCGCTGATGCGGTTGAGCATTTCGAACAATTCGTCGTTGCGCGCCGCCAGAGCTGTTTCTGCGGCCATGCGCTGCAGCTCCAGTGCTGCGCGCTCGGCCGCCACGCGCAACAGGGCGCGGTCCGTGGAGGACTCCACACAGGGCCGGTCATTGATGGTAAACAGGACACCGATTCCCTTGTCATTGACATCCAGCAGGCGCTCGCCGCGATAGCACACGGCATCGATATTGCGCAGCATGGCATCATCAGGGTAAAGCTCGGCGACCCGATCCGGCACGATCAGTGAAACCCGCTCATGACACACCTCCGCGCAAGGCGTACCGGCCAGGTCATAGCTGAAAGTCTCGCCCTCGTGGTCCGTATCCCAGAAGCCCAGTACCTCGACGCGCTGGCCGTCATCGCTGAGCCGTCCAACGCCCGTCCAGCGGTAACCCAGCGCCTGCGACACAGAGCGCGATATATCATGAAAGACATGACGGGAAGAGGCCGCCACGGTCAGTGCTTCCAGCGCCGTATTGATCCGCAGCCGCTCACTGATATCACGCACGATGGCGATGCACTGGCCCCGGCCCGGACCTTCCGGAAAATACTGCAGGAAGATTTCCACCGGTATGCGTTTGCCGGACTTGGCCACGTGAGTGGCCTCCAGGGTCAGGTGGTCCTGGCTGCCCTCGACCAGCGGGGCGATGAGGTCACGAAAACCGGCCTCGTCGAATTCGGGTTTGATGTCCAGTGGCGTCATCGCCAGCAACTCGGGTTCCGTGTAGCCCACCTGCTCCACCGCGCCCAGATTGACGTAGGTGAATTTGAGCGTCTGCGCATCGAACAGAAAGACGGAATCCAGGGTCTGGTCGAGGATGTGCTTGAAGTGCGCCAGCCCCTTTTGTGCGCGAATGCGCTCACTGACATTGGTGCGGATGGAAATATACTGCTCGGGTTTACCGCGCTCGTCGAGCAGCGGCATGATGGTGGTCTGCACCCAGTAGGGGGTGCCGTCCTTGGCGCGGTTTTCGATCATCCCCTGCCACACGGCGCCACTGGCGATGGTGCGCCACATGTCGCGGAAAAAGGCATCGCCATGGGCGGCCGATTTCACGATGCGATGATTCTGCCCCAGCAGCTCTTCCCTGCGATAGCCCGAGACCTCGCAGAATTTGTCATTGACGTAGGTAATCGTTCCGCTGACGTCGCTGATGGAAACGATGGCGTGTGCGTCCAGCACCGCCTGCAGGCCCTGCAGCTGGGTGATCGACAGGGCCTTTTTTTCACGCCGGATGGCTGGATCACTACCTGGCGCCATCATCGCTCCAGGTCAGGGCGCCGGTGCGCAGGATATTTTCAAAGATTTCCGTGCCCATGTCGGCCCCGGCCGAGGCCGGCATGCGCAAGTCCTCGGGGCGGTTTTGCAGGATGTCGCGGAAGACGTCCATCAGCTCGGGATCCCGCCAGCCCTTCGCCGTCTCTTCCTCCAGAATGGCAAGAATCTTTTCATCGGAGAAGGCCTTCTTGTAGGGCCGCTCATTACCCAGGGCATCGTAGATGTCGGCAAACTGGAAGATGCGCGCCAGCAGTGGAATCTGCTCACCCTTGAGGCCGTCCGGATAGCCGCCGCCATCCCAGCGCTCATGATGGCTGCGCACCACCGGCAGGGTCAGCTCCATACTCTTCAGGCCCTGCAGCAGCTCGGCGCCGATGATGGTGTGCTGACGCATGATCACCCATTCCTCGTCGGACAGCGGGCCGTTCTTGAGCAGGATGCTGTCGGGAATGCCGAGCTTGCCGATGTCGTGCAACACGCCGCCGCGCCGCAGCGCGGTCAGCTCTTCCTTGCCCAGCCCCAGCGCCTCGCCGATCACCACCGAGGTATGCGCCAGGCGGGAACAGTGGTCGCCGGTATGCTCGTCACGCGCCTCCACCATGCGCGCGAGGGCGAACAGCAGGGTCTCGGCATCCTCCAGCTGGTCGGTGAGGCGCTTGTAGCCGGCAAAGTTCTCGGTGCGGGCGATCAGCTCCAGCGGATTGTAGGGTTTGCGAATGAAGTCGTTGGCACCGGCATGCATGCTCTTCAGCAGTTCCTCGCGGGCATTGGTGCCGGTCACCATGATCACCGGCAGCAGGTCCAGCCCCAGCTCGCCACGAATGCGCCGGCACAACTCATCGCCATCCATGCCCGGCATGCGCTTGTCCAGCAGCACCACGTCGAACTCCTGCTCACGCAACCGAACCAGGGCCTCATCGCCATTACAGGCCTCGCTGACAAGATACCGGGGGCCGTCCAGCACCTCCTTCTCCAGGGTGCGATGTATCTCCTCGTCATCGACCAGTAGCACCCGAAAGGGTTTTTGATTGTCGGACTGCTTCACGGTACCTCGGTAATCTCTCAATTGCGTCTTCTGCACGGGGCATCGACATGGACTATCGACACCCGGCAAAAATTCTTGATGAAAAACGAGGTTGTGCGATGCCAGTTCAGGCCCGCGGCAGGCGGCTATACAGCGCCTCGTCCTGTGCCGTGGCGCCACGCCGTTCACACAGGGCCGAGGCGAAGGCGATGGCCTGATCCAGCATCTGCTGCGGTGACAGGCCCCGCATCAGCCCGGCGATGAGCACGGCGGAGAAACCGTCGCCGGCGCCCACCGTATCCACCAGACGGGACGTCGGCACCGTCTCGCCGTCAATGATGCCCTCGGGCAGCACCATGAAGGCCCCCTGCGCACCACGGGTGACCACCAGCATTTCCAACTCGCACTGCACGAACAGCTCACGCGCCGCCTGCTGCTGCGCCGCCAGGCTGTCGAACCGGCCGTGCATGGCGCTGTTGAGCTCATCGCTGTTGAGTTTTACCCAGGTGGCGCGGCGCAGCAGGGACACGGTGTCGGCCGGGTTCCACCACGGGTCACGGATATTGAGATCGAGAAACAGGGGCAGGTCGCTCTCCGCCTGCAGGCGCTGCAGGGCCGCCCGCGAGACGGCATTACGCAGGATCAGGCTGCCGTGGTAGAGCAGCCCGCCCCGGGTCTGCCGCAACGCCGCCAGGGCCTCGTCGGCATCGATGGCGTCATAGGCCTGATCGGGCAAAATATGATAGTGGGGCTCGCCCGCCCTGACCTGCACCGCCACCACCCCGGTGGGCTTTTCCGCATCCACCTGCACCGCCTCCACCGGCAACCCCCACTCCCGCATCAGGCGCAGCACCACCCCGCCGCGTTCATCGCTGCCGACGCGGGAGATCAGCAGCGGCGTCACGCCCAGCCCCTGCAGATGCCAGGCGACATTGAACGGCGCGCCGCCGAGGACGATGTTGCCGTCGGCGAAACAGTCGAACAACACCTCGCCGAAGAGAATGGGCTGGCCTTCGATCATGATGTGCGAAACTCCTTCCAGGGGGGTCACGGTGAAAAGCAATGCCCAACGACCAGTGGACAGATCATCCCGAATCCGTGGGTTTGGAATCCGGTGCCGACTCGGGCAACACGCCCTCGGTGATCCACACCCGCGTCCCCACCGGCGCCAGGCCGAACAGCTCGACGACATCGCGGTTGCGCATCTTCACACAGCCATGGGAACCGGGCCGGCCCAGCACGTCGTCGTCGGGACAGCCATGAATATAGACATAGCGGCGCTGGGTATCCACCGCGCCGAGGCGGTTGCGCCCCGGCTCCAGGCCGCACAGCCAGAGAATGCGGGTGAGAATCCAGTCTCGTTGGGGATGCCGGGCGCGCAGCGCCGGGGTATAGATCTCGCCGCTGGGGCGGCGGCCGACGAACACCGCGCCGAGCGGCGCGCCCTCACCGATCCTGGCGCGGATGCGGTGCCAGCCGCGCGGCGTACACTCACTGCCCTGCCGTTCGCCGGGGCCGTTGGCCGCCGTGGACACCGCCACATCCATCAACACACGCCCGCCCTCGCGCAACTGCAGGCGCTGTTCGGCAATGCTGACCAGGATCACTCTTTCCGCCATGTGTGCAGCAACCTTGATTTATTTGCCACAGAGGCACAGAGGCACAGAGCACACAGAGGAAAATATTGTGGTTTACTCTGACCTGAATCCGTGGGTTCAGGCCTGAGTTCTCTGTGCCTCTGTGGCAAACATAACAAATCCATCACTTCCGCCGCACCGATATCAACCCGTCATAGTTGCCATCCAGGCTCAGGGCATAGCCCTCGATGCCCTCGCGCGCGGCGTATACGTGGTCTTCATACCACAGCGGCACATAGGGCAACAATTCCAGCAGGCGCGCCTGCAGCTCGCGGTACAGCGCCGCCTGCTCGTCCAGCGTCGGCGCCGCGGCCGCCTGTTCGATCAGGGCGTCGCTGCGCGCATCGCTGAAGCGCCCACGGTTGGCGCCGTTGGGCGGCACTGCGTCGCGGTGAAACACATAACGAAAGATGTCCGGCGTCTTGATGCCCACCCAGGACAGGCTGTACATCTGGAAATTGCCGGCCTTGATGTCGCCGTAAAAGGTGCCCCAGTCGTAGCTGCGCAGATCGACTTCGATGCCCACCTCGCGCAACTGGCTCTGCAACACCGTGGCCAGGCGCACGCGGAAGGGGTCGGTGGAGGTCTTGTAACTCAGGCGCAGGGGATGCGCCGCACTGAAGCCGGCCTCGCGCAGCGCCGCGCGCGCGGCCTCGGGGTCGTAGGCGATCAGCGGCAGCTCGGGATTGCCGGCCCAGTGGTCCGGCGGCAGCAGGGCGCTGGCCAGCCGCGCCGCGCCACCCATCACGTAGCGCACGATGGCCTCGCGGTCGATGGCCTGCGCGATGGCGCGGCGCACCGCGGGGTCACTCAGCCGCGGGTCGTCGAGATTGAAGCCCAGGTAGGTGAAATTGGAGCCGCGCGCGCGCTGCACGCTGACGCCCGGCTTGTCCCGCAGGTAGTTCACCAGCTCCGGCGACAGGTCGTTCTGCAGCAGATCGACCTCGCCACGCAGCAGCTTCAGCACCC
>DRQN01000165.1 GCA_011371455.1 Gammaproteobacteria bacterium
CGCTCAGCGAAGAACGGGCCCGCATGGTGCACGCCCTGCTCACCTTCCGCCACGGTGTCTGGCTGGAGCAGTTCGTCCAACGGCGCTGGGGAATTTGTTCGTCAGTGGGTTAGTGGTTTAGATGGCGTGGTCCTGCCGCTGGCTTAGCGCTCCGCCGCACGGGTATAATGCGCGGCCACACAAATCCCACCCGATCAAGGACACAGCATGCGACCCAGCGGCCGCTCAGCCGAGCAATTGCGCGACATCAAATTCACCCGCAACTACACCAAACACGCCGAAGGCTCGGTGCTGGTGGAGTTCGGTGACACCAAGGTGCTGTGCACCGCCACCGTCGAAGACCGCATCCCGCGCTGGCTCAAGGGCCAGGGCCGCGGCTGGGTGACCGCCGAATACGGCATGCTGCCGCGTTCCACCGGCTCGCGCATGGGCCGCGAGGCGGCGCGCGGCAAGCAGGGCGGCCGCACCATGGAGATCCAGCGCCTGATCGCCCGCTCGCTGCGCGCGGTGGTCAACCTGGAGGCCCTCGGCGAGCGCAACATCACCGTCGACTGCGACGTCATCCAGGCCGACGGTGGCACCCGTACCGCGTCGATTACCGGCGGCTTCGTGGCGCTGGCCGACGCCATGCAGTGGCTGGTGGACCAGGGCAAACTGAAGAAGAATCCCATCATCGGCCAGGTGGCCTCGGTGTCGGTGGGCATCTTCGAGGGCGCCCCGGTGCTGGATCTCGACTACGACGAAGACTCCAATGCCGAGACCGACATGAACGTGGTCATGAACGATGCCGGCGCCTACATCGAGGTGCAGGGTACCGCCGAGGGCCACGCCTTCCGCCAGGACGAACTGGACGCCATGCTGGGGCTGGCCAGGTCCGGCATTGCCGAACTGATCGAGCATCAGCGTGAGGTGCTGGGGCAGTAATTCGATATTCACCACAGAGGCACGGAGGACGCGGAGAAATAGTCATCGAAAAGGCTTAACCGCAAAGGTCGCAAAGGGACGCCAAGACGAAAGCATAAAACTTTGCATTCCTTATCCTTTGCGGCCTTTGCGGTGAAATGATTTTTCTCTGTGTCCTCCATGCCTCTGTGGTGAAATCCTTATCCTGAATCCGTGGGTTCAGGTTTACCATTCAAGGGGCAAGACATTGAGCATCGGCAAGACCCTGCCCGACAAGGTGGTGCTGGCCAGCAGCAACAAGGGCAAGCTGCGCGAGATCAACCAGATCCTCGGTAACCTGGGCATCGAGGCCCTGCCGCAGTCCGACTTCGACGTCAGCGACGCCGAGGAGACCGGCCTCACTTTCGTCGAAAATGCCATCCTCAAGGCCCGCCACGCCGCCCGCACCACCGGCCTGCCGGCCATCGCCGACGATTCGGGGCTGGAGGTAGACGCCCTCAGGGGCGCCCCCGGCATCTATTCCGCGCGCTTTGCCGGGCCGGGCGCCACGGACGCCGACAATGTGCAAAAGCTGCTGGAGGCCCTGAAGGACGTGCCGGAGACCGAGCGCACGGCGCGCTTCCAGTGCCTGATGGTGTTCATGAACCACGCCGAGGATCCCACCCCGTTGATCTGCCAGGGCACCTGGGAGGGCCGCATCCTGCGCCAGCCCAGCGGTGAAAACGGCTTCGGCTACGACCCGGTGTTCTTCGTACCCGGCGAAAACCGTGCCGCGGCGGAGCTGCCGCCCGAGGTGAAAAACCGCCTCAGCCACCGAGGCCAGGCGCTGGCCCGCCTGCTCGATGCCCTGAAACACGCCTGACGCTCACCGCCCAAACCATTCCCACGCCACGCACACGCCAAGCCGTGACATTCGAGGCCGCACATTATTAACCCGGCCTTCATCGCCATCTGTCGCCATCTGGCGACAGTCAATTCTGTCGGCATTTCAATCACTTACCCCCACCCCCGGCATCGACTGTCGCCGTCTGGCGACAGATGTCCCCTGTCCCCACCCTGACCAGTTTCATCCGATTCGCGCAACGCATTGAATACACAGCGATAAAACTACCTGGCACGGGGCATGCAATAGCTACCACGCCGGCGCAAACCGTATTGTCGAACCAAGACCAGACCATCAACACAAAACAGAGGATCGTTTTTATGAACCCAAGCATGAAGCAAGCATTTCTCTTTGCAGCATTTTTCACCCTGGCCAGCGGCGCAGCCTTTGCCGATGACACCTTCAAGCAGGCCGATACCGATCAAAGCGGCACCATCAGCAAGCAGGAAGCCGCCGCGCTGCCGGAACTGACCGAGACGTGGGAGACCTATGATCTCAACAGCGACGGCGAGCTGGACGAGGCTGAATTCGCCCGATTTGAACTGGTCATGCCGAAGGACGAAAAAAGCGGTGAATAAGTCCACGCCCTGACCGGCAACCGATGATCGGCCTCTGCTCATCCCACTCTTCCTCTCTCTCAGAGAGCAGAGGCCAATCACGGCGCAGGGACGCGCCGACCGCTCGCCTCTCCACGGGCAGCGCGTATTGAAGGGGCACGAACTCTGCCTCCGGCCCTAATAAAATCCTACGGACAGGATTTTTTAGGGCTATTTTTTTGGGTGTTATTCTAATACCTGTCTACTCAACCCGGCCGGCTGCACGCCGGTGATGAATCACGCCATGCGGCTCACCCTGCCCACCTCGATTTTCCAGCTGGCACTGATCGGCTTTTTTCTCGCCGCGCTGCCCCTCGCGGCGGCGCTGGTGAACACCTTCATGCTCATCGACAAGCTCTCGGTGCAGATGCAGCTCGCCGTGCGCGACTCTTCCCAGGCGGTGGAAGCCAGCCGCATCATCATGACCCAGGTATTGAACATGGAGCGCAGCACCGGCCAATACCTGGTGCTGCGCGACCCCGCCGTGCTGCAGCGCTACCAGGACCAGCGCAGCCAGCTCGCCAAGGCCATGGGCCAACTGGAAACGCTGCCCCTGACCGAGAGCCTGGCGCAACGCCTGTCACAATTGCGCCAGCAGGAGGAGGCCCTGTACCGCAAGCTTCGAGAGGTGGCCGGGATGCCGGCGAAACTGCCGCCGGAGCTGCCGAAAAGGCTCAGGCAGGAGCACGACCTGACCCGCCTGGCGCGGCCCATTCCCTTCGAGGTCACGCAAATGATCGCCGAAGAGAGCAACGCCATGACCCGCCAGGTCGAGGAGGTGCAGCGCCAGCTGTTGTGGCAGGCGCTGGGGCTGATCCCGCTGGCGTTGATCCTGGCGGTGGTCTTCAGCATCCTCATCAGCCGCCCGCTGCGCCGTCTGGGCGCGGCCATCCGCCGTCTCGGCGCCGGCGAGCTGACCACGGCGGTGGCGGTGGGCGGCCCGCAGGACATCCGTGAACTCAGCGAGCAGCTCGACTGGCTGCGCCAGCGCCTGTCCGAGCTGGACGAGCAGAAGCAGGCCTTTTTGCACCACGTCTCCCACGAGCTGAAGACGCCGCTGACGGCCATCCGCGAGGGCGTGGAATTGCTGCGCGAAGAGGTCGTCGGCACACTCAACAGCGAACAGACGGAGGTGGCCGACATCCTGCGCGACA
>DRQN01000166.1 GCA_011371455.1 Gammaproteobacteria bacterium
CGCGTCAAGGGCCAGGCCTTCGAGGTGGTGACGGCCGCCGTGGTGCGTGAGGCCGAGGCCTTTGTGCAGTATCGTTTCCGCGTGCAGGTATAATCTGAGTGCTGAGTGCTGAGTGCTGAGTGCTGAGTGCTGAGTGCTGAGTGCTTTTCCTTTCAAGAGGTTTACATGTCTCACGTTGAACTGATTTCCCCCCTGGCCGATTCGCCTTACGACAGTGAGTCGATCCTTGCCGCCTGCCATCGGCAGCGGGTGATGGCCGGACCCGGTGAGGCATTGACCGGCCGGCCGGTGACGGCCCTCATCGATATCGGCAGCGACATGCTCAAGCTGCGTACCGAATATCGATTGCCGGCGGCATCGGCGCGACGTTTCGTCGAGCAGGCCATCGAGCGGGAGCGCCTTCTGGGCGTGCATCACCCGCACAAGACCTGGTTTCTGTGGTCGCCCGCCGCCGACAATGAGACGGTGGTGATCGGCAACGTCACCCCACACCTGTTGGCGCTGAACCGCTATGACGAACTGAGCAAGCGCTATTCGCCGTCCTCGCAGGTCGGCTTCATGGCGCAGATGCTGGATGACTACCTGGCGGTGCTGGCGAAGGACGAGCTGAGCCTCGACCTGTGCCTGTCGAACTTTGGCGTCGATGCCGACGACGAGCTGTTCTATCTCGATGACGACTTTTATCCCGGCAGCAATCTCACCATGCTCAGCGATGCGCTGGGCACCTGGGTGCGCGCGCTGGAATGGCTGGATGTGGCGCTGGCCGCGGCGCTGGGCAAGCTGTTGTCGAAGAGCCTGCGCCAGCATTTTGCCGATGCGCACGTGGTCACCGTGGTCGCCGAGGGCCTGCGCGGGGTGTTCGTTCCACCGCAGCGGGAAGCGGTGGCGAAAGCGCTGATCGATGCCCTGTATGGCGAACAGACATTCACCTATCAGGCGCCGGCGCCGCGCAGCAGCGGCAGCGTGATGGCGCTGATCGGCGACATCCACGGCAATGCCCCGGCGTTGGAATGCGCCCTGGAGTATCTGGCCAGGCGGGGCATCGACCACGGCGTGATGCTGGGCGACGTGGTGGGCTATGGGCCACATCCGAAGCAGTGCGTGGCGATGGTGCGGGCCCTGCAGGGCTGGAGCATGGTGCGTGGCAACCACGACCACGCCGTGGCCTGTGGCGAGATACGCGGCGGTATCACCTCGCTGGCCTCATGGTCACTGAAGTGGACCATCGGCCAACTCGATGACGATGAGCGTCAGTGGCTGTCGCAGTTGCCGGTTTACCAGCAGGGCGAGCAGTGGCTGGCGGTGCATGGCTCGCCCCTGGACAAGACCTTCTTCAATGGTTATGTCTACCAGATGAGTTACATCGAGAACCTCGACGAATTGAGTGCGCGCCAGGTGCCGCTGTGTTTTCACGGCCACACCCATATCCAGAAGACCTGGCGGCGTGATGGCGATGGCGATGCCGGCGACAGCAGCGAGCGCCAGCAACTGGCGGAGGCCGCACACGTGCTGATCAGTCCCGGCTCCATCGGCCAGCCGCGCGGCGGCGAGGCGGGCGTGGAACTGGCCATCATCGACCTGGCGAGCCGGGAACTGGAATACCACCGCCTGCCCTACGACATGGAACAGACCCTGACCGACATGAGCAAGCAACAGTTCCCGTCGGAAATGGCGGATCGTCTGCGGCGGGGCCAGTAATCCTGTTTGGTTACGCATTCCCTTTTGGCCGTACCCTGGAGGATGAATCGGGGGCGGTGATTCTGGGTTTCGTGCGGTGAATTATTGATTCACCACAGAGGCACGGAGTACACAGAGAAAAAAATCAAAAGCGAATAACCGCCAAGGGCGCCAGGGAACGCAAAGATAGCGACATCCAAAGCGTTGCGTTCCCTGGCGCCCCATTTGTTCGTTATGCCCGCCGGCTCAGGGACACATGGGTTCGATCTTCGGCAGGGCGCTGCGCAGGCCGGCCCAGCCCATGCCCAGGTTGGCGCGGCGGCCGGTGATGAGGATCGCCAGGGCGTTGGGCTTGCCCGGCACCACCACCATGAAGTGGAAGGTCTTGGGGGTGGTCATCTGGATTTCCAGCATGCTGTTTTTTACTTCCTCGCCGCGCGTCTGGCTGAGACGCTTCTCCACGTTGGTGATGCCCTTGCCGCGGAACATGTCCACCGCCGCCGCCGATACGGCGTCCAGATAACTGGAGGTAAAGTAGGGAACGTTGTGATAGGCGCCGAGCATCAGGCCGGTACTCAAATCCACGACGGCGGCGCCCAGCGCATCTTCCACGTTGTCGACGATCTCTCGGCAGACGTCATTGATACTAGCCATTTTCCTCTCTCCTTATTCGGGTGTCTTCTGTAAGCGTATCGAGCAACTTGTCAGTATTGCGGGTTGTTCCGGATGAAACTTTAGCGTAGATGCCGCCTACGGGTAAGGGGAATCGACTATTTTCGTCAGGTGTCGGTACGCAGATTCAATGCGGCGATGTCCGCGGCGCCCTTGTTGGCGTGCGCCAGTGACAGGCCGAGATTGGCGTCGGGGTGGCAAAATACGGTCAGCAGCAGGCCGCTGCCGGCGTGCAGGATGAAGACGTTGCCGTCGTCGCTCTGGATCAGCACGTTCTTGATGTTGCCGCCGTGGGTCTCGCGGATGACGTTGTCGCTGAGCGCCAGCAGGGCGCTGCTCATGGCGGCGAAGCGGTGCTTGTCGAGGCCGCTTTGCAGGCGCTCGGCGAGGGCGCGGCCATCGTTGGCGCTGACCATGGCGCCACTCATGTCGCCGCAGTCGCCGAGCATTTCGTTGAGGATGGCGTCGAGCTGCCGATGGCCTTGCGGCGATACGTCGTCCTCGTGCTGGGTGCCTTCTTCGCTGACCTTGTCGATCATGTCGTCGAGGAAACTCATGGCTCAGTTCTCCAGTACCGCCAACAGGGCATTGACCAGGATGCGCACGTCCTCGGGGGAACGTCCGTCCACTTCAAACACGGGGAATACCTGCCCGCGCTCGAACAGGCGGGCCTGGTAATCGGCGATGCTGGCGTTGTCCCGCACCCCCATGCGCGTGATGCCGATGACCACCCCGGTGTCGCGGATGAAGTCGCCAAAGGCGTCCAGGTAGTATTCCATTTGCGCCACCGGTTCCGGGTGGTCGTTGTTCACCAGCAGCACCAGGCCCAGCCCGCCTTGGGTGAGGATCTGCCACATGAAATCGAAACGCTCCTGCCCGGGGGTGCCGTAAAGATGGATGCGCTTGCCGTCCTCCAACTGAATATAGCTGTAATCCATGGCGACGGTGGTGGTGCCCTTGATGTCGCGCTCGCTGCCGGTGGTGGCGACGTCGGTGCGCACCGGCGGCTCGTCGCTGATGGCGCTGATGGCGCTGGTCTTGCCGGCGCCGACGGGGCCGGTGAAGATGATCTTGTCTGTGGCCTGAAACATGGCGTGGGGACGTCCTCGACGAAATCGGTTGAATGCGGTTAGCGGAAACCCAGCTTGCGGGCCAGCATGCCGAGCAGGCCCTTGCGGCGCGTGCGCGGCTTGCTGTTGAGTTGGCCTGCATCGGCGGCGCCGACGCTGCGGTCGATGAGGCCGACGGCATAGGCGGCGTTGTAGAAGCTGACCACCTCGTCGCGGGCCACGCCGGCCTCCTTGCGCAATTCCTTCAGGCTGATGGGCTGGCGCGCCATGATCGCGGCCAGCTTGAAATGCGACTGGCGAAAGCCGTTGCGGGTGAAGTTGGGCCAGGCCTTGAGGCGCACCGGCTGGGCCATGTCATGGCCGTCCAGCAGGTGGCCGCCGGAATGCTCCACGCCGGCCTGCCAGAGCAGACTGTCGAGGGTCGAGATGTTCATCTCCTGGGCGTTCTTGGCGAAGGCGACGA
>DRQN01000167.1 GCA_011371455.1 Gammaproteobacteria bacterium
CCGTCGATGACCTGCTCGCCTTGCTGGATGCCGGTCAGCAGTTTGTTGAGGGGCGCTTGGTAGAGGGTGTAGCGGTTGCCGGCGCGGTCCTGGAGTTTGAGTTGCAGCGCGAGCTGCCCCTGGATGGAGCAGTAGCGGCCGCCGAGCAGGCGGTATTGGCCCGGTGGCAAGCGCTTCGATATCACGCTGGAAAAGTCGAGCTTGTCCATCAGGCGGTTCAGTTCGTGGTAATCACTGGTGGGGAATTCGATCGCCAGGTGCTTGTTGTGGTTGACGGCGATTTCCTTGGCGACCAGCCAGTTGGCGTTGTGGTCTGGTTGCAGCAGGAATACGCCGCCGAACAGGATCAGCAGCAGTGAGGCGGCGACCGCCAGGTAGGCCGGGGTGACGCGGCGTGTTTTTACCGGCGCGGGGGGCTTGGCGGCGGGAGTGGATTCGGCCAGTGCGGCGAGGCGGTCGAGGCAGGCTTCCGACGGCCGCTTGTCGGCATAGAAGCGTTGAAGGTGCTGGTCCAGGCGTTGCTCAGGCACGATCCGCCTCCTGAGCCAGGCACCCTAGCTGGCGGCGCAGTTTGTGCCGGCTGCGGCGGATGAGGCTGAGCACGGTGCCGCGCGGGTGGCCGGTGAGGTCGGCGATTTCCTGCGCGGTGTAGCCTTCGACGTCGGCCAGCAGCAGGGCTTCGCGTTCCATGGGGCGCAGGGTGGCCAGGGCCTGTCCCAGGCCGTCGTCGTCAACGTCGAAGGCGTCGCCGGCATGTGGGTCGTGCAGCTTGTCGACGTGGTTTTCGCCCGCTTGGTCGAGGGACTCGAACACCAGCAATTGCTCGCGGCGGCAGCCGTCGATGAAGCGGCTGCGGATGGCGGCGAACAAATAGCGGCGCCGGCGGGGGCCGCCGGCGCTGAGCAGGGAGACCCAACCGTCCTGTAACAGATCTTCGGCGCGGGCCGTGTCGTGCGTGAGGGAGTAGGCGTAGCGGAAACCGCGCAGCAATAACTCCCTCACGTCACCGGGGGGTGGGGCCATGTCAGTCTTCGAGGTGATACTTCCGTTTCTTGCCATCGACCTTGTGCATGATGGCCTGGGTGGCGAGCAGTTTGCCGTCGCTGGGCAGTACCAGGAAGTCCATGTCCACTTTGTTGCCCCTGGAGTCGACGAAGTCGGCGCAGCTCACGTAGTAATCACCCTTCTTGACGATGCCGTCGTGCAGCTCGACCAGCTTCAGGTCGTAGACCTTGTCTTTCAGCTGATCGTAGAACTTGAAGGTGCCGTTGACGGTGCGCTCTTTGATCATCTGATCCATGGCGGCCTGGATGTTGCTGCGCAGGTCGCCCTTGATGGAGGGATCGTCGGCGGCCAGGGCGCTGCCACTGGCGAGAATGGCGGCGGTCAGGCTGGCCTGGATCAAGTGACGCAGGTTCTTCGTGCTGGATGGGCGCATGCTTGTTTTCCTCATGTGATGGAAGGTGGGGTCATTGCTTGGGCCTTGTTGCCGAAGCCTCACTACAGAGAACGAGCGGCGCTGCGGTTTGATTGCAGGCGGTGCAGCGTTATTTCCGGCCGGCAGTTGAAACGCGCGTCGACCACCGAGGAGCCGGTGCCGCGCGAGGTGTAGCCCTGCATGCGGTGGTGGCGCCAGGGGCCGCGGCAGACGCGGTGTGGCGCGGCGGCGTTGCAGTACAGGGGGCGACCGCCGGGGAGGCAGATCTGGCCGCCGTGGGTGTGGCCGCAGAGCATGGCGTCGAAGCCGGCGTGGGCGGCGTTGCGGTAGACCTCCGGCGAATGGGCGAGGAGCAGGGAGGTGGCGTCGAGGGGGATGTCGTCGCTGGCCTTTTCCAGGTTGTCGGCGCGGTAGTAGTGGGGATCGTCGATGCCGGCCAGCCACAGTTCGTCGTCTTCGCGCTTCAGGACCACGGCCTCGTTCATCAACAAGCGGATGCCCATGGCCTCTATCGCCGGCAGCATGCGGATGGAGTCGTGGTTGCCGAGCACGCCGTAGAGCGGGCCGTGGATGGCCTCGCACACGTGTCGCAGGCCGTCGAGGGCCGGTTCGAAGGGACCGTGGGTGAGAAAGCGGTAGTCACCGGTGAGCACGCACAGGTCGTAGTCGAGCCCCCTCAGCCGCGTGGCGAGGGCGGCGGGGAAGCCGGGGTGGACGTCGAGATGCAGGTCACTGAGGTGAAGCAGGGTGAAGCCGTCGAAGGCCGCCGGCAGGCGGGGCAGGGTAAGGGTGTTGTGGCGGATTTCGAAGTCCGTCACATTGCGCTGGCCGCGCCGGTAGAGGCCGCTGAGACGCAGGATGTTGCGGATCAGGTTGCTGCCGGTGCCCCAGTTCTCCAGGTGAAACCAGGTGCGGCCGCGGCCGACGACCTGTTTTTTGTGCTCACCCTCGATGCCCAGGCGCTGGGCCAGGTGCAAGCGGCCGATGCGCTGGGCCAACTGGCGTTTCAGTTCGTCGCCGCCGGCGAGATTGAGAGGGATGTCGAGTGGCTGCAGCGCCGGGTGTGTCATGGGGGATCCTTTGCCTTGTCGCTTGAGAATACACCGCTCCGCTGCTTTACGGCTATTTTGCACGGTGTGCGTTGCGATGTGCCCGGCATATGTCCCATCACCGTAAAGAAGGCCCTGTGCAAGGTGCAGGGTGTGAGCGACGTCACGGCCAAGTACGAAGGTGGCGGCGTGCAGGGCCTCACCCATGCCACCGCGCAGGCCGGCTATACTTCACCCTGAATCCACGGATTCAGGTTTACGTTTACGGCCATGACGCGAGATGAAAGATCGTGACTGCCCACTCCCTGCATATCGCCATCGTCGGCAGTGGCTCCGGGGCCTTCGCGGCGGCCCTTCGCGCAGTGGAGAATGGCGCGGGGCCGCCTGCTGTCACGAGAAGACCCGGCCTTGGGCGGGGGGCTGCGTGTGGTATTCGAGGAAGAGGGCATCGCGGTGCTGACGGACACGGCCACCCACGGTGTTCACCACGACGGCCAACAGTTCCAGTTGGACACCGATGGCGGTGAGATCCGCGGCGACCGCCTGTTGCTGGCCACCGGCCGCCGCCCCAATACCGCCGCCCTCGGCCTGTTGCGTGCCGGCGTGGCAACCGACGCGCGCGGCGCCATCGTGGTGGACGGTCACCTGCGCACCAGCACGGCGAACATTTACGCCGTGGGCGATTGCACCCATCTGCCCCGGTTCGTCGACGTCGCCGCCGCCGGCACCCGCGCCGCGCGCAACATGAGCGGTGAAGACGTGGCCCTCGATCTCTCGGTATTGCCGGCGGTGGTGTTCAGCGAGCCGCAGGTGGCCACCGTCGGCCTCGACGAGGTGCAGGCGCGTGAGCAGGGCATCGCGGTGGAGAGCCGCACTTTGACTCTGGACAACGTGCCGCGCGCCCTGGCCGACTTCGATACCCGCGGCTTTATCAAGCTGGTGGCGGCGCGCGATGGTGGCCGCATCCTCGGCTGTCAGGTGCTGGCCGACGGCGGTGGCGAGATCATCCAGAGCGCCGCCCTGGCCATCGCCAATGGCATGACCGTGGGCGGCCTTGCCGATCAGCTGTTCCCCTACCTCACCCTGGCCGAGGGCCTCAAGCTCCGCGCCCAGACCTTCCGCAAGGATGTTTCCCGGCTGTCCTGCTGCGCTGGTTGATACGGCGTGCCCGGCGGGGCTTGTATATGCCCGCCGTCTCCCCCATTTATATTAACCCGGCAACCCTATAGATCATGTTCAGGACTTCAAGTGTTCTTCAGATCAAGGCATCACTCGCCGTCAATGGTGGTTCCCTTGGCAAGAGTGACAACGCAGAGCTGGAGGACGCTTGAAGTCCCTAACGGCTTGTTTTCATATGGAAGGCCGTCGTGTGCCGATGCGCAGACTGCACTGTCTTCACTGCCAAAGCCAAAGCTTGCAGTAGGCCCCACGACAGCGGCGCTTTGATGTTTTGCTGCGCATCGGCACACGACGGTTGAACATGGTCTAGAGGGTTGCCGGGTTAATCAAGTGATCAGGATTCCTTTCGTGCTGTATCCCTTGTTGGAGACAGACATGCTCGAACACCGTTACCACCGCCGCATTCCCCAGGATCTGCCCGCCGTGGTGCGCATGCGCACGGGCGAGACGGCGCATTGCCGCATCACGGACTGCTGCAGCGACGGCATCGGCCTGATCTGCAAGGACGCCAGGCTGCCCGAGGGGGCCATCGTCGAAGTGGAGATCGCCCCCGAAGATGGTGGATCGCGCACCCATCCGCGCAGCTACGTGATCCATGCCGAGGGCGAGCGGGTGGGCCTGATGTGGCTGGATGACGCGCCGGTTCCGGCTTGCCTGCAGCCTCGGTGAGCGGGGTGAGTGGCAGTGCGCGTGTGCCCATCTGCCTCCGTGAATATTAGAGTTTACTAATATATATTCATCTGCTATCTTTATGCGCTGATAAATTCATGTGTTCACTGCCACGTGGGCCACGTTTGAACAAGGAGACTTCATCATGACCCGATCCAGCGCTATGGCGGCCTTGCCATGGTTGGTCATCGTTGCCGCTTGCGCCGGCCTTTCGGTAACGGTTCGCGCCGCCGATCTGCCCTTCGAGACGGCCACGGTCAGTGAACAGACGGTGGCCGAGGTGTACGTGGCGGATGCCGTCATCGAGGCCGTCAACCGGGCGACCATCGCCGCCGAGACCAGTGGCCGCATTGAGGAAATCTATTTCGACGTGGACGACGAGGTGAAGAAGGGCGACGTGTTGCTGCGCTTCAACGACAAGCAGCAGCGCGCGCGCCTGGCCCAGGCCGAGGCGCGTCTGCGCGAGGCCGAGGCCCGCCTGCGCGAGGCGGAGGCGGAACAGAAGCGCGTCGCCGGGGTGTTCGCCAGGAAGCTGGTGTCGCAGTCGGCCATGGACAAGGCCGACGCCAACCTGAAGGCGGCGAAGCAGCGCGTGGCGGCGGCCCACGCCGCGGTGCATCAGGCCCGCGAGCAGCTCGACTACACCGTGGTGCGCGCGCCCTATGCCGGCATCGTGGTGGAGCGTCATGTGGAGAAGGGCGAGATGGCCCGCCCCGGCACGCCGCTGATGACCGGCTTCTCCCTGGAGCACCTGCGCGCCAGCGCCAGCGTGCCGCAGGATGTGATGAGCGCGGTGCGCAAGATCCGCAAGGCCCGCATCTTCCTGCGCGACCCGCTGCAGCCGGGCAAGCGCATCGCCGGGGTGGTCGCGGAGAAGGTCACCGTGTTCCCCTACGCCGACGAGAAGTCGCACAGCTTCCGCGTGCGCCTGCAGCTCCCGGAGGACCACGCCGTCTACTACCCCGGCATGTTCGTCAAGGCGGTATTCGAGGTCGGCAGTGCGCAGAAGCTGTTGGTGCCGGCGCAAGCCGTGGTGCATCGCAGCGAGGTGACGGCGGTGTATGTGGTGGATGACGACGACCGCGTGAGCTTCCGCCAGGTGCGCGTCGGCGGCCGCCTCATCAACGGCGATCAGCTGGAGGTGCTGGCCGGCCTCGATGCCGGGGAGCGGGTGGCGCTGGACCCGGTACATGCCGGTGTGGTGCTGAAGGAGCAGCGCGCAGGGAGTAAGGCGCCGTGAGCGAAAAAATGGGTATCTCCGGGCGCATCGCCAAGGCCTTTCTGACCACCGAGATCACCCCGCTGCTGGCCATCCTCGGCCTGCTGTTGGGCGCCTTCGCGGTGATGGTCACCCCGCGTGAGGAAGAGCCGCAGATCAACGTCACCTTCGCCAACGTCTTCGTGGCCCTGCCGGGCGCCTCCAGCACCGAGGTGGAGCACCTGGTGAGCACCCCGGCGGAGCAGGTGCTGTCGGAGATCGAGGGCATCAAGCACGTCTATTCCGTGTCCATGCCGGGCAAGGCGGTGCTGACGGTGCAGTTCAAGGTCGGCGAGGACCGCACCCAGGCCATCGTGCGCCTCTACAACGCCATCTATTCCAACCAGGACTGGCTGCCGCCGGGCCTGGGCGTGGCCCAGCCCATCATCAAGCCCATGGGCATCGACGACGTGCCCATTGCCACCCTGACCCTATGGAGCGAGGACGAGGCGGTGGGCGCGCTGGAGTTGCAGCAGGTGGCCCACGCCATCGAGGCCGAGCTGAAGCGCGTGCCCGGCACCCGCGACATCTACACCATCGGCGGCACCGACCGCGTGGTGCACGTGCTGCCCGATCCGGCGCGCCTGGCCGGCTACGGCATTGCCCTCGGTGACCTGCGCAGCGCCCTGCAGATGGCCAACCAGTCGCGCAATGCCGGCAGCATGGTGGCCGAGGGTCGCGAGATCCCGGTGCAGGCGGGCGTGTTCCTCACCGCCGCCGAGGACGTGGCCGAGCTGGTGGTGGGCGTGCACGACGGCAGCCCGGTGTTCCTGCGCGACGTGGCCGAGGTGCGCCTGGGCGCCGACCAGCCGGAGCAGTACGTGTGGTTCGGCACCGGCCCGGCGGCCGCCGCCAAGGGCATCCCCGCGCGGGGCGAGTTCCCCGCGGTGACCATCGCCATCGCCAAGAAGCCGGGGGTCAACGCGGTGGACGTGGCCGACCAACTCATCAACCGCTTCGAGCAGCTCAAGGGCACCTTCATCCCCGACGGCGTCAACGCCACGGTGACCCGCAACTACGGCGCCACCGCCAACGACAAGGCGCAGAAGCTCATCGGCAAGCTGGTCTTCGCCACCGCCTTCGTGGTGCTGCTGGTGCTGATTACCCTGGGGCGGCGCGAGGCGCTGATCGTCGGCGCGGCGGTGGTGATCACCCTGGCCGCCACCCTGTTCGCCTCCTGGGCCTGGGGCTTCACCATCAACCGCGTGTCCCTGTTCGCGCTGATCTTCTCCATCGGCATCCTGGTGGACGACGCCATCGTGGTGGTGGAGAACATCCACCGCCACATGAGCCTGGGCAAGAAGAACCTGCTGGAGGCCATTCCGCAGGCCGTGGACGAGGTGGGCGGTCCCACCATCCTCGCCACCTTCACGGTGATCGCCGCGTTGCTGCCCATGGCCTTCGTCAGCGGCCTGATGGGGCCCTACATGAGCCCCATCCCCATCAACGCCAGCATGGGCATGCTCATCTCCCTGGGCGTGGCCTTCATCGTCACCCCGTGGATGGCCTACAAGCTGCTGCGCAACAGCCATGCCGTGCACGAGTGCGAGGACCAGGAGCAGTCGGCGCGCCTGTACCGCTTCTTCAGTCGCTTCATGGGTCCCTTCCTCAATGGCCGAAAGGGGCGTGGTCCGCGCTGGTTGCTGATGCTGGGCATCTTCGCCCTCATCGGTGCTTCGGTGGCCCTGCCGGTGTTGCAGGTGGTGGTGATGAAGATGCTGCCCTTCGACAACAAGTCGGAATTCCAGGTGGTGGTGGACATGCCCGAGGGCACCACCGTGGAACAGACCGCGCGCGTGCTCGGCGAGCTGGGCGCCTACCTGGCCACGGTGCCCGAGGTGACCGACTACCAGGTCTATGCCGGCACCGCCTCGCCCATCAACTTCAACGGCCTGGTGCGCCAGTACTACCTGCGCAGCGGGGCCAACGTGGGCGACATCCAGGTGAACCTGGCGCCCAAGCACGAGCGCGAGCGCAAGAGCCACGACATCGCCCTCTCGGTGCGCGAGCCGCTGGCCGAGATCGGCAGGCGTTTCAATGCCAACGTCAAGGTGGTGGAAGTGCCGCCGGGGCCGCCGGTGCAGGCGCCGCTGGTGGCGGAGATCTACGGCATCGACTACGCGGGCCAGCGCCGCGTCGCCGAGGAGGTGCGCAAGGTGTTCGAGAACACCGCCGACGTGGTGGACGTGGACACCAGCGTGGAAGACCCGGCGCCGCGCCTGATCGTGCGCGTGGACCGCACCAAGGCGGCCATCCTCGGCGTCTCGCAACAGGCAGTGGCGGACGCCCTGGCCACCGTGTTGCAGGGCGAGGACGCCACCTACCTGCACGGCGACAACGTCAAGTACCCCACCCCCATCCGCCTCGAATTCACGGTGGCGGACAAGGGCGACATCGAACGCCTGCTGTCCATCAAACTGCGTTCGCGCAGCGGCGCGCTGGTGCCGTTGTCCGATGTGGTGAGCGTGGAGCGCAGCGAGCGCGAGTACGCCATCTATCACAAGGACCTGTTGCCGGTGGTGTTCGTCACCGGCGACCTGGCCGGCAACCTGGACAGCCCGCTGTACGGCATGTTCGACATCTTCGGCCAGCTCTTCGACGTCACCGTGGAGGACGGCTACAGGCTGGGCCAGACCCTCATCGACCCGCCGGACAACCCCTACCGCTACAGCGTCAAGTGGGACGGCGAATGGACCGTGACCTACGAGACCTTCCGCGACATGGGCCTGGCCTATTCCGTGGGCCTGATCCTCATCTACCTGCTGGTGGTGGCGCAGTTCCGCTCCTACATGGTGCCGCTGATCATCATGGCGCCCATCCCGCTGACCATCATCGGCGTGATGCCCGGCCACGCCCTGCTGGGTGCCCAGTTCACCGCCACCTCCATGATCGGCATGATCGCCCTGGCCGGCATCATCGTGCGCAACTCCATCCTGCTGGTGGACTTCGTCAACCAGCAGGTGGAGGAGGGCGTGGACCTGCAGGAAGCGGTGCTGCGCGCCGGCGCGGTGCGCGCCAAACCCATCGCCCTCACCGGGCTGGCGGCCATGCTGGGGGCGCTGTTCATTCTCGACGATCCCATCTTCAGCGGCCTGGCCATCTCACTGATCTTCGGCATCCTGGTGTCCACGGTGCTGACCCTGGTGGTGATCCCGGTGATGTACTACGCCTACCGGTACAAGCGCGTGCCGACCTGACCGGGAGGGGGCGGGAAGATGGCTTTCCGACCCCTTTTGCCGCGCGCCCGATGCCGGCGCCAACAAGCACGATCAATATCCTGAACCCACGGATTCAGGAATATTTCTATCACTGGTATTAATTGCTATGATCCGGGAACGCTGAATATCGGAAAGGGTTGATACGCTGTTATGGCCGATCGCAGATTGCACGTGTTCTATAGTGTCGCCCGCCTGCTGAGCTTCACCAAGGCCGCGGATACCCTTCACATGACCCAGCCGGCGGTAACCTTTCAGGTGCGTCAGCTGGAGGAATATTTCAATACCCGCCTGTTCGACCGCACCCATAACAAGATCAGCCTTACCGAGGCCGGTGAGCGCGTCTATGTCTACGCCGAGAAGATCTTTCACCTCTATGACGAGATGGAAAATTCGGTGCGCGAGCTGACCGGCGAGATCAGTGGCGTGCTGATCCTCGGCGCCAGCACCACCGTCGCCGAGTACATGCTTCCGGCCCTGCTGGGCGACTTCAAGGCCAAGTACCCCGACGTCAACATCCGCCTCAAGGTCTCCAACACCGACGGCATCGTCTCCATGGTGGAAAACAACATCATCGACCTGGGCGTGGTCGAGGCGCCGGTGCTGAACAAGAACCTGGCGGTGGAGCAGTGCCGCACCGACCGCCTGGTGGCCATTGCACCACCCGGTCATGAGCTGGCCAAGTGCGATACGGTGCCGGTCAAGGCCCTCCTCGACTATCCCTTCATCTGCCGCGAAGAGGGCTCCGGCACGCGCGAGGTGATCAATGACTATCTGCGTCAGGCCGATGTCGATCCATCGCAGATGAACGTGATCATGGAACTGGGCAGCCTGGAGGCGCTGAAAGGAGCGGTGGAGGCCGGCATCGGCGTCAGCATCGTTTCCCGCGCCACGCTGGCCAAGGAGATCAAGCTGGGCTCGGTGGAAGTGCTGGAGCTGGATACTCCGCTGGAGCGTCCCTTCTCCTTCGTGCATCAGAAACACAAGTTTCGCCAGTGCGCCATGGACGAACTGCTGGAGTTCGCGCGCAACTACTGCATCGACCACCAGGACCCTGGTTGATTCATGTTCGAGAGCGGCAAGCGGGCCGTGGATGTGCAGATTCCGATGGGTAAACGCAAGGCCTTGACGTCGACACAGGAGACCCTGCTGGCGTTGTTCGAGCGCCTTCCCGAGGCGCAGCGCGAAACGCTGTTGTCGTTTGCCGAATTCCTCGCCCGGCAATCCGTCCCCCCCTCCGCCGAGCCTACGCCACCGGCCGAACCCCGGGCCATTGCCCGCCCTGAAAAGGAAAGCGTCATCGCCGCCATCAAGCGTCTCAATGCCACCTATTTCATGTTGGAAGATCGTGCCGGCCTGCTCAATGAGACCTCGGCGCTGATGACCCAACACGTCATGCAGGGGCGGGATATCGGCGAAGTGATCGACGAGTTGGAGGTGGTGTTCGGGCGCTTCTACGAGGAATGGCGAGCGGAGCAGTCGTCATGAACGTGCTACGCGCCTGGTTCGAGCGCAACTTCTCCAATCCGCAGACGGTGATCCTGGCGCTGTTGTTGCTGGGCGGCTTCGTCGTCGTCTTCTACATGGGCAAGATGCTGGCGCCGTTGCTGGCGGCAGTGGTGATCGCCTATCTGCTGGAGGCCATCGTGCAGCTGGCGGAGCGTCGCGGCGCACCGCGTCTGCCGGCGGTGATCCTGGTGTTCCTGCTGTTCGTGGTGGTGTTCCTCTACCTCATGCTGTGGCTGGTGCCCATGCTGTCGCGGCAGGTGGCGCAGTTGGCGAAGGACCTGCCGCACTACCTCGATGCCGGCCAGCAGCTGCTGATGCGTCTGCCGGAGACCTATCCCCAGTTATTCACGGAAGAGCAGGTGCGCGATATCGTCAACGGCCTGCAAAAGGAGTTGGCGGGGCTGGGTCAGAGCCTGTTGTCCATCTCCCTGACCTGGATTCCCAGTCTCATCGCCCTCGCCGTGTATCTGATCCTGGTGCCGATGATGGTGTTCTTCTTCCTCAAGGACAAAAGCCAGATCGTCGCCTGGATCGGTTCCTACCTGCCACGCCAGCGTGAACTGGCGGCGCGGGTATGGGCCGAGGTGGATCTGCAGATCGGCAACTACATTCGCGGCAAGTTTGTCGAGATTCTCATCATCGGCGGCGCCAGCTACATCACCTTCGTGATGATGGGGCTCAACTATGCCGCCCTGCTGGGCGTGTTGGTGGGATTGTCGGTAGTCATTCCCTATATCGGCGCCACCGTGGTCACCATCCCGGTGGCGATGATCGCCTATTTCCAGTGGGGCTGGGGTCCCGATTTCGCCTACCTGATGTTGGCCTACGCCATCATCCAGGCGCTGGACGGCAACGTGGTGGTGCCGTTGCTGTTTTCCGAAGCGGTCAACCTGCACCCGGTGGCGATCATTGTCGCGGTACTGGTGTTCGGCGGCCTGTGGGGATTCTGGGGCGTGTTCTTCGCCATTCCGCTGGCGACCCTGGTGAAGGCCGTGCTCACCGCCTGGCCCAAGGCCGAGGAGGCTGAACAGCCAGCCTGAGTTTCGCCGCAGGGGTGCGGAGAGGCAAGAAAAACCGTCTCAAGGGATTTCTCGCAAGGACGCGGCGTGCGCCAGGAAGGTCTTTGCCGGATTCCGCGCCTTTGCGAGAGACAAAGGGCCTGCCGCGCGTTTGCGTGGCTCAGTGGTGCTGCCGGCCGTCGGTCCGCACCAGGGTGCCGGTGCTGATGTCGGTGAGGGCGTCGCGGGCGCGTTGGCTGCCGGAGCTTTCCCACAGGTCGAAGGCGGTCAGCGGGTCGAGGGCGGGCGTATCGGCGCCCAGGTCGCGCATGGTCTGCAACACGTCCATGGCCGGCACGAAGCGCTCGCTGAGCTGGGCGTAGAGGCGGCCGAGGGAATGGCTGGCGGCGTTGTGCAGCTGATGATAGGCGCCGATGCCGAGTTCGACGTAATAAGCGACGGAGACGCGCCGGCGTCGCGCCCGCTGCGGATAGAACCCGGCATGCAGCAGGCAGATGTCGCCCACGTCGCGCAGCTGGTCGTGCTGTTGCTGGCCCGCGGCCAGCAGACCGGCCAGGTAATCGAGGGCGAGGATGCGCGAGGCGATCTCCGGCTTGCTGAGAAAGCGCTGCAGGAGAAAGACCAGATAGCTCTGCACGTCTTCACCCAACTCGTGGTGGGCCTTTTGTTCCGCCTCGCAGACCAGCGCGTGCCAATGGGCGGCGGCCGTGGGTTGCAGTTCGATATCGCGCATATACACCTCCAAAAAACGTGTACTTGCCTACTTTATCGGGTCTTGCGCCGGGCGGCTTGAA
>DRQN01000168.1 GCA_011371455.1 Gammaproteobacteria bacterium
CACAAATGCCAAACGTCCGTGTCAGAGAAAACGAGCCCTTCGACGTCGCCCTGCGTCGCTTCAAGCGTTCCTGCGAGAAGGCCGGTATTCTCACCGAAGTTCGCCGCCGCGAATATTACGAAAAGCCCACCCAGGCCCGTCAGCGCAAGATGGCCTCCGCCGTCAAGCGCCACCTGAAGAAGATTTCCCGTGAGGTCACGCGCCGCAAGCGCATGTACTGACCCGATCGCCGCCCCGTCCGTGGGCGGCCTTGTTTCTTCCCGAGTTGAAGCACCGACATGTCTGATCTCAAGCAGCGGCTCAGCGCCGACATGAAGCAGGCCATGCGCGACAAGGACAAACCCCGCCTCGGCGTGGTGCGCCTGGCGCTGGCGGCCATCAAGCAGCGCGAGGTGGACGAGCGTACGGAGCTGGACGACGCGCAGGTGCTGGCGGTGCTCGACAAGATGGTCAAGCAGCGCCGCGACGCCGTACGCCAGTACGAAGAGGCCGGCCGCCAGGATCTGGCGGACCAGGAGGCCTACGAGATCTCGGTGCTGCAGACCTACCTGCCCGAGGCGCTCAGTGAGACGGAGCTCGATGCCCTCATCGACGAGGCCATCGCCGCCAGCGGCGCCAGCTCCATGAAAGAGATGGGCAAGGCCATGGGCATCCTCAAGCCCAAGGTGCAGGGCCGTGCCGACATGGGTGCCGTGAGCGCCAAGCTCAAGGCGCGCCTCGGCACCTGATGCCTGGGGCGCTGCCCCACGGTGGTATTTCTGCGCTGATTTGTCACCTGAACCCACGGATTCAGGTTGTCATTGTGCCGTTGCGGGCTTGCGCACGCTGACGCCGCACAGACAATTCCTCTGCAAGGGCCTACCATAGACCCATGGCCGGCCGCATTCCCTCCCATTTCATCGATGAACTGCTGACCCGCGTCGATATCGTCGACGTCATCGACGGTCGCGTGGCGCTGAAAAAGGCCGGCCGCGAATACACCGCCTGCTGTCCCTTCCATGACGAAAAGACGCCGTCTTTCACCGTCAGCCGCGAAAAACAGTTCTACCACTGCTTCGGCTGCGGCGCACACGGCTCGGCCATCGGCTTTCTGATGGAATACGAGCACATGGGTTTCGTCGAGGCGGTGGAAGAACTGGCCGGCACGGCGGGGCTGGAGGTGCCGCGCGAGGCCGGCGCGGCGCCGCCGGCGGATCGCGGTCAGCAGGATCTGTACGAGCTGCTGGGCCGGGCCGCCGATTACTACCGCCAGCAATTGCGTCAGCATCCGCAGGCGCGCCAGGCGCAGGACTATCTCAAGGGCCGCGGCCTGAGCGGCGAGATCGCCGCCGAGTTCGAGCTGGGCTTCGCCCCGCCCGGCTGGGACAACATCACCGCGGCACTGGGCGCCAAGCCCGAGCGCCTGCTGGCGGCCGGCCTGCTGATCCGCAGGGACAGCGGCGGCCATTACGACCGCTTCCGCGAGCGCATCATGTTCCCCATCCGCGACCGCCGTGGCCGCGTGGTCGGCTTCGGCGGCCGCGTGCTCGGTACGGCCGACGGGGCCAAGTACCTCAACTCGCCGGAGACCCCGGTATTTCACAAGGGCAGCGAACTGTACGGCCTGTACCAGGCGCGCAAGGCGGTACGCAAGCTGGAGCGGCTGGTGGTGGTGGAGGGCTACATGGACGTGGTGTCGCTGGCCCAGTTCGGCGTGCGCAACGTGGTCGCCACCCTCGGCACCGCCACCACCACGGAGCACCTGCAGCGCCTGTTCCGCGTCGTGCCCCAGGTGGTGTTCTGCTTCGACGGCGACCGCGCCGGCCGCGAGGCGGCCTGGCGGGCGCTGGAGAATGCCCTGCCGGTGCTGAGCGAGGGCCGGCAGGTCAATTTCATGTTCCTGCCCGATGGTGAAGATCCGGACAGTCTGGTACGCCAGGAGGGCCAGGCCGGTTTCGAGCGGCGTTTGGAGAACGCCAGCCCATTTTCCAGCTATTTCTTTGAAACTTTGTCGCGCGCGGTCGATCTAGGCTCTATCGACGGCCGCGCGCGGCTGGTGGAGCAGGCCCGGCCGCTGCTGAAAAAGCTGCCGCCCGGCGTATTCCGGCACATGATGGCGACGCAGCTGGCGGAGATCGCCCGCCTCGATGCCGCGGCGCTGGCCGATCTGACCGGGGCGCCGGCGCCCGCGGCGGCGCCCCGGCGCAGTGCACCGGCGGCGGGCACCTCGCCCGTGCGTCGCGCCATCCGCCTGCTCTTGCAGCGCCCGCAACTGGTTGAAAACCTGACGGAACTTGAGGCCTTGCAAGGACTCGAACTACCAGGCGTGCCGCTGCTGCAGGCGATGATTGAATTGTTGCGCGCGCGCCCGCATTTAAGCTGCGGTGCCATTCTCGAGCATTGGCGGGGCCAGGAAGAAGGCCGGCATCTCGCGCGCCTGGCGCAATCGCCGGTGGATGTGCCGGACGAGGGTCTGGCGGTCGAATTTGCCGATGTGATCTCACATCTCGCTGCCTTGCGTGACGAGCAGAACCTGGATCGGCTGCTCGCGAAGTCGCGCCTTGGCGCCCTCAGTGATGAGGAAAAACATCAGCTGAAACAGGCTCTTGCCGCCAAGCGCGGCAGTGGCTCGTGAAGTTCTGCAGGGTGTTTTGAACCGGTCGCAAATCCCTGCGAAATTAGGCTATAATATGCGGCTATTTTTTATAGGTGTCTGACAATCACATGTCTATGAATGCAGAACAGCAGTCCCAGTTGAAGATTTTGATCGCCCGCGGCAAGGAACAGGGTTACCTGACCTATCGCGAGGTCAACGATCACCTGCCCAACGACATCGTCGATCCCAACCAGATCGAAGACATTGTCAGCATGATCAACGACATGGGCATTGCGGTGCACGAAGTGGCGCCGGAGGCCGATCAGATCGTGCTGTCCGAAAACAATGTCGCCACCGACGAGGACGCCGCCGAAGAGGCCGCCGCCGCGCTGGCGACGGTGGACAGCGAATTCGGCCGCACCACCGACCCGGTGCGCATGTACATGCGCGAGATGGGCACCGTCGAGCTGCTCACCCGCGAGGGCGAAATCGTCATCGCCAAGCGCATCGAAGACGGCCTCAACCAGGTCATGTATGCCCTGTCTTTCTATCCTGGCACCCTGCGAAGCGTGTTGGATGCCTACCAGCGCGTGGAAGACGGCGAGATGCGCCTCACCGATCTGATCAATGGTTTCGTGCGCGAAGGCGACGACGAACCGCCGAAGCCGCCCGTGGCGCCGCAGGCCAAGGCCGCCGATGACGACGAAGAGGAAGAGGCCGTCGACACCGGTCCCGATCCCGAAGAGGCCAAGGAGCGCTTCGACGAGCTGCGCAAGCTGTTCGACAAATATCAAAAGATGGCCGCCAAGCACGGCCGCAGCGATGAGCGTTGCCGCAAGCTCAGCGAGGAAATGGCCGACAAGCTGGGCCAGATCAAGCTGGTTCCCAAGGTCGCCGAGCGCCTGATCTACGACCTGCGCAGCCTGGTCAACCGGGTGCGCACCCACGAACGCGTGATCATGGACATCTGCGTCAGCAAGGCGAAGATGCCGCGCAAGGACTTCATCACCTCCTTCCCCGACAACGAAACCGACCAGGAATGGCTGCAGAAGCAGATCAACCGCAAGGCGCGTTACTCTTCCGTGTTGAAGGAATACGCGGATGAAATCCTGCGCGCGCAGAACAAGCTGGTGGCGGTCGAGAAGGAAGCCGGCATCTCCATCGGCGAGATCAAGGAGATCAACCGCAAGATGTCCATCGGCGAGGCCAAGGCCCGCCGCGCCAAAAAGGAAATGGTCGAGGCCAACCTGCGTCTGGTGATCTCCATCGCCAAGAAATACACCAACCGCGGCCTGCAGTTCCTCGACCTGATCCAGGAAGGCAACATCGGCCTGATGAAGGCGGTGGACAAGTTCGAATACCGTCGTGGCTACAAGTTCTCCACCTATGCCACCTGGTGGATTCGCCAGGCCATCACGCGCTCCATCGCCGACCAGGCGCGCACCATCCGCATCCCGGTGCACATGATCGAGACCATCAACAAGCTCAACCGCATCTCCCGCCAGATGCTGCAGGAAATGGGCCGCGAGGCCACCCCGGAAGAGCTGGCCGAGCGCATGGAAATGCCCGAGGACAAGGTGCGCAAGGTGCTCAAGATCGCCAAGGAACCCATCTCCATGGAGACCCCCATCGGCGACGACGAAGACTCCCGCCTGGGCGACTTCATCGAGGACCAGAACATCCTCTCGCCGGTCAACTCCGCCACCTTCGAAGGCCTGCG
>DRQN01000169.1 GCA_011371455.1 Gammaproteobacteria bacterium
ACGAGGAATACGCCCTGGCGCGCACCGAGCGCAAGACCGCGCCGGGCTATCACGGCTTCAGCGTACACGCCGCGCCGGACGTGACCCTGGAGCAGGATCTGCTGCGCCGCGACCTCACCATCAACGCCATCGCCGAGGCGCCGGGCGGTGAACTCATCGATCCTTTCGGCGGCCAGCGCGACTTGCGCGAACGCATCCTGCGCCACGTCTCCCCCGCCTTCGCCGAAGACCCGGTGCGCATCCTGCGCGTGGCGCGCTTCGCCGCCCGTTTCGACCACCTCGGCTTTCGCATCGCCGACGAAACGATGCAGCTGATGCGCAAGATGGTCGAGGCCGCCGAGGTCGACGCCCTGGTGGCCGAGCGGGTGTGGGCGGAGACGGAACGCGCCCTGCGTACCGACAGCCCGGCGGTCTATTTCGAGGTGCTGCGCGAGTGCAGCGCGCTGGCGCGGCTGTTCCCGGAGATCGACCGCCTGTTCGGCGTGCCGCAGCCGCCGCAACACCACCCGGAGATCGACACCGGCATCCATGCGATGCTGGTGCTGACCCAGGCGGCGCGCCTCTCGCCCGACCCCGAGGTGCGCTTCGCCGCCCTGCTGCACGACCTCGGCAAGGGCCTCACGCCGCGCGAGGAATGGCCCAGCCACAAGGGCCACGAGGCGCGCGGGGTGCCGCTGGTGAAGGCCCTCTGCCAGCGCCTGCGGGTGCCCAACGATTTCCGCGACCTGGCCCTGCTGGTAACCGAGTTCCATCTCCACTATCACCGCGCCGCCGAGCTGCGTCCCGAGACCCTGCTGAAGCTGTTGCAACGCACCGACGCCCTGCGCCGCCCCGAGCGCTTCGAGCAGTTCATCCTCGCCTGCGAGGCCGACTCGCGCGGCCGCTGGGGCTTCGAGGACACCCATTTCGAACAGCCCGGCATCCTGCGCCGGGTGCGCAATGCCGCGGCCGCTGTGGACAGCGGCGAGCTGCGCGCCCTGGGCTACGAGGGCAAGGCCCTGGGCGAGGCGCTGCAGGCGCGCCGCCTGGCAGCCATCCGCGAGGCGCAGCGGGCGGCCATTGCGGAAACGTCGGCACGAGCAGCTGGCGCCTGAATCCCCAGGCTAGGGAACTCGCCCGATGGATCAAGCGCTGGCAGGAACCTGCAAGCAGAAGGTCACGGGGCCGTCATTGATCAGTGATACCTGCATGTCGGCGCCGAACACGCCCGCCGCCACCGGCGCATGGCATTGCCGGGCCCGCGCCAGGAGTTCCTCGAACAGCGCCTGGGCACGTTCCGGCGGGGCGGCGCGACTGAAGCTGGGACGCGCGCCCTTGCGCGTATCCGCGGCCAGGGTGAATTGCGGCACCAGCAGCAGGCCGCCTGCCATGTCCCGCAGGCTGAGATTCATCCGCCCGCCGTCATCGGCAAATACGCGATAGTCCAGTATCCGCGCCAGCAGGCGTTCGGCCTCGGTCGCCGTATCCTCGCGCTCGACCCCCACCAACACCAACAGCCCCTGGCCGATACTGCCGACCGGCTCGCCATCGACGCGCACGCAGGCCTCGCTGACTCGCTGCAACAAACCGATCATGCCAACCGCCGGGCCATGTCATCGGTGGCGCGCACCAGGGCATCGATGATGCCAACTTCCAGTGCCGAGTGGCCGGCATCGGGGATGATCTGCAACACCGCATCGGGCCAGGCGCGGTGCAGGTCCCAGGCACTCTGCATGGGGCAGACCACATCATAGCGCCCCTGCACGATGACACCGGGAATGCCTGCCAGGCGCCCTGCATCACGCAGGATCTGGTTCGGCTCGAGGAAGCTGCCGTGGCTGAAATAGTGGCTCTCGATGCGTGCCAGGCTGAGGGCGTTGTGCGGCTGGCTGAAGTGGTCGATGACGGTCTTGCTGGGATGCAGGGTCGAGGTGCGCCCCTCCCATTTCGCCCAGGCCTTGGCCGCGGCCATGCGCGCCACTTCGTTCTCACTGCTGAGACGCCGGTAATAGGCCTTGAGCAGATCGCCGCGTTCGGCCTCGGGGATCGGCTTGAGGTAATCCTCCCAGTAGTCGGGAAAGATGTGGCTGGCGCCCTCCTGGTAGAACCAGCGGATTTCGTGCGGACGGCAGAGAAAGATGCCGCGCAGCACCAACCCCAGCACCCGCCGGGGGTGGGCCTGCGCATACACCAGACTCAAAGTGGATCCCCAGGAGCCACCGAACAGCAGCCATTGCTCGACGCCGAGATAGTCGCGGATGAACTCCATGTCCGCGACCAGATCCTGGGTGGTGTTGTTTTCCAGCGAGGCGTGGGGCGTCGATTTTCCGCAGCCACGCTGATCGAAGAGGATGATGCGGTATTTTTCCGGATCGAAGAAGCAACGGTGCACGGGCGCGCAGCCGGCGCCAGGGCCGCCGTGCACGAACAGCACCGGGATGCCGTCCGGACTGCCGCATTCCTCGACATACAACCGGTGCGGGGCCTCGACGCGCAGGGTGTGGGTGACGTAGGGTTTGATCTTCGGGTAGATGTCCCGCATGACTCGCTCGGTTATGGGATGCGACCGGTTTCCCGAATCATAACCTGCAAAGCCGGCAGATCAACTCCAGGAATCAATGCGCCGCCGGCACCACGCCACTGACATCTGTGTATATTGAACGGGAAAGGCCAAAGCCGGCGGCGTGATCAGGCGTTGCTTCGACTCACCTCGATGATGCATTTTTCCGCGCCATCGTGCATGCATTGGGTCTCGCGCAGGCTCAACGGTTCGCCGAAACGCTCACCCAGGCCGCGCACGATGCCCTTGGCAACGTCACAGAGCTGACGCTGCGATTGATAGTGGATGACCAGCAGCGAGTCGCTGACGCGCCGGGCCAGGATGCACGGCGGCTTGCGGTTGGGATTGTGCTTGTGGATGGCATCGTGGATGCTGCCGCTGGCGTTTTCGATCACCTCGAAACTCTTCCAGCCGGGGTCGGCATACATATGGTAGAAATCCAGCAGCTGACTTGCGGTAAAGGCGCCGAAATCCTCCAGCACCACGGGAAGCGGCAGCTGCAAGGCCTCTGCAGCGCTCTGCGCCAGACCAACGATCTCTTCATCCGGGTACTCCGCCACGGGGAAGAACTGCTTATAGGTGGAATGCCCATTGGCCTTGAGCAGGGCATGCCAGGTTTCCTCGCCACCATGTCGTTCGATGACATAGTCACGAAGAAAGCCGAAGATGACACCGTACATGATTACGCCCCTTGGCTGTTCACCTGAATCCGTGGGTTCAGGTGTTCGCCCGAATAATGTCTTATCGGACTTATCGGACAATGGTGAAAATGGCTTGAGCCCAATGGTGGAAGGCCCTGGCAAGAGCCCCCTTGGTGGGACCGCCTGCCCCTTCACCAGTATGGGCTCAGGAAAGAAACCGCCAGGACGCGTCAGCTGGCCAAACGACGGCTGGCGCGCTTGCGGTCGCTCTCCGACAGAATCTTCTTGCGCAGGCGGATGTTGTTCGGCGTGACCTCCACCAGTTCGTCGTCGTCGATGAACTCCAGCGCCTGCTCCAGGCTCAGGTCGATGAACGGCGTCAGCTGGATGTTCTCGTCGGTGCCGGAGGCACGCACGTTGGTGAGCTGCTTGCCCTTGAGCGGGTTGACCACCAGGTCGTTGTCGCGCGAGTGGATGCCGATGATCATGCCTTCGTAGACCTCGGTGTTGGCGCCGATGAACAGCTTGCCACGCTCCTGCAGGTTCCACAGGGAATAGCCCAGCGCCTTGCCCTGGCCATTGGAGATCAGCACGCCATTGAGACGCTGGCCGTAGTCGCCGGCCTTCATGGGACCGTAGTGGTCGAACACGCTGTAGATCAGGCCGGTGCCCTGGGTGGCGGTGAGAAACTCGGTGCGAAAGCCGATCAGGCCGCGCGCCGGCATGATGTAGTCGAGGCGCACGCGGCCCTGGCCGTCGGGCACCATATCCTTGAGTTCGCCGCCGCGCTCGCCGAGTTTTTCCATCACGCTGCCCTGGTGGTCGGTCTCCACGTCCACGGTGACGTGTTCGTAGGGCTCTTCCCGGCTGCCGTCTTCCAGTTCGTGAATGATGACCTCGGGACGCGACACGCCCAACTCGTAACCCTCGCGGCGCATGTTCTCGATAAGGATCGACAGATGCAGCTCGCCACGCCCGGAGACCTTGAACTTGTCCGGATCGTCGGTCTCTTCCACGCGCAGGGCGACGTTGTGGATCAGTTCGCGGTCGAGGCGCTCGCGGATCTGGCGCGAGGTGAGGAACTTGCCGTCCTGGCCGGCGAAGGGCGAGTTGTTGACGCCGAAGGTCATGCTCACGGTGGGTTCGTCCACGGACAGCGGCGTCATGGCCTCGACGTGGTCCGGGTGGCACAGGGTATCGGAGATATTCAGCGGATCGAGGCCGGTGAAGGCGATGATGTCGCCCGCCTGCACCTCGGACTTCTCGATGCGCTCCAGGCCCAGAAAGCCGAAGATTTGCAGGATGCGGCCACGGCGCTGCTTGCCCTCGGTGTCGACCACGCTGACCGCGGTGTTGGCCTTGAGGGTGCCACGGCTGACGCGGCCGATGCCGATGACGCCGGTGTAACTGTTGTAGTCCAGGGCCGAGACCTGCATCTGGAACGGGCCGTTCAGATCCACGTCCGGTGCCTTGACGTGCTCGACGATGGTCTCGAACAGCGGCGTCATATCGCCGCCGGAGACGTCGGAGTCCAGTCCGGCATAGCCATTGATGGCGGAGGCATAGACGATGGGGAAGTCCATCTGCTCGTCGCTGGCGCCGAGGCGGTCGAAGAGGTCGAAGGTCTGGTCCACGGCCCAGTCGGGGCGCGCGCCGTTGCGGTCGATCTTGTTCACCACCACGATGGGCTTGAGGCCCTGCGCAAGCGCCTTCTCGGTGACGAAGCGGGTCTGCGGCATGGGCCCTTCGGCGGCGTCCACCAGCAGCAGTACCGAATCCACCATCGACAGCACGCGCTCCACCTCGCCGCCGAAATCGGCGTGTCCGGGGGTGTCGACGATGTTGATGTGGTAGCCATTCCACTCGATGGCCGTGTTCTTGGCCAGAATGGTGATGCCGCGCTCCTTCTCGATATCGTTGGAATCCATCACCCGCTCTTCGGCGTCGCCGCGGCCGCTCAGGGTGCCGGACTGCTGCAGGAGCTTGTCGACGAGGGTGGTCTTGCCATGGTCGACGTGGGCGATGATGGCGATATTGCGAAGTTTCTGTCTCACGGGATGCTGCTCTGGAATGATAGGGGCCGCGCATTATACAGCAAAACCACAGGGAAAAGGGCCGGCATCGACCTTCCCGCCCGCCTGCGAATTGCGCCCGGCCCGGACACCCGGCAATGAGGCGGCCCCCATGGCGCTCATTGAAACCGGCGACGACTGTCTCCATAACAAAATGGTGTGATAATGAGCATCCACCAACAACGAGGTAGTGTCCATGAGCACTAATGAGCAGTTAGTCGAACGCAATATCCGGTACTACGAAGCCCGCCTGAAACACATCGATGAACTCTTTGAAAAGGCCAGCAAGGCGGCGGCGGAAATACCCGGAGCCGACGAGGAACTGGCCGAACTGAAAGCGGAGCGCCACAAGCTCGCCGATGAAGTGGCGCAAATGAAGGAGAAGTCGCTGGAAGAATGGGCCAAAGAGGGCGGCCCGATGGTGATCTGGGACGTGCTTGCCGAACGGCTGGAAAAGCTCGTCGAACGACTGGAAAAATAGCCCCCCTACCCGATCAAGCCCAGCGCCGGCCCGAACGAGGCCGGCGCTCGCGTCGAGACCTTCCCCTCGCGGTCGGCCTTCACGAAGCCGCATCCCGGGAGCGGGGTGCCTGCGCAACCCTCGCCAGACCGGCCGGCATCTCCGCGCCCTTCAGTCCTCGCCGGGATTGCCGACACTGTGTCCTGTACCGCCGAAGAAGCCGCCCGGGAAGCCATACATGAACGACAATGCGCAACGATTCCAGCCCTCACCCGCCGCCCGCCCCGACCTGGACTGGAGCCAGGTGCGCGAAACGGTGATGATGCTCAACGTCGCCGTGGCACAGATCAGCAACGCCATGCAGGATGGCGACGAGTCCGTGAAGACCCTCACCGAATCCTTTACCGCCATGATGGACAATATCGCCGCCATCCAGTCCACTCTCGAGACCCTGCCCGCGGAGTCTCGGCAACGCGACGACATCAGCCGCCGCTGCGACGCCATCAGCGGCCAGATGCAGACGGTCATCGTCGCCTTTCAGTTCTATGACAAGCTCAACCAGCGCCTCGGCCACCTCACCGACAGCCTGGCCTCGCTGGGCGGCCTGGTGGCCAGCCCCGAGCAGCTCTACAACCCGCAGGCGTGGAAGGCGCTGCAGGCGGACATCAAGTCCCGCTACACCCTGGAAGCCGACAAGGCCATGTTCGACGCCATCCTAAACGGCGCCAGCATCGAAGAGGCCCTGCACCTCGGCCGTAAACGGGATGAAAGCGAAGAAGATATCGAATTGTTTTAATGTGGAAGAACTCACCCTGACGCGCACAAGCCGCCGGTGCCGGTTCGGGGCGAATCATGTTTATGATTCATCGATCAGGCCACGGCATATGAAACGCGGAGGTCACGGAGCCACAGAGTCACAGAGAAATTCGTTGAAAACTCCGTGACCTCCGTGTTTCCATCCCGGCCCGCCATCATTCATCACGGATATGGCTCGCCCCGAGGGTGGAGAAACCAGTATTGCAGGGCATGGGATACTGGTCACGGTCCTGTCTGATGCCCCTGTTCTTCCATGATCAGGGGAGTAGCCAGCGGACCCATGACGGTTAGCCTGAATCCGTGAGCGAGGGCAGATGAAACACGCAATTGATTGATTCGCCGCCACAAACTCATGGATTCAGGTTTAAGGCAGCGAGCGGGGCAAGGCGGTCGCCGTCACAGATCAAGACCTCAACTCACGGCATCCGGCCCATCCCCGTCAGGCGGTGACTGGACTTGCAACAGGGGCCGCACACTGCAGAGAATGCCGAGCACCACTTCATGATAGAGATAAAGGCTGGACTCCAGCGCCGGCAAGTCTTCGTCCTCGGATACCAGCAGGAGGGTGTCCACGTCGGGAACCACCAGTGGCTGGCCTCCGTCCAAGTGGGCGCGGAAGGCATTGAGCAAGCCGGCCATGCGCTTCAGGGCGGGGCCGTCGAGGGTGGTGGGGGCGAGCGGCGGCGGCTCGCCGTCCAGCATGAAGTCTTCCCATTCCATCAGGTCGAACAGAAACTGCCCGGCCTTGAAATAGGGGTAGCGTGACAGAATGGCCAGCAGCTGCTCGGCCCGCGCCGGGTGCCGCTGACGAAACCCCAGCCCGCGCCGGGCCAGCGTGCAAAGTACGGCGCGCAACCAGTCATTGCCGCGCTGCAGGCCGGCCAGCAGGGCCAGGTCTTCCAGCGGCAGCTCCTTTGCCTGTTGTTTCGATGTCATTCAGTGTCGCCTGGTGCGAATGTCATGCCAGCGGCCATGGTAGCAGACCTGGCGCCACTACAAAGGACGCGTGGTGACGTAGTTGGCGATCTGCCGCAGCAGGGCCTTGGCCTCGTTCTCGGGAATAAAGGCCAGATCCTCCTCGAAGCGCCGCACGCCTTCATGGGCCAGGCGGTCGGCCACTTCCACCGCGTACTCGATAGAACCCGCCTGTTTCATCGCCGCGAGGATCTCCTCGGCGTCCTCGAAACGCTTTTCGGTGCGCGGCAGGCGAATGATCTCCAGCAGCCGCTGGCGCTGTTTCGGCCCGATCTCACGAAAAAGGTGGATCATCATCACCGTCCGCTTGCCCTCCAGCAGATCACCCAGGGGCTCTTTTCCGTAGAGCACTTCATCGCCCAGCAGGTTGAGCACATCATCCTGAATCTGAAAGGCAATGCCGATGAGGCGAAAGGCCTCCGTGAACAAATCCAGCTTTCCGGGATCTGTCTCGCCGGCGCAGATGGCGCCCAGGCGGCAGGGGCTGATGCAGGTATACCAGCCGGTCTTCTTGGTGCTCATGTGGAAATAGTCTTCATCCCTTTCCGGTACCGTAAGGTGGCGGATCCAGCCCAGTTCGATGGCCTGACCCTCGACGGTCTCACGGCACATGTGCATGATTTCGTGAATCAGGCCAAGGGTGCGGGCCAGGCCCAGGGTGGGCAGATTGGAGAGCACGGCATCCACCGCCAGCAGGTTCATGGCGTCACCGGTATTGACGGCCAGGCCGATACCGTGGGCCTCGTGCAGGGTGGGTTCGTTGCGGCGGTGGGTGGACTCGTCGGCAATGTCGTCGTGCACCAGGAAGCCGTTGTGAAACAGTTCCACGGCGGCGGCGGCGCGCACGGCGTCTTCGTCGCGCCCGCCCAGTGCACAGCAGGTGGCGATGGTCAGGGTGGGACGCAGGCCCTTGCCCTCGCGGGCGGGGTATTCGCGCATCAGGTCGTAGAGCTCGGCACGCGGTTCGCGGTCCGGGACGATGCGCTGGAATTCCTGGCTGACGCGTTCCTTGCAGGCCTGCATGGTCTCCATGAGATCGGTGTCGACGACGTCGGCAAACCGCCACCAGGGCTTGCTCTCATAGCCGTCCCACAGGCTGCGGGCATCGGCATACACGGCGCCACCCACGGTACTGCTGGCCTTGGCGATGTCTTCTGCATATCGGCGGTCCAGGTAGTCCAGGGCGTGCCAGCCGGTATTGCGGGCATGCTGGGGGTTGCGGGAACGGGCAGCGACAGGCCGTTCGGCCGGCCGCCCCCAGCGCCGGGGGTTGCGATCCCGGTAGCCGCGCCACAGGCCTTGCACCGCGCGCAAACCGGAGCCGCGCTGGGACAACACCTGAAAGGTGCGCCACACGGCGAGCACCTGTTCACGATCGCCGCGCACGTCCAGGCTTTGTTCCCAAATCTGGTCGATGGGCCGGCGCTCCAGGTCGAACAACAGGTTCAGGGCGCGGTCATCGAAGTAGACCTCGACATGCGGCGTCTCGCCATTGGGCCCGGAGACCACCAGCCGGCTGTGATCGGCGCGCAGCTCACTGCGGCTGCCGTCGCCGAAGCGCAGGCCAAGGGTGATGCCGCGAAGCTGATCCGCGGCCGCCGCAATCACCGCCGGAGCACGGCGCGAAAGCTCATCGATGGTCGCCTTCAGCAGTTGGGCGGCAGTATCAACCGTCATCGGCGCCCCCGGCAAACTCGGCGATACCGTAAGTATCGAAGGCAAAACGCTCACCACTGATACGGCCTTCCACACGCACCGGGCCGATGACTTCGTGCACGCTGAAAGGGCGCAGGCTGGTTTCGCTGGGGATCACTACCCGCGCCGCGGCATCGCAATAATAGTCATAGGTCACCCAGTCATCGCCCATGCGCGCGGAAATCATCAACTGCTGGGGGATAGGCTCCATGGGCGGCACACCGAACAGGTTGGACAAGGCCGGCACCTGCTGCACCTTGTCGCGCTGCAGCTGGCCGCGTACCGCAAAGGTGACACAGCGGCGCGGGAAATGCCGGCGCAGACGCCCATTGCGCCACACCATCACCGAGCCGTTCGCGGCGTCTCCCGACCCACGGGGTTGGATCAGGGTGAACACAAAAGCCGTCGGCGGTGGGCGATCGCTGGCGCCGTTCGGGTCATTGGCAAAACCGAACACCCAACCGCCCAGCTCCGGCCAACCCCAGTAACCACGCACCCGTTCGTGATAGCCGATGGCCTCCACATCATCGAACGTCTGGTCCCTGAAGGTCCAGCGGCCGCGGGCAATGACGCCGGCCTCCGATTGCCAGCGCAGATGTTGGTCGGGGGCAAACCATGCGCACTGACTGGTGCAGGGCCGGCTGCTGCGCGCCAGCTGTAATTCGACCGCCGGCGTGGTGGCGGTGGCTGCCAGCGACAGGGGGCCCGGCGCATGCATCGCATGAGGCTGCCGGAAGGCAGACCACAGCGGTGTCGATGTCAGGGTATTGAACTGGCTGGCACACCAGCCTTCACCACGCTTGTGCACCAGCAGGATCGACGTACAGCGTGGCGCCGCATCTCCCGCCTCGAGTCCCGGGCCCAGCCAGGCCACGTTGGCCACCATGCCCAGCTCGTGATCACGCGATAAAAACGCATAATGCAGCCAGCGGCGCTCCAGCACCTTGCGCAAACGGATACGGGGAAACGGGCCTTCTGG
>DRQN01000170.1 GCA_011371455.1 Gammaproteobacteria bacterium
CCGTGAGCCCGGCGGCACGCCGCTGGCGGAGCAGATCCGCACCCTGCTGCTGGACCACCGCGACGAAGAAATGGCCTCGGACACCGAGCTGCTGCTGATGTTCGCCGCCCGCGCCCAGCACCTGGCGCAACTCATCTGCCCGGCCCTGGCGCGCGGCGAATGGGTACTGTGCGACCGCTTCACCGACGCCACCTACGCCTATCAGGGCGGCGGCCGTGGTATCGACTTCGCGCGCATCGCGGTGCTGGAGGACTGGGTGCAGGGCGAACTGCGCCCCGACTTGACCCTGCTGCTCGACCTGCCGGTGGCGGTGGGCATGGCGCGCGCCGGTCAGCGCGGCGAGCTGGACCGCTTTGAACGCGAGCAGCGCGACTTCTTTGAGCGCGTGCGCGCCGCCTACCTGACCCGTGCCGAACAGGAGCCGCAGCGCTTCCGTATCATCGACGCGGCGCAGGACATCGCCGGTGTGCAGCGGCAGATCGACGCCGTGCTGTCGCCGCTGCTGGTGCAGGCTACGGGAGCATCGATATGAGTAACCTGCTGCCCTGGCAAGCCGATCTCTGGGCCGGGCTGATGGCGCGCGAGCGCGGCGACCGCCTGCCGCACGCCCTGCTGCTGACGGGCGCGGAGGGTGTCGGCAAGCTCGATTTCGCCACCTGTCTGGCCGAGGGCCTGCTGTGCCAGAGCGTGCGCGAGGATGGCAGCGCCTGCGGTGAGTGCCATGCCTGTGGCCTGCTGGCGGCCGGCAGCCATCCCGACTTCCGTCTCGTGGGCCCGCCGGAGGACAAGAAGGTCATCCCCATCGACACCATCCGCGCGGTGGGTGAATTCTTTGCCCTCACCAGCCAGTACAATGGCCGGCAGGTGATCATCGTGCATCCCGCCGAGGCCATGAATCTGCCGGCCGCCAACAGTCTGCTGAAAACGCTGGAGGAACCGACCCCGGGCGCGCTGCTGATTCTCGTCTGTAGCCATCCCTCACAGCTGCTGCCCACCATTCGTTCACGCTGCCAGCAGATTGCCTTTGGTCTGCCCGAACACGCACAGGCAGTGGCCTGGCTACGCGAACGGCTGCCGGCCGATACCGATGCCGAGGCCCTGCTGGCGCTGGCCGAGGGTGCGCCACTGGCGGCCCTGCGTCTCAGCGAGGAGGGCGGGTTGGCCGCGCGTCAGGATCTTGCCCGCCAGTGGGCCGGCCTGCTGGCGGGGCGTGAAGACCCCCTCGCCGTGGCCGCGCAGTGGAAGCCCTGGGGCCTGCCGCGCAGTTTGCAGTGGCTGGGCAGCTGGGTCACGGACCTGATCCGCCTCAAGTCCGCCGGCCCCGATGCCGCTATCAGCAACAAGGATCTGGGCGCGCAATTGCAAAACATCGCGGAGCGGTTAGACTTGAAGGCCCTCTACGCGTTTCTGGACCAGTTGACGGAATACGGCCGGCTAGCGGCCAACAACCTCAACGAGCAGCTGGCGCTGGAAGATCTGATGATCGCCTGGCAACGCAGCGCGACGCGCAGATAGTCACTCGCAAGGAAATCACACAGGCATGACCGGTTTTCGACAAGGCGGCATTCTCTCCCTGGCCATCAAGGACAAGAGTTCCTTGTACGCGGCCTATATGCCCTTCGTGAAAAATGGCGGCCTGTTCATCCCCACCAACAAGAAATACAAACTCGGCGACGAAGTCTTCATGCTGCTCACCCTGATGGACGAGACGGAAAAACTCCCCGTGGCCGGCAAGATCGTCTGGATCACCCCGCCCGGCGCGCAGGGTTCGCGCGTGGCCGGCATCGGCGTGCAGTTCAGCAACCAGGACAACGGCGCGGTGCGCAACAAGATCGAAGGCTATCTCGGCGGCGCCTTGAAGTCGGAACGCCAGACCCATACCATGTAGTGCCGCCCGCCCGGGCAGTGCGTCTTTTCCTTTTTCTGTACTGATTCAGCCTCGCGCAGGTATTTTCCGTGACCACTCTCGTCGACTCCCACTGCCACCTCGACCGCCTCGACCTCAGTCCCTGGGACGGCCGCCTCGAAGGCGCCCTGGATGCGGCCGCCGCGCAGGGCGTGGGCTACTTCCTCTGCGTCTCCATCGACCTGGAGCATTACCCGAACCTGCTGGCGATGGCCAAAAAGGACCCGCGCATCGCCGTCTCCGTCGGCGTGCACCCCAACGAGCAGGAAGGGCGGGACCCCAGTGCCGATGAACTGATCGCATTGGCCGCCGAACCGCAAGTCGTGGCCATCGGTGAAACCGGGCTGGATTATTTCCGCTGCAAGGAAGGCGAAGAGGGCGGCCTGGAATGGCAGCGCGAACGCTTCCGCCAACACATTGCGGCGGCGAAAAGCACCGGCAAACCCCTCATCATCCACATGCGTGACGCCACCGAAGACACCCTGCGCATCCTGTGCGAAGAGAGTGCCGACGAAGTGGGCGGCGTGATGCACTGCTTCGTCGAGGACTGGGCCGTGGCCAAACGCGCCCTCGACCTCAACTTCGACATCTCCTTCTCCGGCATCGTCACCTTCAACTCCGCCAGGGCGCTGAAGGAGGTGGCGCGCAAACTGCCCGCCGAACGCATGCTGGTGGAGACCGACGCCCCCTATCTCGCCCCCGTGCCCCACCGCGGCAAGCCCAACTATCCCGCCTACGTGCGCCACGTCGCCGAATGCATCGCCGAGCTGCGTAACACGAAGTGGGAGGCCATCGCCGAACAGACCACGGAGAACTTCTTCCGCCGCTTTCCCGCTGCCAAGCGCTCCTGATCCCCCACAGCTCGTGGGAGCGGGCCATGCCCGCGATGAACCGCCTCCGCGATTTCAACGCAAAGGCGCGAAGACGCAAAGGGCGCAAAGAACATATAAAAAACTTTGCGTTCTTTGCTTCTTTGCGCCTTTGCGTTGGAGGTTGTTGCGCTCGGTTCGGCCTACGACTTCTCGGCCAGTGAAATGGCCTGCAGGATCTTCTCCTGCGGGGTGTAGTAGTGCGGCGAGAAGCGGATGCCGCCGCCGCGCTGGGCGCACATGACCCCATGCTCGGTGAGATGTTTCAACAGGCTTTCGTTGTCGCGTTCACGGTGGCGGAAGGTGACGATGCCGGCGTAACGGCCGGGTGTGGGATCGGTCAACAATGCCAGTGAGGGGCTGGTGTCGATGGCGTTCATGAGCAGGCGGGCGTTGGCCAGTACGCGCTCCTCGATGACCTCCATGCCGTGTTCCTGCAGCACGGCCAGGCTGGCCTCCAGGGCGTGGATGCCGAGCATGTTGGGGCTGCCGCATTCGAAGCGGCGGGCGGTGTTGGCTGGTTGCCAGTCGCGGCGGTCGAAGTCGACGTAGGCATCGGTCATGTGCCAGCCGTATTGGTATAGTTTCAGTCTTTCGCGCAGTTCCGCGCGGCAATAAAATAGCGCCAGCCCTTCCGGGCCCAGCATCCATTTGTGGCCGTCGGCCATGACGAAATCGGCGTGAATGGCCTGTGCGTCGAATTGTACGGCACCGAGGCTCTGGATAGCGTCGACGCAGAACAGGATGCCGTGCCGTTGGCAGAATTCGCCGATGCGTCGCAGATCCAGTTGCAGGCCGCTGGCGTATTGCACGGAGCTGATGGCGATGAGGCGGGTGTGTTCGTCGACCTGGCTGAATAGTGCGTCTTCCGGCGTTTCTGTGTCGTGCAGGTCGGCCTGGCGCAGGCTGACGCCTTTTCGGCTCAGTGCTTCCCATACTACCCGGTTCGATGGGAATTCCTCGTTGCTGCTGACGACGTTGTCGCCGGTTTTCCAGTCCAGCCCGAAAGCCACCACGGACAGGGCTTCGGAGGTGTTTTTCAGCAGCGCGATGTCGTCGGCGGCGGGGGCGTTGATGAGTGCCCGCAGGCGTTCGCGCAAGTGCTGTTCAGTCTCCAGCCATTGCAGGTAGTGTTTCGAGCCGAGGGTGGCGCTGTCGTGCGCGAAGGCTTGCACGGCTTGCAGTGTGCGCCGTGGCCAGGGGGCGACGGCGGCGTGGTTGAGGTAGATGATGTCGTCGTCGAGTTGGAAGTCGGCGGCAAAGGGATTTTCGTCGTGTCGGCTCGTGGTCATGAGGCGATGGTAGCAGGCCGGCCGCTGTGGGCGCATCTGTCGGGGGATGTGGCTTATACTGGCGCCACGGATTTCCCCAGGGCCGGCCCCCGGGCCGGCCAGCGTTTCGTCGAGGGTTTCATGAGAACACGGCCGTCTTTCCTGCTAATCGTCCTTCTCTCTCTGCTGTTGCCGGCCCCGGCCCTCGCCGGCCTGCCGGAGACGGTGGCCCTGGTGCGCCCGGCGGTGGTGGGGGTGGGCACACTGCAGGCGACGCGGCGCCCGCCGGCCAAGCTGTTGGGTACCGGCTTCGTCATCGGTGATGGCACTTTGGTGGTGACCAATGCCCATGTGGTGCCGGAGCTGCTGGCGGTGGAGGATAAAGAGTATCTGGCCGTGTTCGCCGGCCGCGGCAAGCATCCGCAGCGGCGTAGGGCCAAGCAGGTGGCGATGGATCTGAAACATGATCTGGCGATCCTGAGAATCGAAGGCAATCCGTTGCCGATGCTACAGCTGGGGGATTCAGATCGTGTGCGTGAGGGCGAGTCCATCGCCTTTACCGGTTTTCCCATCGGTGCGGTGTTGGGGCTATACCCGGCGACCCATCACGGCCTGGTGTCTACCATCTCCCCCATCGTGCTGCCAGCGC
>DRQN01000171.1 GCA_011371455.1 Gammaproteobacteria bacterium
CTGCCTCGGCAACTACGACTTCGAGCACATCGCCTTCTACGCCAAACGGCGCTTTGTCGACGGCTGCGACACCGTCGCCCTCATCGCCCAGGCAACGAGCGAACGCGCCAAGGAAGAAATCGCCCTGGTCTCCATGCTCGACATCGAGGATGACGACGTCCGCGGCATCCAGCTCAGCTGCCGCTACGCGGATCAATGCAAGATCATGGACTGCCGGGAACGGCTGCGGAAAATGATCAGGAAACAACTCTCGGATTCCGTCAAGACGAGCGATAACGAAAACAGTCCGTAGTGTGATCGTTGACCATGCCCACGGCCTGCATGAAGGCGTAACAGATCGTGCTGCCGACGAATTTGAAGCCGCGCTTTTTCAGCGCCTTGCTCATGGCGTCCGACCGGGCGGTCGAGGCGGGCACTTCACTCAACGTCGCCCAGGCGTTGACGAGCGGCTCGCCGTCGACGAACTGCCACAGGTAATCACTGAAGCTGCCCAGCTCATCCTGTATTTCCAGATAGGCGCGGGCATTGCCGACGGCGGCGTTGACCTTCAGGCGGTTGCGCACGATGCCGGGATCGTCCAGCAGGCTGGCGATTTTCTCCGGCCCGTAGCAGGCGATCTTTTCGGCGTCGAAACCATCGAAGGCACGGCGGTAGCCTTCCCGCTTGCGCAAAATGGTGCTCCAGCTCAGGCCGGCCTGGGCGCCTTCGAGCAGGAGCATCTCGAACAGTCGCCGGTCATCGTATTCCGGCACGCCCCACTCTTCGTCGTGATAGGCGATGTACGACGGGTCATCGGCGGGCACCCAGGCGCAGCGGCGTTGGCTGGTCGCATTCATTGGCAGTCTCTCTCCTTGTCGATCAGGTCTTGCAGGGTGCGGCCCGCTATTTGCGGGAAGGTATCGTCACACAGGCTCAGCTCCCGCACGCGGTCCAGTCGGAAGTTGCGAAAGGCGTGGCGCAATTCGCACCAGGCGCCGAGGGTCCACACGGAGCCCCAGAAGAACAGCCCCAACGGCCATACGCTGCGCCGGCTGGTGACGCCGTCCGCGCGGGTGTAGTGGAAGCGTACCCGCCGGCTGGTGTCGATGGCGGCGCGCAGTTGCGCCATGCAGGCGGCGGTCTCAGGGGGTATGCGCGTCAGCGGGGAAAACAGGCGGGTCTGGTCGAGGCGCTGCTTGAGGCCGTCGGGGAGCACGGTTTCGATCTTGCTCAACACCGAATTGGCGGCGCGGGCCAGCTCCGGGTCGGCCCAGCTTTCGACGATGCGCGCGCCCAGGGTGAGGGCGGTGATCTCCGCCTCGGTGAACATCAGCGGCGGCAGGTCGAAGCCGCGCCGCAGGGCGTAGCCGATGCCGGCCTCGCCGTCGATGGGCACGCCGGCGGCCATCAGGTCGCGGATATCGCGGTAGACGGTGCGTTCGGAGACCTCCAGCTCCTCCGCCAGCCGGCGCGCGGTGGTGACGCGCCGGGTGCGCAGGAACTGGATGATCTGGAACAGGCGGTCGGCGCGGCGCACGCGGTGCTCCCGGACGCCGCTCAGGCCTCCGGGGCGTGGCAGACGGCTTCGATGTTGTGGCCGTCGGGGTCGATGATGAAGGCGCCGTAATAGGTCGGGTGATATTCCTCGCGCAGGCCGGGCGCGCCGTTGTCCTTGCCGCCGGCGGCGAGAGCGGCATCGTAGAAGTCCCGCACCTGCTGGCGGTTTTCGGCGCGGAAGGCGATGTGCATGGGGCTCTGTGCCGGGCCGCCTTCGCCAAACCAGAATTCCGGACTGCCATCGCGGCCGAAGCCGGACCAGCCATCGTATTCCATGATTTTGCCAATCCTCAGCGGGGCCAGCGCCGCGGCATAGAAGGCCTGGCTCTTTTCCGCGTCGGAAACCGATAGTCCCATGTGGTCGATGATCATGCTGCTCTCCTTTTCACGTTTGCTCGTCCATGCGCCGAGGGCGCGTTCAAAAGCGCTGGTCTTCCGCTTCTTCCGTCAGCGCCAGGATATAGCCGTTGCAGTCGCGCAGATACAGTTCGCGCCGACCGTAGAAGGTGGTCTGCGGAGGCTTGACGATGTCGGCCTTGCCCTGCAGCGCGGCGTACAGCGCATCGACGCCGTCCACCTCCATGTAGAGGGTCAGGGAGGCGCCGATGTCACAGCCGGCCAGCGCTGGCACGTCCTCGCTCAGGCTGTCGCGCCGCTGAAACATGAAGGCCACCTGGTCGCGCTGCACCATGGCCCAGTCGAGGGGTTTGTCGCCAGCGGCCGGCAGGCCGTCGAAGGGCCGCTCGTCGCGCATCGCCATGAGAAATTCGAAGCCCAGCAGGTCGCGGTAGAAGACCACGCTTTGCGTAACGTCTTCCACCATCAGGTTGGGGATGAGTTTTTTGAAGGTCATGGTGCGCGCTCCTTGGCCGTGTGTGAGTGAGGATTGCAGTCTAGCGCAGGCCTCCTGACAGCATGGTGTCAGGAGTCTTCAGTCCTGCCTGAATCCGTGGGCTCAGATCCTACCGTTGCCAGGTACCGGACTTGCCGCCACGCTTCTCCAGCAGCCCCACATCACCGATGACCATGCCGCGATCCACCGCCTTGCACATGTCGTAGACGGTGAGCAGGGCCACCTGCACGGCGTTCAGCGCCTCCATCTCCACGCCGGTCTGGCCGGCGGTGTGCACCGTGGCGCGACAGTGCACGGCATCCTGGCCCGGCTCCGGGGTCAGGTCCACCGCCACCTTGGTGAGCATCAGCGGGTGGCACAGGGGCACCAGCTCACTGGTCTTTTTCGCCCCCATGATGCCGGCGACGCGAGCGATGCCCAGCACGTCGCCCTTGCCGTGGCCGCCCTCGGTGATCAGACGCAGGGTCTCCGGCTGCATGCGTATGCGGCCCTCGGCCACGGCCATGCGCCGGGTGACGGCCTTTCCGCCGACGTCGACCATGTGGGCCTCGCCTGCGCTGTTGAAATGGGTTAGCTTGTTCATGTGAAGGGCCCTACTGCAAGTGAGTCAAACCTGAATCCGTGGGTTCAGGGCGGATGGAGTACGCAACTGCTTGATGCGTATCGCGTAATGAAAAATCGAGGGAATAGCGGGGATTATTGCCGAGATTTTTCATATAGCGAGACGGGTCAATGAGTTGTGTAATTCGCCGTCATGAACCCACGGATTCAGGTCAAAAGTATACCGGGGGACGTCATGAGTATTACAGTGAAATTCTTCGCCAGCCTGCGCGAGACCGTGGGCAAGGAAGAGGCGAGGCTCGATCCGGCCCAGGTGCAGACCGCTCAACAGGCCTGGGCAGCCGCCACCGACGGGCGCGAGATGCCGGCCAATACGCTGATCGCCGTCAACATGGAATATGCCGGCGCCGACGCGGCCGTGGCCGACGGTGACGAGGTGGCCTTCTTTCCGCCGGTGACGGGCGGTTGCGGGGACGCGGCCCGATGAGCATCCAGCTGCTGGGCGAGGGCTTCGACCCCTGGCAGGCGTTACAGCAACACCAGGCCGACAACCCACGACTGGCCGGCAAGTACGGCGCCACCTCCATCTTCGTCGGCACCATGCGCGACTTCAACGACGGCGCCGACGTGGACTGCATGGTGCTGGAACACTACCCGGCCATGACGCAGAAACACCTGCAGGCCATTTCCAGCGAGGCCATGTCGCGCTGGGACATCCTCGATACGCTGATCATCCATCGCTTCGGCGAGATCCGCCCCAACGATCCCATCGTACTGCTGGCGGTATGGTCGGCGCACCGCAGCGCATCCTTTCCCGCCTGCCGTTATCTCATCGAGGAATTGAAGTCGCGCGCGCCCTTCTGGAAGAAGGAGATCAATGGCGAGGACGCGCGCTGGGTGGAATACAACACACCGGGATGACGGGCGATGGCGGGCTTACAGGTATTCCCGCAACACCTCCGGTGGTTGCTGAACGAGGTTCTTGTCGATCTGCTTCGACACGCGGGCCATCACTTCCTTGCTCAACTTGTCGCGCAGCAGCCCCAGAAAGGCCGGCGGCGCCACCAGCACCAGACGCTCCAGCTCGCCGGCATTGCGCGCCGCATCCAGGCGCCCGGCCAACTCGGCGGCGAAACGAATGCCCGCCTGATCCCGGGCGCTGACCTTGTCATCGAGGACATGACGCCCCTGCCCGACGCTGCCGCCATCACTGCCGGGACGGTCCGAGACCAGATCCCCTTCGTGCAGGCGTCCCTCGGGATGAACGAAGTCCTCTATTTCCACGAACGGCGCCGTGCGTTTCTCCACGTCATACAACTTTGCACGACTACTGTCCGCGACCAAAAACCACGTATGCGACATAGTTCTGCCTCCTGTTGTGGGATGACAAACGAAACCCTCCCTCCGCAAAGCTTAGTTCGGCCTCGTCCACGCGCAATGCCGACTGTAGGAAGATACCAATGGACCCCCTGCTCAATCTCGGCATTGCCCTCGCCCTGGGGCTGATGATCGGCAGCGAACGCGGCTGGCGGGAGCGCCACGCGGAAGAGGGCAGCCGCGTCGCCGGCATCCGCACCTTCGGCCTCATCGGCCTGTTGGGCGGACTATGGGCCCTGCTGGCACAGGACATGGGTGAAACGCTGCTCGGCTTCGCCTTCCTCGCCCTGACCATCGTGCTGGCCATTGCCTACTGGCAGGAGCGCCAGGAGGACCATGACGTGGGCATCACCACCCTGGTCGCGGCACTGGCCACCTTCGCCCTCGGCGCCTTTGCCGTGCGCGGCTATGCGACGCTGGCCGCCGCCGGCGCCGTCGCCACCACCGTGCTGCTGAGCCTCAAACCCACCCTGCACCGCTGGCTCCAACGGCTGGAGGCAGAGGAATTCCACGCCGCGCTAAAATTATTGCTGATCTCCGTGGTGGTACTGCCGGTATTGCCCAACCAGGGCTATGGGCCGTGGGGGGCGCTGAACCCCTATCACATCTGGTGGATGGTGGTGTTGATCGCCGGCCTGTCCTTCGCCGGCTACATCGCCATGAAGGCCGCCGGCACCGAGCGCGGCATCCTGCTCACCGGTCTACTGGGCGGCCTGGCCTCCTCCACCGCCACCACCCTCACCTTCGCCCGCCTGGCGCGCCGCATCCAGCTGGGGCAGGTACTGGCGGCCGGCACCCTGGTGGCCTCGGCGACCATGTTTCCGCGCGTGCTGGTGGAGGTGGCGGTGATCAATCCCCAGCTGTTACCGGCGCTGGTGCCACCGCTGGCCCTGATGACCCTGACCACCATCGCCTATGGCCTGTGGCTGTGGCGACGCCACCGCGCCCGGCCGCACACCACCAAACTGCCGCTGCACAACCCGCTGGAGCTGAGTTCCGCGCTGCAATTCGGCCTGTTGCTGAGCGCCATCCTGGTGCTGGCCGAGGCCCTCCGGGCCTGGCTGGGAGACGCCGGCATCTACCTGCTGGCGTTCGTCTCGGGCATCGGCGACGTGGACGCCATCACCCTGTCCATGGCACGCATGTCGACCCGGGATCTGCCGCCCACGGTCGCCGGGCACGCCATCCTCATCGCCACCCTCACCAACACCCTGATGAAGGGCGTGCTGGTGATCAGCATCGCCGGTGGCGAGATGGCGCGCAGCTTCGTGCCGGGGCTGGTACTGGTATTGGCGGTGGGCGGCGCGTTTCTGCTGTTTTGATCATCATCTGCACCCGTAGCGCCAGGGTGGATGCAGGACGCCGTGGGGGCATTTATTACCACCTGAATCCGTGGGTTCAGGTACCATGAAACAGGAACATGGCTAAAATCGATGACATTTCCCGGTGGCTTTACGCCAAAAAGTGGCCGCAGCTGGAATCGGCCCTGTGTCGAGAGGCCGATGGCTGGCTGGCGGAGGGTCGGGCCCCCATCCTGCAAAGGCTGTTGCACGCCATTCCCACCGATGAACGGGAGGCGCGCCCTTGGCTGAACTACTGGCTCGGGCGCAGCCTTATCCACACCCGACTGCCCGCCGCACGTCGTCATCTGGAACGGGCCTTTGCCGGCTTCCGCCGCGCGGATGACCTCGCCGGCTGCTGCATCAGTTGTTCGGCGGTACTGGATGCGCTGTGGCTGGAGTGGGACGATTGCACGGCACTGGATCCGTGGATCGATGAACTCGCCCGCCTGCGTTGCGAGACGGAAGCAGCAGGCTCGCCCGAATGTCTGTCGCAACTCTCCCGCTCCGCATTTGCCGCTCTCTCCATCCGTTGCCCCGGGCATGCCGATTTGCCGTTCTGGGAAACATTGAGCCTGAAACGGCTCGGTCTGCAAGAACCCATCGGCGACGCCATGCTGCGAGGCCTGCAACACATGATTCACTATACCTGGGGGGTGGGTGACCGTGCCCGTTCGACCTTGGTATTGGAAACATTGAAAAGCAAAGTGGACAAGGTCGAGCAGCCGGATTTTGCGCATTGCATCTACCATGTGGCGCACGCCGCACACCTTCACTGGTTCAGCGATGACCGCGCCGCCTGCAGCAAGCAGGTCAAAACGGGGCTGGCCTTGAGCGAGCGCCTCGGCCAGCCTCATTGGGACATCCCCATGCTCAACGGCATCCTTTACAAGTGTTGCAGCCTGGAACAAACCGAGAAAGCAAGCAGCTGGCTGGAGGTGCTCAGGCAACGCATCCACCTTCAGCCACGCCCCCATGACCAGGCCATTCACTACCACTTTATTGCCTACATCGCCTGGCTGAAGGGCCATGCGGCCGAGGCCCTTCCAGCCCTCCAGCAAGCGCTGGAGATCGCAAAGGCCAGCGGCTTCTCCTTTTCGCCACTCTATTACGGCCTGGCCCTGGCGGCGCTACGGATCGATCAGGGTCAATGGCAATCGGCAAGGCAGGGACTGGCCCGCGTACGGCGCAAGGCCAGCCGCATCCGCAGTGACAATCTTCTTTTCATGAGCCATTTGCAGGGCGCTGCCCTGGCCGAGGCCACAGGCCATCACCGCTTTGTATCAGTCTACCTGCGAATGGCCCTGACCATCGGCGCCCGCCAGCGTTATTTTGCCGTGCCCTGGTTACGGCGGGAGGTGCTCGCCCGGCTCTGTGTCCGGGCATTGAATGAAAGCATAGAAAACGATTATGTGTACACCCTCACCACCGCACTGGCCCTGCCGCCGCCCGCCCATGCCCTGCCGGAGACGAGAAACTGGCCCTGGCCGTGTCGCATCCGCATCCTGGGCGCCATTCGCGTCCAGCATGGAAAGGACGACGTCAACGATGATGGCAAGACAGCCAGCACCCTTGAGCTGCTGTTGGCGTATCTGGTGGCGGCCGGCCCCGAGGGCAGGGATACCCACCGCCTCACCGACGCCCTGTGGCCCGACCTGGAAGGCGACGTTGCCTACCTGCGTCTCAAGACCGCCATTCACCGCCTGCGCCGTTTACTGGGAGGAACAGACCGGGTCGTTCACGCCAAGAGCCGCGTACGCCTGAATCCCGACAAGGTCTGGGTGGATGCCTGGGAGCTGGAACGGTGCGCCGGGCAAAACGACAAACCACTAGCCTCCCTACAGGCCGTTGTCGACCTTTACCGCGGCACATTACCCCCCCGCCTATGCGTTACGCCTGAACTTCATTACTTTGCCCAACGTCTGGAGGACGCCTTCACGTGCCTGGTGAACCAACTGGCCGGCCATGCCGAGCAACAGGGCCAATGGCAAGCAGCTCTGGATCTGTGGCGACAAGCGGCTGCAGTGGCGGATCAGGAGCCCTTCCACCTGGGCGTGACACGTTGCCTGGAAAGTCTGGGTCGCTACCGCCAGGCCCGCCGGTTCTGCCTGCAACGGGAAGCCAAAACCCTGCCGTAAAAGCAGTGCAACCTATTTGAAACCCTTTTTCCGTATCCTGATATCCGTCTCCCGCAGGGCGCTGATGCCCGGCGAGCAGGCGAATAATCCCGTGCCATTGGCCGTGGAAATAAGGACATCAACCCATCAACGCAGGATCACGAAAAAGAGTAGATCATGGCAATCAACATTACCAAGCACAGTTTTAAGTATGGATCGCAAAAGTATTTCCGTGGAAACGCCCACCTTGTAGAACTAGCCACCTTCGGCGAAAAGAAGGACCCCATTGGCGCCAAGGCATACCTCGACCCCGAGGGAAAGGTGGCACGAAAACACCTAAAGAACATCGTCAAGGAAGGCAAGCCCGTGAGCATCAACTGGAACCAAACGACAAAAGCCGAGGTAGAGGTCAATGGATTGGTGCCTGTTTATGGCCTGAACATGAAGGTGGCAACGACATATTCATACCAGAAGGCCAAAAACGCCAAGCTCA
>DRQN01000172.1 GCA_011371455.1 Gammaproteobacteria bacterium
GACCCGGCCGCATGTCGGCCAGGTCGAAACCCTGCCGCGCAAACACATCCCGCGGCAGCCAGCAGGCGCCGCGCCGGTGGTCGTCCCAGATGTCCTTGAGGATGTTGGTCATCTGCAGCCCCTGGCCAAAGGCGATGGACAGGCGCTGCATCTCCTCGCAGTGTCCGTCGATGTCCGGTGAATAGGCGCAGAACAGGCGGGTCAGCATTTCACCGACGACCCCGGCCACGTAATAGCAATACTTCTCCATCTCCGCCAGATCCGCCAGCCCGGCGCGGGTGTCCAGCGCCTGGTAATGGACCATGCCCTCGGCCATCACGCGGACGCAGGTGGTCAGCGCTTCCCGCTGCACGTCGCTGAAGCCGTGGGTGATCTCGATGACCGCCGGGGCGAGTTGCACCAGCTCGTGTTCGGCCGGGATGGTGGCCGTTGAGAGCACCGTGGCCAGCGACTGCGCAAAGGTCCCGGCATCGCCCTCGCCGGCCACCGCGGCCGTGAATTGTTGACTGAAATGGCGCTTCTGCGCCGCGTCCAGCGCGGGGTCGTCCTCGATGGTATCGACGATGCGGCACAGCAGGTAGCCGTTGGCGACCACCGGGCAGAGCTCGTCAGGGAGTTGCGGGATCGTCAGGGCAAAGGTGCGGGAAACGCCCAGCAGCAGATAATCCTGCAACTCGGCCGTCGACGCGAAGGCCTTTGGCGTCTTTTCGTGGCTACGCAGGCAGGAGGTCTGTTTGGTGATAACAGCGTCTGACGGCATGCGGTCGGGATTTCTCGAAGGGTTGCGAAGGCAAAGCGGCGGACGCTTTTTGCCGCCATTCTACTCTCATTGTACGTGGATCTCATTCACTGCGTTGCGCAGTGCCAGGGTGAATGGCTTACTCGACGCCCTGGCGGCTCAGATAGAGCGCCGTCATGGTATCCATGCTGGCGACGTGCCCACGGAACCATTCGGGCCAGTGGACGAGCACATAGTCGGCCAGGGCATCGAGATCGCCCGTCGTCTGCCAGGCCTTGCAGGCCAACTCCAGGCGGGCCAGGACCATGGTGTGCTCATGGCTGTGCACGCCATAGGCCGCGAAATTGGCCTCTTCCATGAGCCGGTTCTCGTGGGCGAAGTGTCTGCGGGTGTGCTCGATCCATTCATCCAGTTTGGCCTGTAGTGCTTCACGATCCAGTTTGCCGGCCTGCCCGGCCTTGATCAGGCGCCCGATCTCATTGACGACTTCAATTTCTTCGTGGTGCGTGGCATCCATGGAGGCCACGGCGATGGAGGGAACCTGGGCAGGGTCGACAACAAAAAAATCACTCATAATGTAAAAACAGTCCTTCACTTCGCGGGGGGGAATTGGATACGCCTGATATTCATCAAGGTCTTGTTATAAACCTGAATCCGTGGGTTCAGGATGAAAATAAGCTTAGCAAATTGTATGGGTAATATTCTTGACATTGATCAAGGTAAAAAATTCATATTGCCGGCCCAGGTATCGACATCCCTGGCCCGTTCATTGTTATTGCGGAGTATTCTCGGTGGCAGGTAATAGAACGGCCCTGTCCCTCAGCAGCACCAAATGGCCACCCCAATGGCCTTCACCCTCCTCCTGCAAGGCAAGCTCGCGGTGAACCACCTTGAAAGGCAGCGCCTGCAGAGTTTGCACGAAGCGCTGCAGGGCCCTGTCGTAGTCGGGCCGGGCACGCGGATAGCTGACCAGCGGCAGTTGCCGCAGCTCCAGCTCGGCGACGGTGCCGACCCACAGCGGTACCTCGCCCGGCTGCAGGCGGTAGGTACCGGCCCACAGGCGTACCACCAGTGGACGGCTCCCCGCCTCACCGTCGTACACCAACTGCAATGATTCAAAGCGTCCCTGTTGCAGGCGCGGCAGCAACGGCAAGGCCGATAGATCGGGTGAGGGTTGCAGCCAGTGCAAAGCCGTGCGCCAGTTCAGTGCCACGGGCTCCCGCCAACCCCGCGCCTGCAACTCGGCCTTTATGGCCTGCAAACGCCCGGCCCACTGAAGGGTGAGCGGCTCTTCGCGCTCGCCACCCAGATCCAGCCGATGGGCGGGAATGAGTCGCCAGTCTCCGCGCCACCAGTCCTCGGCGGGAAGCCGGTGGATTTCTTTGTGGATCGCATAGCGCTGCAGATCCGCCTGCAGATTGCTGCTCACATGCCACAGCCCGGCAATGGCCAGCACGCTCAGACACACCGCCGTCAACCCTTTTGCCACGCCAGGCTGCCGCCGGTGACGGCGCAGGGCGATCCGCGACAGCGCCACCCAGGCCAGCCCCATGGCAAGCCCCGCCACCACATCGGACACCCAATGAGCCCCCAGGTAGAGACGGGAAAAAGCGATGCCGGCGATCAGCACGCCACCCATCACATAGGGCAGCCAGCGCCAGCGCAGGGGAAACTCGCGCGCGCTGCTCACCGCCAGATAACCATAAATGATGACACTCATGGTGGCGTGCCCGGAGGGGAAGCTGAAGGCCTCCCAGCCGGGATACAGGTCGATCGGCCGCGCCACGCCGAGGCTGACCTTGAGAATGCTCACCGCCAGCTTGCCGAAGGCCGCCGCTGCCAGCCAGTAGAGGGCCTCCTGGGTGCGCCCCCGCCACCACAGCCAAACCAACGCCGCCAGCAGCACAGGCACCGTCACCTGGGCGTCGCCGAGGGCGCTGAATACGACCATTACATGATCTATCAATGGGTTGCGGAGATTTTGCAGAAACTGGTTTATACCCAGATCGAGCTGCTGCAGGGTGCCCTCGCCCAGCACATTGACCAGCATGAGGAGGAACAACCAAGCGCCGCCAGCCAGTAACACCAGCCAGGCCAGCAGTGAACGCGACACTGGCTGGTCGGGGTCCACCAGGCCTGCCACCAACCAACCCAGATAGCGGTGCCGGGCCGCCCACAGCATCGCCGCATGAACCCACCGCTGAGCATGGGGCTGCATGTGCCGGTACAGCCAGCGAATGCCCCAGACCAGCAGCCATAGCGCCGCCAGCAGCAGCACAATGAGCAGCGCCAGTCGCCCGGCCACCTCGCCGGCCAGCGCCAGCGAGGCGCCAAAGGCCATGCCCGGCAGGAGGTACAGCGGCGCCCAGGCGAAGGCCGACAGCACATTGACCGCATAGAATCGTCCTGGCGGCATGTCCAGCATCCCCGCCACCACCGGGATCACCGGCCGGATGGGACCGATGAAGCGCCCCATCAAGACGCTCTTGCCGCCGTGGCGCTGGAAGAAGTCCTCACCCTTCTGCAGCCAGTCGGGGTGGCGACTGAAGGGCCAGAATGCGCGGATCTGCTGATGAAAATGCCGCCCCAGCCAAAAGCTGAGGCCGTCGCCGACGATGGCGCCCAGCACGGCCCAGGCGTAGACCGGCCAGAATTCTAGCACCCCCACGGCAATCAGGGCGCCGATGCCAAACATGATAAAGGCGCCCGGCACCAGCAAGCCCACCCCGGCCAGGGATTCGCCAAAGGCCAGCAGGGCGACGAAGATGCCGGCCAGCTGCGGATGGGCGGCTACCCACTGCAGGAGTTGATCGATGAGTTGTGCCATGTTCGATCCATTTGTCTAACGTTGGGCAGGGTACCGGGAATCCTGCTGGGAATCATGGCACAAATAACCTAAAGTCCCTGACATCCGATGCCGAGGTTAAGAAAACATATTTGCCTTTATGTTTTCCCTGCGATCACATTGTGGCTCATCAATCAATTTCAATCACTTACCAACGGTAGCGCATAAAACCCATGAATAGCCCCTGTACCTACGTCATCTTTGGCGCCACCGGCAATCTTTCACGCCTGAAGCTGATGCCGGCCCTGTACCACCTCCACGCCGAAGAACGCCTGCCGCGGGGCAGCAAGATCATTGCCATCGGCCGGCGCCCCATGACACAGGAAGAATGGCAGAGCGAATTGCGGGACATGATCTCCGTCAAGGCCCGCGGCGGCCTGGACGGAAAACTGTTTCAGGACTTCTGCAATCGCATGCACTACTTCCAGGGCGACCTCAATCAGGACGAGATCTACGAACAGATTCGTCACGCGGTGGATGAAAGAGAGGACTTTCCCAGCAATGCCGCCTTTTACATGGCCCTTCAACCGGCGCAGTTCGGCACCGTGATCGAAAAGCTGGCCGGTGTCGGCGCCTTCGAGGAGACCCACGGCTGGCGCCGCATCGTGATCGAAAAGCCCTTCGGTTACGATCAGGATAGTGCGCACATGCTACAGACACGCATCCACAAGTTCATGCGTGAGGAGCAGGTCTACCGCATCGACCATTACCTGGGCAAGGGCACGGTGCAAAATATTTTGGTGTTCCGCTTCGCCAACGTCATGATGGAACCGCTGTGGAACCGTAATTACATCGACCACGTGCAGATCACCCATTCAGAAACCCTCGGCGTCGGCGGCCGCGGCGCCTATTACGACGGCTCCGGTGCCCTGCGCGACATGATCCAGAGCCACCTGATGCAACTGCTGACCCTGGTGGCCATGGAGCCGCCGGCGGCCATGGACGCGGAATCCCTGCGCGACGAAAAGGTCAAGGTGCTCAAATCCATCCGCCCGATCCCGCAGAGCGCCGTGCATGCCCATGCCTTCCGCGCCCAGTACGGCGCCGGCATGATCGACGGCAAGCAAGTGCCCGGCTACCTCGAAGAAGAGGGCATCCCGCCCCACAGCACCACCGAAACCTACGCTGCCCTGAAACTCTACATCGACAACTGGCGCTGGCGCGGCGTGCCGTTTTTCCTGCGCACCGGCAAGCGCATGGCCAAGAGTCAGTCCGCCATCTCCATTCGCCTCAAGCAGCCGCCGCAGCACCTGTTCCGCGACACGCCCGTGGAGCAGATGAAACCGGACTGGGTGCTGCTCGGCATTCAGCCCAGCGAATGCCTGCGTATCGAGATGCAGGTCAAGGAGCCAGGGCCGACCATGCACACCCGCACCATCAGCCTGGATGCCAGCCTGCGCGACGAGCAAGAACAGAACTATGATGCCTATGAAGACCTGCTGATGGACGTGATCCGCGGCGACCAGAGCCAGTTCCTGCGCTTCGACGAGGTCAACGGCGCCTGGCAGGTGGTCGATCCCATCCTGCGCGTGTGGTCCATGGAACGGGACTACATCCCCACCTACCCCGCCGGCACCTGGGGCCCGCAGGCCACGCGGCGCCTGTTCGAGAAGGAAGATCAGTTCTGGCGCCATTCCCTGTTGCCGGACGACGAGGACAGTTAACCCCCGCAGGCACACAATTCACCTCATTACCCAGCGGGCTATTGCTTACTGCCCCGCGCAAGAGCTAAGCTTGTGGAAGAGAGAGAGATACGTCTTCCAGGAGTAAATTGTGAACGTACAGGCCGCCTTACAGGACAACCCCTTTGAGCCCACTGTCTTCATCGTCGACGACGATGACGGCGTGCGTGATGCCCTGCAGATTCTGCTGGAATCCATGGGTATTCAAGTCGCCACCTTTGACAGTGTACAAACCTTTCTCGACGCCTATGACCCCGGCAGACCCGGCTGTCTGGTACTGGACGTGCGCCTGCCGCGCTTCAGTGGGCTGGAACTGCAGGAGCACCTCAGCCGCCAGAACGTCAGCATTCCCATCATCTTCATCTCCGGCCACGGCAACGTCTCCATGGCGGTGCGCACCATGAAGGCCGGGGCGGTGGATTTTCTCGAAAAGCCCTTCGATGACCAGATGCTGCTGGACAGCATCCAGCGCGCCATCGAACTGGATCGCCGCGCACGCGAAGACGGCGAATGGCGGGCGCAGATCCGCGGACGCCTGGACAGCCTCTCGCGGCGCGAGCAGGAAGTGCTGCATTTGCTGATCCGCGGCAACCCCAACAAGGTCATCGCCCACGAAATGAACCTCAGCACCAAAACCGTGGAAACCCACCGCGCCCACATCATGCGCAAGCTGGGCGTGAACTCCATGGCCGGACTGGTGTGGATTGCGCTGGCCTCGGGGGAATATCAGGACGTGCCGGATCAACTGCCCTTCACGGTGCCGCCTTCGGGGCTGCAGCCGCTGGCGCTGCGCTAAATTTGCCGTAGGAAAGCGCTGCCAGTTCCCCGGATTCCGCTGCGCTGCATCCGGGCTACGGACTACTTTGTACTGCCCGTATAGTCCTGGCGAAACTTCTTCGCCAGGCGGCGGGCGGTTTCGTCTTCGCTCTGTGTCAGCCGCGCGGCAATGCGGTCGCGTTCCTGCGCGGCGCTTTCCAGCCCCTGTGCCACCGCGGCATCCAGCCACGCGTAGGCCACCATCAGGTTTTTCCCCACGCCCTGCCCGCGCGCGTACAGCCAGCCCAGGTTGTTCTGCGCCTGCATGTTGCCCTGCTCGGCAGCCAGCCGGTACCAATGGGCCGCCTGCTTGAAATCCTGCGCCACGCCATTGCCTTCCTCATACATGGTGGCAAGGCTGTACTGGGCAAAGTCGGCGCCCTGGTCGGCGGCGCGGCGATACCACTTCACCGCCTCATGAAAATTCATCGGGATACCGAAACCCGTATCGTAGGAAACGGCCAGATTGAACTGGGCGTGGACGTCGCCCTTTTCCGCCGCCTTGCGGTAGTAGACCACGGAACGGGCGGGGTTCCGCGGCACGCCCTTGCCAAGTTCGTACATCATGCCCAGCAGATTGAGCGCGGCGGGGTTGCCCTTCTCGGCCAGCGGCACGGTGATGTTGTAGGCGGTTTTGTAGTCGCCGGCGTAATAGGCCTTCAAACCGCGTTCGAGCGGATCCTTCTCCGCCTGCGCAGGGAGCGCACACAGAGTACCGACGGCGGCAATCAGGGCCGCGAGGATGTGATGTTTCATGTCCCCCCTCCCGGGATTGCTGCCTGTTCGAGGTGGCAGGCAGTCATTCCCCACATTTCACCTTCACCCGCAAAGATTAGCGCCAATCCTCCACCTTGTCTCGCACCATTTTAGCAGGAATACCAAACCGCTATTGCCCCTACCTGATTATCTGAGCCAGACATCGGGTACTGTTCCTGACCCTGGAGAAACTCATGACCCGACTCAAGTGGAAGGAGACAACTGAGCGACTTCAAGGGGGCTATCTCAAACCGGTAAAACGGGGACATCTGGTGCTGGCATCCCTGCACATCGTACAGCAAGCCTTGTGTGAGAGTGCCGTCTATTACTCATGTTGGGGCTCGTGCCTCACCCCAACCTACTGCGCTGGCCTGGCAAGAGAAATACCTGGAGTGAGGGAACATCATTTTTCCTTGGCGGTCGTCCCGTTCCTGTTCGGTCGCGCCAGTTGCCAACTGCCCTCGCTGGGGTTTCGGTCTTCCGTCAGACGGCCGGCAGCGTCACAGATGAAGGCGGTCATAGAAGCTGTTGATCGTCGTACCAGCGGAATGTACGATTGCCGTACA
>DRQN01000173.1 GCA_011371455.1 Gammaproteobacteria bacterium
ACTGCTGGGCGGCTGTTCGCGCGAGGTCTATACCCCGCTGATGAACGCGGCCAGGGACGGCAACGTCGAGGCCATTGCGCGCGTGCTCGACGGCGGCGCCGACGTCAACGAACGCACCACCGAGGGCAAGCGCGCGCTGATGCTGGCCGCCTCGGAGGGGCATGTCGATGCCGCGCGGCTGCTGATCGAGCGCGGCGCGGAGGTGGACGCTGCGGACAAGTACAACACCACGGCGCTGATCGTTGCCGCCACCGGCGGCCACGACGACGTCGTCGCCCTGCTGCTGAAAAATGGCGCCAATCCCCTGGCCCGCGACGACAGCGGCGGCAGCCCACTGGTCAACGCCTGCTATTTTGGCCACGACAAGACCGTGCGGCTGTTGCTGGACAAGATCCCGGCCCTGGACAAGCAGGACAGCGAAGAACTGCTGCTGCTGGCCGCGGGACTGGGACACGCGGGCGTGGTGGCAGCGCTGCTCGATGGCGGCGTGGACGTCAACGGGCGCGGCCTCAAGCAACGTACCGCGTTGATGGCGGCGGCAGCCTTCAATCAGCCCGAGGTGGTCCGTCTGCTGCTCAAGCGCGGCGCCGACCCCCAGGCCCGCGACGAAGACGGCGAGACCGCCCTCAGCGTGGCCGAGGACAAGGGCAACGAGGAAATCATCGGCCTGTTGCAGGCAGCCGCGACGCCCACCTGATCAGGCACCTGGCGAGCTACCACCACTTCGGCCCGGAACCGGGGTGCGAGACGCTGTGGCAACGCTCGCAGATGAAGAGCGAAAACGACACCTTGCCGTGGCAGACGCCGCAGTATTCCCCCGCCAGCACCGCATTCATGTCGATATCGTTGCCGCCCGTCTTCGGCAGGAATATCTCCGAATGACAATTGGAGCAATCCAGCCAGGCGGTGTGCTTGTCGTGCGGGAACAGCACCCAGGGCATGGCACCGGTGTTCTTGAACGTGATATCCATGTCCAGCACCGGCATCTCCGACTCGCCCAGCAGATCGGCGCGCGGCGCAATCAACCCCCCGTCCAGTGCCAGCACCCAGTCTACTTCGCCGCGCCGGTCGCGCGGAAAATCGGCCATCGCCTGGGTCGGATCCTGCAACACGTCCAGCGATTCGTTGAGCGGATCGTGGATGCCATCGTCGCGCGGCGATTCACTGGCTTGTTCCGCCGCCGGGCTCTGCGCCAGGGGCGGGTCGGGCTCGGTCACCAGCGGCGCCGATGCCGTGGATCCGTTGTCTTGTTTCATGTCCTCGTCCAGCGCCGCCTGCAATGCCGGCGTCAGCGCCACCGGGGCCTCTTCGTCCGCCGCCGGCCGAGGCTCCGGCCCGGCCTTGCAGCCTGCCAGCAAGGCGAGCAATGTCATCGTCAAGACGGTTTTCATATCACCACCACTTCGCCGGTGAACCTTCGTGCGGCACGCTGTGACAGCGCTCGCACACCCACAGGGTAAACGACACCTTGCCATGGCAGCGGCCGCAGAACTCACCGGCCAGCACCGCATCCATGGTGATCTTGTTGGCCCCGGCCTGGGGGATGAAGATCTCGTCGTGACAGTTGGTGCAGTCCAGCCAGGCGGTGTGCTTGTCGTGCGGGAACAGCACCCAGGGCATGGCGCCGGTATCCTTGAACATGATATCCATGTCCAGCACCGCCATCTCGGATTCGCCCAGCAGATCGGCGCGCGGCGAGATGATGCCCAGATCCAGCGCCTTTACCCAGTCGGCGGCACCGCGGCGATCGATGGGAAAGGCCGCCAGCGCCTCGGCGGGCTCCTGCAGGACCGGGAGGGCCTCGCTCTCCGGGTCATGGATGCCGTCACTGGCCAGCGGCTCAACCTCCAGCATCACCTGGCTGGGCGTCGAGCGGCGCCAGCTGGTGCCGGTGTCCTCGCTACCATCCACCACATAGCTGGCGCTGCGCGAGGTGGAAGGCGGCGGCGACGAACAGGCGACCAGCAGCAGGAATGACAGGCCCAGCAGTATCAGTGTCGTGAAAAAAACGCGCATCCCGTTGTCCACTCAGTATTTCGCGCCGGCGGCCTGCAGCAGCGCCAGTATTTCGCTCAAGCCCTCACTGCGTGCAATCATCACGGCATTACGCCCGTCCCTGGTCGTCGCATTGGCATCGGCACCAGCGGCCAGCAGCAGGCGGACCAACTCAAGGTGGCCGCGGTTGACGGCCCACAACAGCGGTGTCCACCCCTTGTTGTCGGCCAGATTGGCGTCCGCGCCATGCTCGAGCAAAAACGCCGCGGCCTGTTGCTGATCCTTGCGCACCGCGCGCAGCAACGCTGTCCAGCCATCATTGTCCTGTGCATTGACGTCGGCACCCGCCGCCAACAGCACGCGCAGGCTGCCGACATCGCCCAGCCGGGCCGCGTGCATCAAGGCCGTCCAGCCATAGTTGTTGCGCGCATCGACGTCCTCGCCCTGCGCCAGCGTGGCCTCGATCGCCGCCACATCGCCGGACAGGGTCTGCTCCATCAGCGGCGTGTTGCCGTCGCAGCCGCTCAGCAGCCACGGCAATAAAAAAACGGCAAGCGACCATCCGACCTTCCCCCGCCAGGATCCCCTCATTGAATTCCCCGTTCTCCGTCAATAAAAAGCAGCGTGAAATGTTTTTTCTTTCGATTGTAACCAATCCCCTCTCCCGGGAATAGGCAGATACCCCGCCACTCGGTTAAGATCGGCAGTCCGATACCGCGCTCGACGACACGACTCATGGCCTCCATCCCCTGCCCCCATTGTGAACAGAAATCCTTTTCCTGGTGGGACAAATACCGCAGCGCGAAATGGGCCATCATGCACTGCTCGAATTGCGGCGGCCGTGTCTGCGCCCAGCCCCTCATCATGGCCGTCATGTACTTCCTCTATATGTGGGACGTGGTGCTGTTCGGCTACCTCGCCTATCTCGACAGCCTCTGGTACCTGCTCGCCGGCCTGGCGGGCTGGCTGATCCTCGACTACTTCAGCCTCTACATCCCCCTCTCCGCCATGCGCCGGGCCGGCAGCGGCCCGGACAAGAGCCACTAACGCGCACCATGGCCAACATCCTCGGCGTCGGTATCGCCACCCTGGATATCGTCAACCATGTCGCCGCCTGGCCCACCGAGGACGAGGAAGTGCGCGCCCTGGCGCAGGACGTGCGCCGCGGCGGTAACGTCACCAACACCCTGGTGGTGCTCAGCCAGCTCGGCCACCACTGCCGCTGGGCCGGCACCCTGGCCGACGACGCCAGCAGCACGACCATCCGCGACGACCTGGCGCGATACGCCATCGACACCACCCCTGTGCGGCAGATCCCCGGCGCCCACGCCCCCACGTCCTATATCGCCCTCAACGTGCAAAACGGCTCGCGCACCATCATCCACTATCGCGACCTGCCGGAATACGACCTCGATGCCTTCCGTCACATCGATCTCCGGCAACTGGACTGGCTGCACGCCGAGGGGCGCAACGTGGCGGCCCTCGCCATGATGCTGAAACACGCCCGCCGCCAGTGCCCGCGGCTGCCCCTGTCGGTCGAGATCGAAAAGCCCCGCGAGCACATCGAGCAGCTGTTCGGCCTCGCGGACCTGCTGATATACTCGCGCCACTACGCGCTGCACCGGCTTGGCACAGCGGCCCCGGCAGAGCCCGAGGCCGCCGCTGGCGCCTTCCTGCGCCACCAGCAACAGCGGGCGTCGCGGGCGCTCCACGTCTGCAGCTGGGGGAGGCACGGCGCCTATGGCCTCGCCCCGGGCGGCGAACTCCGTCACAGCCCGGCCTTCGCGCCCGCCAGAGTCATCGACACCATCGGCGCCGGCGACACCTTCAACGCCGGCCTGATCCATGCCCGGCTGGCGGGGCAGGGGCTCGCCGACAGCCTGCGCAACGCCTGCCGGCTGGCCGGCGAGAAAGTCGGCCGGCACGGCTTTCACGGCCTCAACAGCCAATCGATACAGGAACAGTCATGAGTGACCATCTCATCGTCGGCGGCGGCATCATCGGCCTGCTCACCGCCCGCTATCTCAGCCAGGCCGGGGCCAGCGTCACCCTGCTGGAACGCCGCCAGATCGGCCGCGAATCCTCCTGGGCCGGCGGCGGCATCCTCTCCCCGCTCTACCCGTGGCGCTACGCGCAGCCGGTCAACGCCCTGGCCCGCTGGAGCCAGCAGCACTACCGCGCCCTCACCGACCAGCTGCAGGCCGACACCGGCATCGACCCCGAATGGACCCAGAGCGGCCTGCTGATCCTCGACCACGGCGAGACGCCCCACGCCACGGACTGGGCGGAAAAGGCCGGCGCCCGGCTCGAACACATCGACGGCGACACACTCGGCCGCATCGAACCGGTCGTCGGCGAACATCCCCAAGGCGGCCTGCTGTTTCCCGAATTCGCCCAGGTGCGCAACCCCTGCCTGCTCAAGGCCTTGCGCCAGGATGTGCAGGCACGCGGCGTGCGCATCCGCGAAGCGGCCGAGGTCAGCCGCCTGCTGCACGAAAACGGCCGCATCCGCGGTGTCGGCACCGCCGATGGCGGCAGCATCGCCGCCGAGCAGGTCGTCATCGCCTGCGGCGCCTGGAGCGCCTCCCTGCTACGCGAGCTGGGCCAGAGCATCGACGTCACCCCCGTGCGCGGCCAGATGCTGCTCTACCGGGGCGAGCCCGGGCTGCTGAAGCACGTCGTCCTGCACCGGGGGCACTACGCCATCCCGCGCCGCGACGGTCGCCTCCTGTTCGGCAGCACCATGGAAGACGTAGGTTTCGACAAGACCGTCACCGCACAGGCCCGGCAGGAGCTGGAGCGCGCCGCCCAGGCCCTGATACCCGCGCTCGCCGAGATCCCGCTGGAACGCCACTGGGCCGGCCTGCGCCCCGCCTCCCCCAACGGCATCCCTTATATCGGCGCCCATCCACGGATCGAGGGGCTGTACATCAACGCCGGCCATTTCCGCAACGGCGTGGTCATGGCACCGGCCTCCGCGCACCTGCTGGTGGATCTGATACTGGGCCGCCCCCCCATACTTGACCCCGCCCCGTTTGCCCTCGACAGCCACGCCAGCGCGGCCTGAAGCCGCCAATATTAGAATTTTTCCACATTGGACGATATACTTAGCATCATGGTAGGAAATAGCGACAAACGATTTGGCGGAGATGTTGGCGAGCTGCTGGCCAGCCACGGCATCTCACCCACCCAGCAGCGCCGGCAGATTGCCCGCATCATGTTTGCCCGCCCGCAGCATCTGTCTGCGGAGCAAATCCTCGAGCGCGTCAACCAGGGAGAACATCACGTTTCCAAGGCCACGGTGTACAACACCCTCGGCCTGTTCACCCGCAAGGGCCTGGTCCGCGAGGTGGTGGTCGATCCCAGCAAGATCTTCTATGACTCCAACACCCGCCCGCACCACCACTACTTCAACCTCAGCACCGGCATGCTGAGTGACATCGACGACGACAAGATCGCCCTCAGCCAGCTGCCCACGCCTCCTGACGGCACGGAGCTGGAAGGCATCGACATCATCGTCCGCCTGCGCAACAAATCCTGACCCGGGGCCAGCACCGCTGAGCCTGCCCAGCAGTGCTGGTTGTTTCCCCACCCATCCATCTCGTATACTCCCGCCTCACGCGCGGCAAACCCGGCCACACGCCGATGTAGCTCAGTTGGTAGAGCAACTGATTCGTAATCAGTAGGTCGGAGGTTCGACTCCTCTCATCGGCACCATAGAAAAACAAAGCCAGCATCGCGGCTGGCTTTGTCTCTCGCCCGAACCCATGGGTTCGGGTCCCATGGCACAGGACTATCCCTTCCCGTCCCAGCATTCACCCCTGCGCAACCACTCATCACCCGCTACCACGCCGCGTACGCCGCAGAAACCGGCCCCTGAGCAGATCCCGGCGACTGAGAGGCCGCTCCTCCAGCGGCAGCGACTCCTCCACGGCCCTGCTCCCGGCACTTGCGGTCGCGCCCTGTTCGCCGACCAGGCCCCGCAGCACCGCCTTGGCAGTGGCCACGGCGGTCGCCTGATCGGCAAAACGGGCCATGGGGGAGAACAGTGTGCACACCTGGTAACGGCCGATGCCGTCATCTTCGGCAACGGTGAATTCATAGGCGCCCGAGGGAAATGCATGGATGCATTTCTCCCCCAGCCGCAGCTTGCTCCAGTCATCACCCTCACGCGGAATCAGCATCAGGCCCATGAACCAGGGCGTAACCATCACGCCCAGGCTGTGCCCCTGCCAGGGGCGAAAACCAACCGCCTCCACCCGCAGGTCATCATTGATTAGCGGCATGTGCCGTGCGCGCTCCCGCAGGATGCGCCTAAAGGCTCGCTCCAGGCCCTGGCTGAGATAATCGGGGCAGGTCATTGTCGATCCTCGCTTGGCGAAAAGGGCTCACCCCTCCCCCAGCTCCAGACGGGTGGATTGGATGGTACCTCAATCCGTGGGTTCAGGGCGTAGGCAGACTGTGCATGATTGCCGCTTCGATACTCGGATTCAACCAGTTTCGGCCGTTGCAGGCCTGAGTCCAACGGCTGCATTGGGGGCCGGTCCAGCGCCCTTTCCCCATGCCCCGCTGGCCGCTATCAGCCGATCAGACCGTTTTACGACATCCCCACGGTCAAGCGCGGAGCGTCAGGCTTCCTCTGGGGTGGACAGGCGTCATGCCTTAAGCCGGCGGGTTTTTTGCACCAGGCGATAGAATGAGCGGGCATGGTTGAAGCGCAACACCTGCTCCAGCGGCACCCAGCGAACCTCATGCGCTTCATCACTGCCAGGCAATGGTATCCGGTCATCGATCTCGACGAGAAAGCGGGGGTCGTAATGCTGGTGACGCTGATCGTGCTTACTGGCAGGGATGGTGTGCACGTCCACATCGAAGATGTCTTCGCTCAACAGCTTGATCTGCGACGCATCGACACCGGATTCTTCCGCGGTCTCCTTCAATGCCACGCTGACGATATCACTCTCGCCATCGGCATGGCCGCCGGGCTGCAGCCAGAGATCCAGCTTGCGGTGATGCAGCATCAATACATGGCGGCGCGTCGGATCGACCACCCAGGCTGAAGCAGTGACATGACCGGATTTGAGACTGCGATCGAAACAGTTTTCATGTTGCAGAATGAAACGCCGTGTGCGTTCAACCATCGCCGCCTCTTCCAGATAGGGCGTTTTATAGCGCGCAAGCAATTGCAAAAGCTGTTGTCGATGCATCTCTCTGCGTCTGTCGTGATTCCGGGCTAACTGCCGGAAAGACCTCTTATGACCTGCAATGCCGCATTGGCAGCGGCGTCGATATCGGCCTCTTTTCCGGCCAGTGTGAGGCGGCCAAACGCGCCGACCGCACGGGCATCCACCAGGGTGATATTGGCGGCCTTTTCGGCCTCGTTCGCGGCATAGACGACATAACCTGCCGGTTCCGTCTCAAGAATGAACATGCTTTGGCCCGGCAGTATCATCGATCCCCGGCGATCCTGCCGATTGATCAGGACGGCATGGTCCGGGGTGATCGAACGCACGGTCTCTTTCCAGGCAATACGGCATTTCTGGCGCGACTCCAGTGTGGTGTCCAGTGCATCGAGGACACTGCGACCCGCCTCGATCACATCGCTCTGGTCACGATGATGAAACACCATGGAACCAAACGCGCGTTCGACGACCTGCAGCCCGAGGTGTACCCGGGTTGCCTTCAGGGCAACATCTGTGAGCCTGTGTACCGCCATGCCCGGGGCGATCTCCATCCACAGACAGGCATTACCCGGCACCGGCAGAAAACCCTGTGAGGCCGTACCCATATAGGTGGCCAGCTGTGGCTGCAGCGAGTCGATGTACACATAGGTTCTTAGTTTGATCATGTAAATTCTACGACTTGCTTATTCACTAAGCCTGGGGGCTCTGCCGCAGAGCGCGGTTTCGACCGGGCTCAAGCATTCGGCTCCGGGGCGGGACGCCAGATGGCGCCGCAAACATGCCGGGACACGCAAGGAAACAGAACGCCGCCGACAGAAGAAGCCAGTAAGGACAATCCCGCCCGGCAGTTCGTCAGCCGGCACCCGAATCCGGAGGTTCAGGCGATAGCCGCCCGGTAAACACGGGGTGAAGATATCAGACTGCGGTGCTCAATCCGGCCACACGCGGCGGCCTCCACCGCTCGAGAAGGAATCCGGCTGGGCGGATTTGCCCTTCACCGGCGAAGGCTTCTTCGGCTTTGCGCGGGATGCCGCGGGCTTCTTCGGCCTGGGTGCCTTCACCGGCGCGTCGGCCTCCGTCTTCACCGGCGCAGCAGCCTGGCCGGCGACCCCCGCCTTGGTCTTGCGCATGGAATTGACGAGCTTCTGTCGTGTGGCGTCCTTATCGGTCATATGTAATTACCTCGCTGATCAATTGATCGAGTTCCGCTGCCGCAGCTGCGCCACGCCGGCCCATGTGAAAGACGCTCCTGCCCTCCAGCGCACTGGCGCGGTACACGGCACGGCGTCGAACCGCCGTCGCCGCCACCGCTATCTCCAGTTCCGCCAGCGCATCGGGCATCAGCCGTGACAAGGTTGTGCGTGCTTCGAGCTGGCTGATAACCAATAAGGCCGCCAGCCCGGGATTGACTTCGCGCGCCTGTTCAAGCGCACGCTCCAGGTGCACCATCGCCCACAGGTCGAGTGGAGAAGGTTGCACCGGAATCAGCGCAAGATCACCGGCTCGTAGTGCGGCGTGTGTCTGCGGCGCCAGCACCGAGGGTGGACAATCAATGACGATACGGCGGTAGCGCGTCTGCAGGTCGGCAAGCTGCGCGTCGAGATCAGCGGCTGCCGCAAATACAGGGGGTAACAGCTCCCCGTACTCGCTGTTGGCATACCATTGCAGGGCCGAACCCTGTGGATCGGCATCGAGTATCACCGTCGGCTCGTTGCGAGCAAAGGCAGCCGCCAGATTCAGACTGAGCGTGGTCTTTCCCACGCCACCTTTGTTGCCAACCAGCACGATCACGGACATGATGACGATCTCAGGGGCTGGCGTTGGCGTTATACAGCGCGTCGAGCTGCACGGCGAAATTTCGCTGCTCCATGGCAAGCTCGTCCGCACCTTCCCCGGCGTGGATCGTAATGTTCACATAATCACGACCGAAACCCATGTCCGGGTACAGACCCTCGCGCTCCGACAGTTCTGCGGCACGATCGAGAAAGTCACGCAACGCTTCGTAATTTGCAAATCCGTAGCGTTTTTCCAGGCGATTGGGACGCTTGCGCTCCCGCCACTCCTCGTTCATGGCTGCTCCTCAGAAAGTGGCGCGTTCCGCTGGCGTTCTGGCAGCAGGACCTTCCAGTTCCTCGAGCCAGCGGGCAAACTCATCGACATGATGCTTCTCTTCCTTGAGGAGCGTTTCGAAAAACAGGCGATTATCGTGATCACCCATAGCTGCGCAATGGCGGGTGGCATTGTCGTACAAATGGACAATTTCCCTTTCAAAGCTGTGATTTTGCAATAACAGTTCACGCAGCGTGGAGCCCAGACGAACCGGTCTGAGTTGTGAGGCGTTGGGGGCGACACCGAGTGCCAACATGCGGGCAATGATGCGATCGACATGCCCCAGCTCTTCGCTTGCTTCCTGGCCCAGGCGCCGTGCAGCATCGTCCAGCCCCCAGCCCGCCACCAGGCGCGATTGGGTACTGTACTGCTGCACCGCTGAAAACTCGAGGCTCAGCGCCCGTCCAAGATAACCGAGGACGTGCCGATCAGCGCTGGTGTAGAGCATGATGGCAAACCCCGATTAAGTAGCGGCGCGCTTGCCCGTAGAGCCCGTCCCGCCACCGAGCACCGGCTCCACTTCACTGTGCGGGCGAGCGATGATATGCGCAGCGACCAGGCCGTCACCCACCCGTTCGCAGGCATCGGCACCCGCACGCACCGCCGCGTTCACTGCACCGGTCTCGCCACGCACCAGCACGGTAACATAGCCACCGCCGACGAATTCACGGCCAACAAGGTGCACTTCTGCGGCCTTGGTCATGGCGTCTGCCGCCTCGATTGCGGGCACCAGCCCGCGGGTCTCGATCATGCCCAGTGCAATACCGTAGTTGTCGTTGGTCATGGCTTGGTTCTCCTGTTGGATAAATTACGGGCTCGCAAAAACAAGTCCCCGGTCCGGGGCGATGAAAACACCCACCTGGCACGCAATGGGTCGAGGCACATGGAATAAACGATGCGATCTCTCCCCGGCGCACCAGGCGAAATGGTTCAACCGACTAAAACAACACCTGATAAGCGAGTCCCGAATGTCTTACTTGGAATTCGCCTTGCCAGCATCACCCGTGGGCAATACGGGCTCAACTTCACGATGCGGGCGGGCAATGATGTGCGCAGCAACCAGGCCGTCACCCACCCGTTCACAGGCATCGGCACCCGCGCGCACGGCCGCATTGACCGCACCGGTCTCGCCGCGTACCAGAACGGTGACATAGCCGCCACCGACGAATTCGCGGCCGATGAGGCGCACTTCCGCAGCCTTGGTCATGGCGTCTGCCGCCTCGATTGCGGGCACCAGCCCGCGGGTCTCGATCATGCCCAGTGCAATACCGTAATTGTCATTTGCCATTGGTTTGTTCTCCGTCGTTACTTGTTGTCAAATAAATGAATGCGTCAGCATCACGATGTGAAACACCGCCTATGCCTTGAATTTGTTGTCGAGAATGGGCTCGACCTCACGGTGAGGACGGGCAATGATGTGTGCGGCAACCAGGCCGTCACCTACCCGCTCACAGGCATCCGCACCCGCACGTACGGCCGCATTGACCGCACCGGTCTCGCCGCGCACCAGAACGGTGACATAGCCACCACCGACGAAGTCGCGGCCGACAAGGCGCACTTCCGCAGCCTTGGTCATGGCGTCTGCCGCCTCGATTGCGGGCACCAGCCCTCGTGTTTCAATCATACCCAGTGCAATGCCGTAATTGTCGCTAGCCATCTTTGTATCTCCTGCTGACTCGGTTCTATCATTTGGTTAGTGAAAATATTAAAAATCCCTATTGACCTGCCTGCTCGGCCAAACAGCTGTTTATGCTCCCCTGGTCAATGATTCCGCCGATGGTGAGATCGGTCAGAATACCGAAATCACCAGCCGCGTACCGTGCCGCCGAACCGCTCACGGTGAACACCCAATTGCCCTCACGGACACCAACCGGATCGACTGCCACCAAACGTTTGCCCTTGCGGTCACGCAACACCCGCAAACTGATCAGTTTCAGGCCGGCGACACGCTGAGTGCAAACGAGCGGCGCCTCGACCCGCAAAATTTCCATCAGCGCTCGCCCCCTTCCGGCGCATCCTCTTCCGGCGGCCAGTAGTCGATGATGCCAACGATCGTGAAATCGCTCGGGTACTCTTTGCTACCCGCAGCCTCGCGGGCAGCGGAACTGCCGACACAGATCACCCAGTCGCCAGGCGCGCAGCCGACACTATCGACGGCTACCAGGAGCGCACTACCATCACGCACCACCTGCAGGTGCTTGTGCTCGAGGGTCTGGATGCGATTGGTCGACACCAGAGGACTGACAACCTGGCAAATCTTCATCCGTGGACTTCCTGTGCGCCGACCGAACAGGCCAACACCTCGATGCGTCCGCCGGCGTTACAGTCGCGAACCACCTGCAAGGTATGCAGCAAGCCTTTCTCGGCGAGCTTTGCATAGCGCGAGGTCAAGGCATCCGTCACACGGGCGCAACGTTTGATCGCTCGCTCACGCGCGCCCGGCACCTGGCCGTGGTAGTCATAACGCACCACCACCGGGATGGGCAGGCCATGCGCGACATTGAGTTTGGAAAAAATACTCACCCCGACATCGAGATCCTGTGCAGCCTCTTCAACGGTGTCGAGGTAGGCGAAATACGTCAGGTTGCGTAGCTGCACTTCCTCAAAACCAATCCCGGCCCCGATGAAACGTTCGGCGTGGCCGATATCCTCATAATGTTCGCCGTGGAAAGCGCGTACATAATCGATCTGCGAAAAATTGTTGGCAATCAGCCGGGTAACCAGTTTCGCCATACCCGGGGCAACGTTATCGGTCGTCGCGTCGACGAGTTCTCTGATGCGTGCCTCCGCCTCGTAAGCCGACAGGCGCAAGGTCTCCTTGCGGATTTCACCGGCATCGAGGTAACGCTCGAGCGCAATATCGCCGCTGCCATCCGGCACATGCACGCGAATCACGTCGGTATCCGTATCCAGTCCTATCAACAACAGGTCAATGGAGGCGCCACAGCAAAAACTGTTTTCCACCGCCTGGCGGAAAGCATACAGCTGACCGAGCGCACCCTGGGCCGCAAGGGTCGCATCGGAGCCGTGCGCGGCACAGCCCTGATTGTCAGGATCGCCCGAACTGTAGTGATAGACAGCCACCTTGAGGTAGCGCGTCGGCAGGCCGGAGTCATCGGGCCGGCCTTGGCGAAGCCGCAGCATCTCGGTCTCCACCCACTTCTGGATACTGTCATCGACGTCGAACATGGCACCCGCATAAGACTTGCGGCGCACGGCCCGGTAGGGCAGCCGCAATACATAGCGGATCACATGCGCCAACCGCCCATCAGCACAGGGAGACACGTCCAGGGTGTGGAACCCACAGTCCTGAAGAAAACGGCGAAATGCCTGTTCTTCCTCCACAGAACCCAGCGGGGTCTCGGTGAAAAACTCGTCGCAAAAACGCCGGTACGTCTCGAACAGGCACCAGGCAAATAAACGGCGCATATCGAGCTGGTTCACCCAGGCATCTTCCAGGATCTCCTCAGGAAGACCAAAGCCCAGCTGTTCGCGCGCAATGGCTTGCGCCCGCACCTCGAAATCCTCTTCGTGCTGCAACGCCGAGATCCTTTTCAGAACCGGGACAATGGCATCGAAAGAGGCCTTGACGCTGCGCTCATAATCAAACAGCTGCTGATTTTCATCGACGCGCGTCAATGCATGGGTTTCATGCCTGCCCTGCATCTGCGCGACAGCCGGGCGCGCGGCACCAAACGCGCCTCGCCTGAACGAGTCGGCCTGGCTGCTGGGCTTCTTGCCCAGGGGCGCCGCTGTCTGCGACCAGCAGAGCGAGCGTGGGTGATTGCGACGTGAACTCAACATTACGACTTATAATCGGGGTCAGCCCCGCGCGCCCCCCGAGTAAGTCACCAGAGAACCTTTTTCGCTATTCCCACTGCCACCCGTCACTTTACTGACAGGCTCACTCACTGCTTCATTTCTCTTGCTCGGCGGGGCTGAGGCGATAGTGCTGCCGCGGCGGGTTGGATTACGCCGCATGGCGGATCTGCCTTCAGTACCGGTAACAAGGTCGCCGGTATCCCAGTCATTACCCGTGATCCTCGAGTCACCGATGCCTTCGCCGCTGATACGGGACTTCACGCGTCCTTCAACGCTGGCCGCCGTCTCCGGCAGCGGCGATTCTGCGCGCGCCGAACGGCCGGAACGAAATTCTTCCGTACCCGTCACCTTGCCCGTCGCCATACCGAATGGCCCGGTGATCTGGCCCTGGGCATAACGGGTTCCCGTCACGCCCGCCGGAGTGTCTTGCGTGGCCTGGGCAGCCATATTGGCAACACTGAACTGGCCCCAAGGCGCATCTCCACCCAGCGACTGTGGAAAATCCGGGCTGGCGGGCTCCGCAGCAGTCGCCGCACAGGCATTCGCATACTGGTCGGCGCCGATATAGGGCGTCCCCGTCAATGGCTCACAGTCGCCCTTCTCGGTCCCGGTCACTTTCCCGCCGATGCCAGGCTGCTGGCCGGTCATCACGGCGCCAGCGGCGCCCTTTTGCACCGAGGTACGCGCTGCAGCCACGGTGGATGCCTCCGGCTTGCAATAATCGTAGTATTGCTCAGCCCCCGCATAGCCAGTACCGGTAATCGCCTTGCAGGTACCGGGCTCGTCGCCCGTGACCTTGCCGGAACGTCCGGTCATGGTGCCCGTCACCAGCTTACCGCTAAATGTCTGCGAAACGCCCACCTTGGCGTCCTGCGGCTCCGGTACGCTGGCACAAAAATCACGGTACTGTTCCCCGCCGACGTAGTCGTCACCGCTGATGATGCGACAGGTGCCAGGCTCGTCACCGGTAACCCGCTCGCTGCGCCCGACCATGGTGCCGGTCACGGAACCACCGCGCAGGGTATTGGTAGTGCCGACCTTGGCCGGCGCCTGACCCTCACCCGCCCGCATATATTGGCTGCCGGTCAATTCACGCTCAGCACCGGCTTCGTCACCCGTCACCTTGGGCGAACGACCTACCTCGTTGCCGGTCACCGGCTGACCCTTGCGGGTTTCGGTACGCGCCACCTTGGCCGGAGCAGGGACCGGAGCAGACTCAGGGCGATTGCCGCAGAAGGTCTCTGCATGCCCTGCCCCCAGGTACTCAACGCCCGTCACCTGCTGGCAGCTGCCCGGCTCATCACCGGTCACATGGTGACTGCGACCCAGCTCATTGCCGGTCACCGGGTTGCCGCGGAGGGTAGCGCTCAGCCTCACCTTGGGCGCCATTTTATTGGGCTCGGACTGGCAGAACTCACGAAAAATATCCGCACCCATATAGTCGGTGCCCGTCACGTCACGACAGGTACTGGGCTCATCGCCCGTGGTCTTGTGGCTGCGACCCACCATGGTGCCGGTGATCGTCTGGCCGTGGCTGGTTTCGCCCGCGCCCACTTTCCATGGCGCATCCTGTGCCGCGCCGACAGCGGGATTCTTCGGCGGCCGAATGCGGCCACAAGGGGAACTCTTTTTCTGGCAGGTTTTGCCCTGGCGGCTACGTTGCGCACGCAGCGCCTGAGCCAGTTCACGGCCGGAAACAAGAGGATTCGCCGCACGCACGGTCTGTGCGGCGCTCATGCTGCTGGCGCTCACACCCGCCTTGCCACGGGCAGACATCGCCTGCCGGCGCGCCAGCGCAATCACGCGACTATTGTTTGCGGCACTGGCCTGTACCGTGGCACGCTTCTTTACTTGGCGTTGCGGTTTACGCGGTTTGCTGCCAGTCGCCGGCGCCTCGGCGACTCCGCCGCCCTTGCAACCACAACCACAATCTGCGGGGGAAGTCTCCGCCCCCACGCCCGCGCCCGTCATCGTTTTTTCTCTGGATTCTGGGCCGCGCACCCGGTCACGACTGCTCACGCCGCCCTTTCCATGAGTCGACATTGCCCGTCGACGAGCGATCACCACGGCACGACTGCCGCTCACGCCGACGCCGGCAGCGGAAGCCCTTCCGCCAGCAGCAACAGCCGTCGAGCGCCTGGCCGACACAACTCGTGCATCTTCTTTCCGCGCAGGCGTCGCCGCTGCGGCTGGGCTCGGCGGCACCCGTACACGGTCGTGACTACTCACGCTGCGCTTGCCACCCTCGGACATTGCCCGGCGACGAGCCACGGAGGCGGCACGCCCTGTTGCATTCGCAGAATTTGAGCGGGCGGCAGGCGTCGCGGAAACCGCATTATCGTTGGCTGCCGCCTTGCCGCCACGGCTCAAGGCTTGCCGCCTGGCGAGTGCGGCCTGACGCCCGCCGCTGCTGTTGTTGCTGACAGTCTGTGCCATCGTAAACCCCGTCACGTTGTTTGCTGGATTCGAACCTTGTCAGCAGTTGCCCCGGAACCGGGGCAACCACCATAGAGCCCCTAGCCGCGACCCTCGTAGACCACAAAACAGACACCCTGACTCTGGGTGTAGGTATCGTAGCCGAGCAAACGGACATGGTGATCCGGGTAGGCGCGACGACAAGCCTCCAGCTCATCAAGCACTCGATCGAGGCTCGTTTCACCGAAAAACGGCAGCTTCCACATCGTCCAATAGTGATTGAATGCACGGCTTGGGTGCTCGTGCTCAATGGACGGGGTCCAGCCCTGCGCAATGATGTAGTTTATCTGCGCCTCAACTTCTTGCTGAGTCAGCTTGGGCAGGAAACCGAAAGTCTCCAGCGTGGGGACGGTCTGGTAGTCACCCATTTCATGCGTGCCAGTCATAATAATTTCCTCATATTTGATTTAGCTTCGGGTTCGCCAACAGCTGTTTACTTGACATCCAGCTTGTCGATGGTATCGAACTCGAACTTGATCTCTTTCCAGGTCTCCATTGCGATGGCCAGCTCCGGGCTGTGGCGGGCGGCCTCGGTGAGAATTTCCTTCGCCTCACGCTCAAGCTCACGACCCTCATTGCGCGCCTTGACGCAGGCTTCCAGTGCAACACGGTTTGCAGCGGCGCCCGCAGCATTGCCCCACGGGTGACCCTGGGTTCCGCCACCGAACTGGAATACCGCGTCGTCGCCAAAGATGGAGAGCAGGGCGGGCATGTGCCAGACGTGGATACCGCCAGAGGCGACCGCGAAGACACCCGGCATCGAGCCCCAATCCTGGTCGAAGAAGATACCGCGCGAGCGGTCTTCGGGAACGAACGATTCGCGCAACTGATCGACGAAGCCCAGCGTCGCATTGCGATCGCCTTCGAGCTTGCCCACCACGGTACCCGTGTGCAGATGGTCGCCGCCGGAAAGACGCAGGCACTTGGCCAGCACGCGGAAATGGATGCCATGTTTCGGATGACGGTCGATAACGCCATGCATGGCACGGTGAATGTGCAGCAGCATGCCGTTTTCGCGGCACCACTTTGCCAGACCCGTATTGGCAGTGAAGCCAGCCGTCAGGAAGTCGTGCATGATGATCGGCTGCCCCAGCTCCTTGGCGAACTCGGCACGCGCATACATTTGCTCGGGGTCAGCGGCGGTGACGTTCAGGTAGTGACCCTTGCGCTCACCGGTCTCTTCCTGGGACTTGAGGACAGCCTCGGCCACGAACTCGAAACGGTTCTGCCAACGCATGAAGGGCTGACTGTTGACGTTCTCGTCATCCTTGGTGAAGTCCAGGCCGCCACGCAGGCATTCGTACACCGCGCGACCGTAGTTCTTTGCCGACAGACCCAGCTTGGGCTTGATGGTGGCGCCCAGCAGCGGACGGCCATACTTGTTCAGCTTGTCACGCTCCACCTGAATACCGCTCGGCGGCCCCATGCAAGTCTTGATATAGGCGATCGGGAAGCGAATGTCTTCCAGGCGCAAATGCCTGAGCGCCTTGAAGCCGAAGACGTTACCCACCAGCGAGGTCAACACATTGACCACTGAGCCCTCTTCGAACAGGTCGATGGGATACGCAATGAAGACGTAGAAGGCCTCCGGATCACCCGGCACATCTTCGATGCGGTAGGCGCGACCTTTGTAATACTCGAGGTCGGTCAGATATTCAGACCAGACAGTACTCCAGGTACCCGTTGACGACTCGGCGGCCACGGCAGCAGCCACTTCCTCATTGGGCACGCCCGGCTGGCCGGTGACCTTGAAGCAGGCCAGCAGGTCAGTATCGAGCGGAACGTAATCTGGGGTCCAGTACTTTTCGCGGTACTCTTTCACGCCCGCTTGGTAAGTATTGCTCATTATGAAGTACCCTCTCTAGTGCAATGTGAATGAACGACGAATAACAAACCGGTGCCCATGTCGCTTAGTAGTGAATGAGCTTGGACTGCATTGATGAATGAACGATGAATAACAAACCGGTGCTTAATATCACTTAAGGCGTGATACAAGCGTGGACTGCATTGTCATAGAGCTGCATGATAAATAACAGTTTAAATTACTTAAATTGTCTTTTAGTATATGTTTAACTATACGCCTTGCAGCGGTCGGGCATTGTACGCCACAGGCCTCGTTATTGCCATCGAGCGCCCGAAACGCACACCTTACAAACGGCGTTGATCTATCTCTAACCAAGTCAACGGATCCATTGTCTACCCGATGTCAATACGCCATGCAACCCTGCGTCAGCTGGAGATCTTCGATACCCTGGCGGTACATATGAGCATCACCCGCACTGCCGACGCGCTCCACCTTTCCCCGCCGGCGGTTTCGATCCAGGTCAGACAGCTGGCGGAAGCGGTCGGCCAGCCGTTGATAGAGCAGGTCGGCAAGAAGCTCTATTTCACCGATGCAGGCAATGCGATGGCACTGGCCTGCCGGGATCTGTTCGAACGCATGGAGCGGCTCACGCAAGAACTGGCGGCTCTTCAGGGCCTGGAGAAGGGCAGCCTGCGACTCGCCATCATTACCACCGCAAAATATTTCGTGCCGCGCCTGCTAGGCGCATTCAGCGAGCAGCACCCGGACATCGACGTGTCTCTGTTCGTCGGTAACCGCAAGGCCATTCTGGAACGGCTGAACCAAAACCAGGACGATCTGTACATCCTGGGGCAGCCGCCCAAAAACCTCAAGCTCACCGCGACACCCTTCGCTCCCAACCAACTGGTCGCCGTCGCCTATCCCGGACACCCGCTGGCCAAGCAGTCCGCGATCCCGCCCGCCCGCCTGGGCAGCGAGCCCTTCATCTCCCGCGAGTTGGGGTCCGGTACGCGCCGCGCCTATGAAGACTTCTTCCGGCAACACAAGACAGAACTCAGAATACGCATGGAACTGGGTAGCGACGAAGCCATCAAACAGACCGTTGCGGGGCGGCTCGGGATCACCATCCTCTCCAAGAGCACGGTGCAAGCCGAGCTGATCAGCGGTGACCTGGTCCTGCTCGACGTACAAGGACTCCCTCTTGAACGCCAGTGGTACGTTGTCTATCCGGAGCAGAAGTCCCTGGCGCCAGTGACAAAGGCATTCCAGGCGTTTCTGATATCTCAGCACGGGAATGCGACTACGCCCTCGTCCTGACCCGCACACAACCCGAAAAACCACGCCAGCGCCAGCCTCGGCGGCGGACGCGCCGTTCGCTGGTGAGTTCGTTCCGTTGTGGCAGCGCCCCCGCGTACCGTCAGAACTTTTCCGGGCGCACCACGTCCACATCGCACATGAACAGGATCATGGCATAGTTGGCGTAGTAGTGCTCTCGCAAATATCCAACGATGGCATCGGCTACCGCCGCATCGCACACCACTTCGACACGGATGTTGCTACTGGTACTCCAATCGGCATCGCGTACGCCCCGATGACCTTTGCCTCGGGCGTTGGTAATGGTGTAACCATGGGCGCCCAGGCGTTCGAAATCATCGGCCAGGCTATGCTCCAGCGCGGACTCCGTGATGATGGTGACGAGCTTACGGGTATCAATCGACATTGCGGTGTCATCCTCCGGGGCCATGCAACAGGTTGGCAAGTTGAAGATAGAGCGGTATTCCCACCAGAATGTTGAACGGGAAAGTCACCCCCAATGAAACGCTGATCGACAGCGTGGGATTCGCCTCTGGCACCGTAAGCCGCATTGCCGCTGGCACGGCAATGTAGGAGCCACTCGCTGCCAGGGTTGCCAGCATCATGATACCACCCGTCGACATCCCCAGCATCAGGCCGAGCAAGCCGCCCACGACCGCCGAAAACAACGGAAACAGAATGCCAAAACCAACAAGGAACAGGCCATAACGGCGCAGGCTGCTTATCTGACTGGCCGCGACCAGCCCCATTTCCAGCAAGAAGAGCGCAAGTATCGCCTTGAACAGATCGAAAAACAGCGGTGCAAGCGGCTCTACGCCCTTGGGGCCGGCAACCCAGCCGATCAGCATTCCACCCACGAGCAACACGACCCCCTTGCCCAGCAGCACTTCGTGGGACAGCTTCCCCCAGCGCGTCTCGCGGGAGATACCGCGGGCCAGGATGATCCCCACCAGAATCGCGGGCACCTCCAGAATCACGACCATCAAGGGCATGTAAGACTCGAAACTGATATCCAGGGAGGCCAGATACGCCACCGCCACCGCGAAGGTGCCGACGCTGACCGAACCGTAATGGGCGGCGATGGAGGCTGCATCCGGCCGCTTGAAGCGGCCGACATACAGCAACACCGGATAAGCGACCAGCGGCAACAGAAAGCCCATCAGCATTACCGAAAACACGGGGACGACCAGCTCGGCAAAGGGCTGTTTGGCCAGCTCTATCCCCCCCTTCAGACCGATGGCTATCAGCAGCAGTATCGTCAAGCCCTCATAGATAGCCGGCGGCAAACGCAATTCGGAGCGCAAGACGCCGGCAACCAGCCCGAGGATAAAAAAGAGTACGATAGGATCTAGTGGTGTCATGGGATAAATCAACCGCTCGTTTTATTGAAGACCTGAACCCACGGATTCAGGCGAAGACTCATTGAACCAATGATGTGGCAGGCCTCCCGCCACTCACTCCGCGCCCGCACGGCACCACGCCCGACAGCCCACCCAGGCGTCCGCCTCGCATCAAGCAATGCCTTTGCGATACCCAAGGGCGACCAGCAGACCAACCCAGGCGGCAGCCCAAATACTAACAGAAGATCCTGCAGCCACCACGCCAGCCGCTATTCCCGAGCGGCGGCATCCTGCCTGCGGCGCAAGCTTGCAAGCAGCCGGGACATTCGTATCTTTCGGCGCACAATCCCCGCGCCGCCAGAACCCGCCGCACCCTTTGCGGCGACAGTCTCTTCCCGTGTTTCAAAAATACACGCCATGCAACGGCTGTTATCACTCGGTGGACATTATGCATAAATCTCTATATAAATTTAAATCAATGACCTCTATCATGGGTATAGAGAATCAACTATGTCCTGCTCGGCCCCTGAAAACCTCATTCGACACATATCCCTGCGCCAGTTGCAGATTTTCGAGGCCGTGGTTCGCCTCGGCGGCTACACCCGTGCCGCCGAGGCGCTGCATCTGACCCAGCCCACTGTTTCCATGCAGGTCAAGAAACTCAGTGAGACCATTGGCCAGCCCTTGCTGGAAAAAGTCGGCCACCATCTTCATACGACAGCCGTCGGCAGTGAAGTTTATACCTCGGCCCAGAGTGTCCTTGGCAGCGTGGCCTCGCTGAGCGAATCGGCTGCCGCACTTGAAGGCGTGGTCAAGGGGCCGCTGCGCATTGCCGTCATCACTACCGCCAAATATTTCATGCCCCATCTGTTGGGCGCCTTTATCGCGCAGCACCCCGAAGTGAAGCCCATACTGAAGGTGACCAACCGCTCCCGGGTGCTTGAGCGCCTGAAATCCCGCGAAGACGATTTATTGATCATGGGACAGGTCCCCGTTGGGCTCGATGTAGAGGCCTACCCGTTCGCCGAAAACGAACTGGTAGTTGTCGCAAGCCCCCACCACCCCCTCACGCAATGTCCATCCATTTCGCTACAGCGGTTGAGCGAAGAGCGCTTTCTGGTACGTGAAGCAGGCTCCGGAACACGTTTGGCCGTGGATCGCCTGTTTGCCGAGCAGGGCCTCAAGATTCAGCCCTATATGGAACTGGGCAGCAGTGAAGCCATCAAACAGGCCGTCATGGCGGGGCTGGGGATATCCGTCCTGTCGCGGCACAACCTCCGGCTGGAGCTTGCCGGCAACAATATTGCCGTGCTGGATGCGAGCGGATTTCCACTCGTACGCAGCTGGTATGCCGTGCACCTGAAAGGCAAGAAACTGTCGCTGGCAGCCCGAAGTTTTCTGGACTTTCTGCTGCAACAAGGCAAGAACGTGTTGCGGCATATCCCGGAGGGGCGACCAGCCGCTGGCCTGGCAGCGCCTTCTCATCGACCCGGCACTGATTGATGCCCGGTGGCTGAGGGTTTCGACGGATTCGCAGGAGTGGGCGGCACGAAACACGTCACTGCCAGCGATGCGGGATGACGAAGCCGGCGCCAGACTCTACAATCCGGCCACGGCAATGATCCCGGAGCAACGCGAATGGATCTGCGCCAACGAGCGGCAGAGTGATGCGCCGGTGCCGGCCCGGGCGGCATGCAAGCACCCGGAGCGGGGCGCCCCGCGCAAAACCCGATGGCGGAACGATTAGAGAACGCCCTACGCGAAGAAGGGCGACACGAGAGAAACAACGAGGGAGAAAACGACATGGCGCTGGTTAACATGCGTGACATGCTGCACCACGCGTATGAGAACAACTATGCGGTGGGCGCCTTTGACCTGGTCAGCCTGGACTTTCTCGAGGCCGTCGTCGACGCCGCCGAGACGTCCCGCGCGCCGGTGATCCTCAGCGTGGCCGAGCACCACTTCGCCCATTACGACCTGGAACTCATGATGCCGGCGGTGGAAGCGGCCGCCAAGCGCGCCTCCGTGCCCATCGCCATCCAGCTCGACCACGCCAGCTCCCTCGAATCCGCCCGCCGCGCCATCAACCTGGGCTGCAACGGTATCACCCTCTGCTCCGCCAACCGCGAACTGCCCGACAACATCAAACTGAGCAAAGACATCGCCGCCATGGCGCACAGCTGCAACGTGCCGGTGGTCGGCGAAGTCGGCTACGTGGGCTCGGCCAACGACGAAGACGTCTCGGCCCTGACCCTGCCCGTCGAGGCCAAGACCTACGTCGAACGCAGCGGGGTCGATTTTCTGTCCGTCTCCATCGGCACCGTGCAGGGACGGTCCAAGGGCCGCATCAAGCTCGACTTCCAACGCCTGAAACAGATCCACACCGCCGTCGACATCCCCCTGGTTCTGCACGGTGGCAGCGGCCTCAACGAAGAGCAATACCGCCGCCTCAGCACGCTGGGCGTAGCCAAGATCAACTACTTCACCGGGCTTTCCGAAGTGGCGGCGAAGACCATGCGCGCACAGGTCAAGGCCGACCGCGAAGGCAGCTTCATCGATTTGAAAAAGGGCGTCAAAGAGGCCATCTGCACCGAGGTGAAGCGCTGCCTGCGCCTGTGGGGCAGCGCCGGACGCGCCGCCGAGGTACTGACCCAGTGCGAACCCTGGGCGCCGGTCGAGCATCTGATCATCTACAACGTCATCGACCGCATGAGCGACGAGCAGGCCCAATCGATGATCGCCAAAGGCCGGCAGATCCTCGCCAACATCCCCGGCGTGCGCGAAGTCTTCACCGGCGAAGCCGTCAAGCAAAACGCCAAATACCGCTTCTGCTGGCTGGTGCGTTTCGCCCACAAGGCCGTGATCGACAGCTATCGCGACCATCCCGACCACGTCCGCTTCGCCGACACCCTGTTCCGCCCCTACGCCGGCGACCGCATCAGCATCGACTACCAGGACTGCTCCGTCACCCACGGCGTGACCCTGCCGGGCAGCGTGTCGGGCGGGGTGAAAAAACGCGCCTAGCCGGATTTGGGGCCAATCTACCGCACGGGTGGAAGGGCGGCCAAACATTCCCCGATTTTTTCCTCGTGGGTTCAGGTGGTATGGAGACTCCGGACGCTCATGACATTACCCACTTCTCCCACGCACAAATGAACATCATGGATTGTAGCGCTAATAAGACTCAAACTGGCCTTATAGGAATTCTTTCGAATGAGAGTTCACGATGGACAGCAGGCAGGCTTTCGGGAAAAGTTTAAAAGCGATCAGAACGGCCAGGGGGCTGACCCAGGAGGATTTCTCGACCGTCTCCAGTCGCACCTACTTGAGCACCCTGGAAAGAGGACTCAAGAGCCCGACCCTGGACAAGATCGAGGCCCTCTGCGAAACAATGGATGTTCACCCACTGACCCTGCTGGCATTAACCTACCTAAACACCCAGAAGAACAAGCGCCTGGACAGTCTGCTCAGAAAGGTTGAGAAAGAAGCCGCGGCATTACAGAAAGAAAATTGAACGCCTCATTACATTAAGAGCGGATCAGCGGCACCTGAATCCGTAGATTTTTTAGTGGCTTGTAACAGCGCACCGCGCTTGCGCCTGACATCCGCCTCGAAGCTGCGAATACAGGCCGAAATCGATAAAAATGGCGCGCCTGACAGGAGTCGAACCTGTGACCCCCGCCTTCGGAGGGCGGTACTCTATCCAGCTGAGCTACAGGCGCATTTTGTTGAGCGATCCCCGAACGGGGTGCGTAGGATATCGCTTATGGGGCGGGACGTCCATGCGGCTGTTGCCGGCCATTCGCGGGGCCTGGCTTGTCCGTCATCCGCCGACACCACCACCTCCTGGCGACAGCATGGATTTCCTCGCAGGCATCGGCTTGCGCCCGGTGGTTGGCGGCCTCGCGATTTTTGTGTTTTCATCCGCAAGGTTCCGAGAGGAAGGTTTGCTGCGGCAGAGATACTCATTCAATGCATCCGGCATCATCGGGGCCTGCCGTTATCTGCAAACCTGAATCCACGGATTCAGGTGCAAAGACAAGGAGAGAGCCGTGCCCAACAAGAAAAGCGCCAGCGTCCAGCGAGCCAGTACCGAAGCCGGCCCCGGTGGCGAGGAAAGCGTCGACAAGATCCGTGACATCATCTTCGGCAGCCAGATGCGCGACTACGAGCGCAAATTCTCGCAACTGGAAGAGCGGATCATGAAGGAGGTGAGCCGGCTGCGCGAGGAGCAGGAAAAGCGCCTGGCCGCCCTCGAACAGTCCATCGACCGTGAGCTGGAATCCCTGCTAGAACGCCTCAGCGGCGAGCACGATGACCGCCTGGCCGCGGAGCAGGATCTCGCCGAGGCCCTGGCGGGGCTGGGCGAAGACCTGAAGCAGACGGCCGGCGACTTACGACAGCAGATCGAGCAGCAGTCCCGCGCCCTTGGCGAGGAGATCGGCGCCCGCCAGGCGGAAGCCGGCGACCAGCTGGCGCGCGAAACCGGCAGCCTGCGCGAACAAAAGGTCGACCGCAGCGACCTTTCCGCCCTGTTCAACGAGCTGGCCATGCGCATCGCCGGCGATGCGCCGCAGACCGGCGGCTCCCCACCAGAAGGCAACGGGAAGGCCTGAGGTGGCCGCCGACAAGCCTGTCGCCCCCGGGGCGGATGGCGAAGACGACGACCTCGGCACCCTGCGGCGCCTGCTGCTGCGTCCGGAGCAGCGCCGCATCGAGGAGCTGGGCGAGCGCCTGGAGAACCCGGCGCTGCGCGCCCGCGACGTCAGCCGGGTGCTGCCCGAGGCCCTGCGCCTCAGCGCAAAAGACGGCCATGCCCTGGGTGATGCCCTGACCCCCACCATCGAAACCATCATCCACACCTCCGTGCGCCGCGACAGCCGCCGCTTCGCCGATGCCCTGTTTCCGGTCATCGGCCCCGCCATCCGCAAGGCCATGGCCGAGGCCCTGCGCCAGATGCTGCAGAACCTCAGCGAGGCGCTGGAGCACAGTTTCTCCCGCCGCGGCCTGGCCTGGCGCTTCGAGGCCTGGCGCAGCGGCCGCCCCTTCGCCGAGGTGGTGTTGCTGCACAGCCTGGAATTCCGCGTCGAACAGGTGTTTCTCATCCACCGCGAAAGCAGCGTGCTGTTGCAGCACCTCAGCGCCGGCAACGTGGCCTGTGAGGATGCCGGTCTGGTCTCGGCCATGCTCACTGCCATCCAGGACTTCGTCCGCGACTCCTTCGCCGTGGCCGATGGCCAGACCCTCGACAGCATTCAGATGGGCGACCTCACGGTGTGGGTGGAACAGGGTCCGGAGGCGGTCATCGCCGGCGCCATCCGCGGCAACGCCCCACAGGCGCTGCGCGGCGTGTTCCGCGAGGCCCTGGAGACCCTCCACCAGCAACAGGCCGAGGCCCTGAGCGGCTTCACCGGCGATCCGGCGGCCTTCGAGACGGACGAGGTACGGCAAACCCTGCAGCAATGCCTGCAGGCCCGTTACCGCGACCCCCCCCGGCGCATCTCGCCGCTGCTGCTGATACCGTTGCTGGCCCTGCTCGCCGGCGGCGGCTATTGGGCCTATACCGGCCTGCGCGAGCGGCAGGCCTTCGAGGCCTACCTGCAGGCCCTGGACCAGGCACCGGGCATCGTGGTGACCCGCGCCGGGGCCGCTGGCGACGGCTATCGCGTGCAGGGCCTGCGCGATCCACTGGCGGCCGAACCCCTGTCGCTGCTCGACACCCAGGGGCCGCTGGACCCGCAGCGCCTCGATCTCCACTTCGAGCCCTACCAGGCCCTCGCCCCGCCCTTCGTGCTGAGCCGCGCCCGGCAGCTGCTGCAACCACCGGCGACGGTGAGCCTGACGCTGGACGGCGGGGTGCTGCGCCTCGACGGCCAGGCCCCGGGCCACTGGATCACCGAGGCACGACGCCTTGCCCTGGCCCTGCCCGGCGTGGACTCGGTCGACGCCAGCGGCCTGCGAGACCCGGCCGGCGATGAACTGCACGCCTTGCAGACGGCGCTGGGCGGGCAGGTAATCCTTTTCGACGTCGACACCGCCCGTGGCGAAGCCGACGCACAGACCCTGCAACGCCTGGCCCGCGACCTGCGCCGCCTGGACGCCCTGGCGCGACAGCAGGGACAACGGGCAAGGGTGGTACTGGTGGGCCACAGCGATGCCACGGGCAGCGCAGCGCACAACCTCATGCTCAGCCGCCAGCGTGCCGAATGGCTGCGTGAGCAGCTGCTTGCCCGCGGCGTCGATCCCGCCCTGCTCACACTGCGCGCCGCCGGCAGCAGCGAGCCGGTGAGCACGCAAGACACCCCGGCGGGGCGGGCGCAAAACCGCAGCGTGACCCTGGAGATTAAACGAATGCCGAGAGAAGAAGCGGGCGCATGATACGCAAGAAGATCTGCATGCTGGGCGCCTTCGCGGTGGGCAAGACCTCATTGGTGGAGCGTTTCGTCAAAAGCCTGTTCAACGCGCGCTACCAGACCTCACTGGGGGTCAAGATCGACAAGAAGCCACTGGCCATCGATGGCCGGCTGCTGGAACTGATCCTGTGGGATCTGGCCGGCGAGGACGAATTCGTCAGCCTGCGTCTGCCCTACCTGCGCGGTGCCGCCGGCCTGCTGCTGGTGGTGGACGGTACCCGCCCGGAGACACTGGACACGGCCCTCGCCCTGCGCGACAAGGCCCTCGCCGAGATCGGCGAGGTACCCTTCGCCTTCCTCATCAACAAGGCCGATCTGACCGAGGGCTGGCTCATCGACCCGCGTGATATCGACCGCCTGGTGGCGCGCGGCTGGACGGTGCTGGAGACCAGCGCCAAGACCGGCCGCGGCGTGGAAGAGGCCTTCATCGCCCTGGGCAAAGAGATGCTGGACGAATGATCGATGAACTGCCAGCGGCGGTGGGCGGCGCCCTGCTCGAACTCACCCTGCGGCAGGATGCCAGCGCCTGGCTGCAGATCGGCAAGGACGGCGTCCTCAATGACATGGGCGGCGATCTGGAGCACTTCGGCCTCAGGGGCCTGGTGCCGGGCGAGGCGGCGGCGGAACAACTGCTGTTTCTTGCCGGCATGCTGCCCCTGGGCGACACCTCGCTGACCCTGGCGGCAGTGGAACTCGGCCTGGACCGCCATGCCGACATCCACCTTCTGCCCGAAGAGCGCCGCGACTGGGTGGTGTTGATCGACCGCAGCAACAGCCTCTACTGGCGCGCCCAGGCGCAGCAGAAGGCCAATGAACTCAATCTGCTGCGCCGCCGCCTGCTGCGCCTGGAGTCCACCCCGCCGCAAACCTCGCCAGCCGCGCCGGGGATGGCGGCGCCCATGCTCTGCAACGCCCTCGACATGGCGGTGCTGGAGCGGCAGACGGACGGCAGTTTCCAGCTGGTGGGCACACCGCCGGCGGGATTCGAGGTACTGCTGGCCGAGGCCGGGCAGACGGGCGGACGCCTCTACCCGCAACGTGAGTTTCCCTTTCTGGAAAACTTCATCGCCGAGGCCGAAGCCGTCTGGGACCATGCCGCGAAACCGCAGCGCTCCGGGCCCTGGGTGGAGACGGACGCCCGCGGCGGTGAGCATGCCCTGGAGGCCATCGCCGTGCGCTGGAACGGGCGCCGCCTGCTCATCATCGAACTGCTGGGCGAGCGCTACGAGGCGCAGCGCGTTTTTTTGCAGATGGGGCGCGAGAATGCCCTGCTGAGGAATTTTCTGGAAACGCAGGTGCACCGGCGCACCGCGGACATCCGGGCCCGCGAAGAGGAGATCGCCCTGCGCCTGGTGTGGGCGGCGGAATCCCGCGACGATGGCGAGACCGGTGCGCACATCCGCCGCATCGGCCTCTACAGCGAGGCCCTGGCCAGCGCCATCGGCTGGGAGCGCAGCCGCATCGACGACATCCGCATCGCCGCCACCATGCACGATATCGGCAAGATCGGCATCCCCGACGTGGTGCTGCGCAAACCGGGCCCGCTCAGCGCCGAGGAATTCGCCATCATGAAGACCCACCCGGTGATCGGCGGACGCATCCTTGCCGGCTCCAAGAGCCCCATGCTGCAGATGGCCAAGGATATCGCCCTCAGCCATCACGAGAAGTGGGACGGCAGCGGCTACCCCTACGGCCTCAAGGGCGAGGCCATCCCCATGGCCTCGCGCATCGTCGCCCTGGCCGACGTGTTCGACGCCCTGGTGCACGAGCGGGTCTACAAGCCCGGCATGTCGGCCGACGCGGCCGTGGAGATCATGACCCTGAACCGGGGCCGCCAGTTCGACCCCAATCTGTTCGATGAATTCGTGCGCCAGCGCCAGCGCTTCGAACACATTGCCCAGGAGCAGTCGGTGATGCTGTTCGAGGGCTTTCGCGGCAATCCCTGAGCGGATGGATTATCCTCTATTTTGTCGCATTCCCCCCTCCTGCCCAGGCAGGAATCCATAACCGCCTGTCGGCGTCGGTTCGGGGCGAACCCTGTCCGTGGTTCATCGATCAAACCACGGCATATGAAACGCGGAGGTCACGGAGTCACAGGGCCGCAGAGAAATTCGTTGAAAAACGCCGTGCCTCCGCGGCTCTGTGGTCTCCATATTCCCATCCCGGCCTGTCATCATTCACCGTGGGCATGACCCGCTCCAGGGCCGGGGGAGATTTCTTGTTCGACTATCGCCCTTCGTCCAAACTTGCTTGTCAATCTGACAAAGCAGAATTACTTGCGGTGCCTGGCGGGGTCGTAGTCTTCCGTCACCGGCACCGAACTGATGCGGGCCATGGTCTCATCCATCCAGGCCTCGCCGCGCTGGTTGATCTCCGAGGCGCTGAGGCCGCTGGTGTCCATGGGCTCGCCGATCACCACGCGGATGGTGCCCGGCCGTTTGACGAAGGAGCCACGGCCCCAGAACTCGCCGGCGTTGTGCGCCACCAGCACCACCGGCGCGCCGCTCCTGGACGCCAGCAATGCGCCGCCCACGCCCCAGCGTTTGCGTACCCCGGGCGGAACGCGCGTGCCTTCGGGGAAGATCACCACCCAGATGCCGTCTTTCAGCCGTTGCATGCCCTGCTCGATGATCTGCTTGACCGCCTTGCGCCCGGACGAGCGATCGATGGCGATGGGGCGCAGCATGGCCAGTCCCCAGCCGAAGAAGGGCAGCCACATGAGTTCCCGCTTCAGCACCCAGCACTGCGGCGGGAACAGCATCTGCAAGGCATAGGTCTCCCAGGTGGACTGATGCTTGCAAAAAATGATGGCCGGGCCATCGGGCATATTCTCGCGTCCCTCCACCTCGTAATCGATGCCGCACAGCCACTTGAGCATGTTCACGTTATAGGCCGCATAAACGCTCCCAAAGCGTGCCCGCCAGGCAAAGGGCAGAGGCGCCATGAGGATCAGGCCGAAGGCGGCGACGATGGTGGAAAGGATCATCGACAGGCTGAACAGGGAAGAGCGCAGCAGCATCATGATGGCGCCACCAGCCCGTCGACCGCGGCCGCCAGATCGGCGTAGACCGGCACCCCGTCCAGGCCCTTGCCCGCGGCCAGGGTGCGCCCGCCCTTGCCGCTGCGCACCAGGATCGGCCGCGCACCCACGGCGCGGGCGGCCTCGAGATCGCGCAGGGAATCGCCGATCACCGGCACGCCGGTCAGCGGCACGGCATAGTGGCCGGCGATCTGCCGCATCAACCCCGGCAGCGGCTTGCGGCAATCGCAGCCGTCGTCCGGGGCGTGGGGGCAATAAAAGATGTGGTCGATGCGGCCGCCCTCCTGCGCCAGCAGGCGGGCCAGCTTGTCGTGCATGGCCGCCAGCGCAGCGAGGTCGAACAGGCCACGGCCGACGCCGGACTGGTTGGTCGCCACCGCCACCGTATAGCCCGCCCGGTTGAGGCGCGCAATGGCCGCCAGGCTGCCGGGCAGGGGGATGAACTCGTCCACGGACTTGATGTATTCGTCGGAGTCTTCGTTGATCACACCGTCACGATCGAGAATTACCAATTGCATGCCGCTCCCGCAGGGTGGTTGTTGGTTGTCGGCATTCTAGCAAAACCCCGACGGTGGTTTTCGCCGCCCTTGAGGGAAGGGGGATGAATTCAGCCCTGCAGCCGTGACAGGTCGGCCACCCGCAGGAACAGATTGCGCAGCTTTGCCAGCAGCGCCAGGCGGTTGGCGCGCAGGGCCTCGTCGTCCACCATCACCATCACGTCGTCGAAGAAGCGGTCGACGGCCTCGCGCAGGTCGGCGAGGCGGGCCAGGGCCGGCTCGTAGTCGCGGGCGTCGAACAGCGGGATGACTTCCTGCTCCAGCTCGATGAGCCGTTCGGCGAGGGTCTTCTCGGCGTCTTCGGCGAGCTTTGCATTATCCACCGCCCCGGGCACGGCGATGCCCTTCTCCTGCGCCTGCTGCAGGATGTTGGCGATGCGTTTGTTGGCGGCGGTGAGGCTGTCCGCCTGCGGCAGGCTGCGGAAGTGGTTGACGGCGCGCACGCGGCGGTCGAAGTCCAGCGGCTGGGTGGGGCGGCGGGCGTGCACGGCGTCGAACACGTCCGGGGTCACGCCGATGTCGGCGTAGTAGGCGCGCAGGCGGTCCATCATGAAGTCGAACACCTTTTCGCTTACGCCCTCGGCGGTGATGCGGTCATCGAGGCCGTCCACGGCGGCCTGGATCGCGGCGCCCAGGTCCAGTGGCAGCTGGCGCTCGATGATGATGCGCAGCAGGCCCAGCGCGGCGCGGCGCAGGGCGAAGGGGTCCTTGCTGCCGGTGGGCGGCTGCTGGATGCCGAACATGCCGGCGATGGTGTCCAGCTTGTCGGCGATGGCCAGGGCCTGGCCGGTGGGGGTGGCGGGCAGCTCGTCGCCGGCGTGGCGCGGCATGTACTGCTCGTCCTGGGCCAGCGCCACCTCTTCCGGCTCGCCGTCGTGTAATGCGTAGTAGCGGCCCATGATGCCCTGCAGCTCCGGGAACTCGTAGACCATCTCGGTCATCAGGTCGCACTTGGCCAGCCAGGCGGCGCGCTCGGCCCATTCGCGGTTGGCGCCCAGGCTGTCGGCGACGAAGCCGGCCAGGTTGGCCACGCGCTCGGCCTTGTCGTACAGGGTGCCCAGCTTTTGCTGGAAGACGATGTTTTTCAGTTCGCCGATGTGCGAGTCGAGGCGGCGTTTGCGATCCTGGGTCCAGAAGAATTCGGCGTCGGAGAGGCGCGGGCGGATGACGCGTTCGTTGCCCTCGCGCACCCGTTCGGGCTGGCGGCTGCTGATATTGGCCACGGTGACGAAGTGGGGCATCAACTTGCCGTCAGCGTCGATGACGTGGAAATACTTCTGATTGGCCTTCATGGTGGAGATCAGGGCCTCGGCGGGCACGTCGAGGAAGCGTTCCTCGAAGTCGCCGGCGATGGCCACCGGCCATTCGACCATGGACGTTACTTCGTCCAGCAGGGCCTCGTCGATCACCGCTTCACCGCCCAGCCTGGCGCCGGCCTCCAGCACCTGCGCGCGCACCGCCTCGCGGCGCGCGGTGAAATCGGCCACCACGAAGCCCTCGGTCTCCAGCAGTGGTGCGTAGGCGGCAGGCTCGGCGATGTAGAGCGCGCCGGGGTGGTGAAAGCGATGGCCGCGCGTCTCGCGGCCGCTGAGTACGGCGAGGATCTCCGTCTCGATCACCTCGTCGCCGAACAACAGCACCACCCAGTGCACCGGGCGCACGAACTCCGCCGCCAGCGCGCCCCAGCGCATGCGCCTGGGGATGGGCAGTTTGTCCAGCGCGGCGCGCACGATGTCCGGGATCAGCTCGACGCTGGCCTGGCCGGGTTGCTCGGCGCGGTACACGAGCCAGGCGCCCTTGTCGGTTTCGATGCGATCGAGGTCGTCGACGGAGGCCACGCCGCAGGAGCGCGCAAAGCCCTCGGCGGCCTTGGTGGGGCAGCCCTCGTCGTCGAAGGCGGCGGCCAGCGCCGGGCCGCGGCGTTCGATGGTCTTGTCGGCCTGGGCCTCGGCGAGGCCGCGCACCAGCACCGCGAGACGGCGCGGGCTGGCGTACAGGCTCACCTCGCCGTGGGCGAGATCGGCGTTCTTCAGACCGTCGGTGACGCCGGCGCCGAAGGCCTCGGAGAGGCGCTTGAGGGCCTTGGGCGGCAGTTCCTCGGTGCCGATCTCGATGAGCAGGTCGCGGCTGTTGGTCATGTCTCGTCTCGTGGTTGTTTCGTGTTCGGTGATTCAACGCAAAGGTCGCAAAGGCGCCAAGGACGCAAGGATGATCATTTGTTTTTCTTTGCGCACTCTGTGTCTTTGCGACCTTTGCGTTCCCATCCCGGGCTTTCCTACGCCCCGGCCAGCATCGGAAAGCCCAGCTTCTCGCGAGCGTCGTAGTAGGCCTGGGCCACGGCGCGCGACAGGGTGCGCACGCGCAGGATGTAGCGCTGGCGCTCGGTGACGGAGATGGCGTGGCGAGCGTCGAGCAGGTTGAAGGTGTGCGAGGCCTTGAGCACCTGCTCGTAGGCCGGCAGCGGCAGACCGGCCTCGATGAGGCGCTGCGATTCGTGCTCGCAGGTGTCGAAGGCCTTGAACAGGGCCTCGGTGTCGGCGTGTTCGAAGTTGTAGGCCGACTGCTCCACCTCGTTCTGGTGAAACACGTCGCCGTAGCTGATGCGGCCCAGCGGGCCGTCGGTCCAGGCCAGGTCGTAGACGCTCTCCACCCCCTGCAGGTACATGGCGATGCGCTCCAGGCCGTAGGTGATCTCGCCGCTGACGGGCTTGCACTCCAGGCCGCCCACCTGCTGGAAATAGGTGAACTGGGTCACCTCCATGCCGTTCAGCCACACCTCCCAGCCCAGGCCCCAGGCGCCCAGGGTGGGGGACTCCCAGTTGTCCTCGACGAAACGGATGTCGTGCACCAAGGGATCGATGCCGAGCATCTTCAGCGACCCGAGGTACAGCTCCTGGATCTCCAGCGGCGAGGGCTTGATCAGCACCTGGAACTGGTAATAGTGCTGCAGACGGTTGGGGTTCTCGCCGTAGCGGCCGTCGGTAGGCCGGCGCGAGGGCTGCACGTAGGCGGCGCTCCACGGCTCGGGACCGATGGCGCGCAGGAAGGTGGCGGGGTGAAAGGTGCCCGCGCCCACCTCCATGTCCAGCGGCTGCAGGATCACGCAACCCTGTTCCGCCCAGTAGTGTTGCAGGGCGAAGATCATCCCCTGGAAGGTCGATACATCCGGTTTCGCTGGCATAGGGTCGCTACTGTGAGTGGTATGGTGGATCAAAGGGCGCACAGTATACCCGCTGCACGGGAGTGGCGAAAACGACCCTGCGCCTTGCCGCCCGCCAGCCGGGAACAGGGGTAGACGCCCAGGGCTTTTTGACACATAACTTTACTGACGTTGGAAGATTCGGGAGACACATGGGCCAGGAAATCAGCGAAGCCCGCTTCAGCCGCCAGGACTTCATCACCTTCCACCAGCGGCTGGCCGAGGAAACCGCCCTGCTCGCGGAGTGGTTCCGGCAGGACCGCTTCGACCCCGGGCCACCGGTGGCCGGCTTCGAACTGGAGGCCTGGCTGGTGGACGAGCAGCTGCGTCCCGCCCCCGTCAACGCCCGGTTCATCGAACGCCTGGGCAGCCCGCTGGTGTTTCCCGAACTGGCCACCTTCAACGTCGAATTCAACATCGCGCCCCTGCCGCTGAGCGGCCGCATCCTCTCGCGCATGGCCGACGGCCTGCAACAGACCTGGCGGCAGGCGCGCCAAACGGCCCAGGAGATGCAGCTGGAACTGGCCATGACCGGCATCCTGCCCACCGTCCGCGACGCCGATCTCAGCCCCGCCAACCTCTCCGCCATGAACCGCTACCGCGCGCTGAACGCCGAGATCCTGCGCCTGCGCGGCGGCCGCCCGCTGCGCCTCGACATCCACGGCCACGACATCCTGCGCGCCGAGCACGGCGACGTGATGCTGGAATCCGCCACCACCTCGTTCCAGATCCACCTGCAAGTCCCGCCCCAACTCGCCGTGCGCGCCTACAACGCCAGCACCATCGCCTCGGCGCCGCTGGTGGCGGTGAGCGCCAACTCGCCCTACCTGTTCGGCCACGACCTGTGGGCCGAGACGCGCATCCCCCTGTTCGAGCAATCGGTGGAAGTGGGCGGCTACGAAGAGAATGCCCACGGCCCCATGCGCCGCGTCAGCTTCGGCTCCGGCTACGCGCGGGCCTCCCTGCAGGAAGTGTTCACGGAAAACCTCGAACACTTCCCGGTGCTGCTGCCGGTGCTGTTCGACACGCCCCCCGAGCGTCTCGAACACCTGCGCCTGCACAACGGCACCCTGTGGCGCTGGAACCGCCCGCTGATCGGCTTCAACGACGGCCGGCCCCACCTGCGCATCGAGCAGCGCGTGACACCCGCCGGTCCCAGTATCGTCGACACCGTGGCCAACGCCGCTTTTTTCTATGGCCTCTGCTGGGCCCTGTGCCAACAGGACGAAGCCGCCGAGAACCGCCTTCCCTTCGCCAGCGCGCGTGACAACTTCCATGCCGCCGCCCGCCACGGCCTCGACGCCCAGCTCATCTGGCTGGACGGCAACAAGCAACCGGCCCAGTCACTGCTGTTGAAGACACTGCTGCCGCTGGCGGCGCGGGGACTGGAAGCGCTGGGCATAGAGCACCGTGAAGCCGGGCACTACCTGGGCATCATCGAATCGCGGGTGGAAAACGCCTGCAACGGCGCCGCCTGGCAGCGTGCCTACGTCGCCCGCCATGGCCCCGATATGCAGGCCCTGCTGGGCGCCTACCTGGAACGCCAGCACAGCGGCGCGCCGGTGCATGAGTGGGATATTTGAGACCTGAACCTGAATCCAGGGATTCAAGGTGAGCCTTGCCTGCGGCCGAAACCGCTCCAGAAATGGCGGCTTTACTTGCCAGTGACATCACGGGCATGGCCTGCACGCTGTTTGGTGCCCGCTGTCAGGCCCGCAGATAACGCGCCAGCAAACCCAGCTTCGGCAGCCCGTCCGGCCACGGAATCCGCACCCGGTGACCGCCGCCGGGGGCCTCGTCCACCGGGCGACCATGCAGGTCGGTCATGGTCTCGATCACCATGTCCCGGTTGCCCTCGGGGCGGATCACTTCCACCCGGTCACCGACGCGGAACTTGTTCTTGGCCAGTATCTCCGCCTGCCCGCCGGTCACCGCGACGATTTCGCCGCAGAACTGCTGCTCGCTGCTCAGCGAGTGGCCCCGCAGATAATTCTGATGCTCGGCGACGTGGTGGCGCTGATAGAAGCCGTCGGTATAACCACGATTGGCCAGTCCTTCCAGCACCCCCAGCAGACGCGGATCGAGTTCACGCCCGGCCACTGCGTCGTCGATGGCCTGGCGGTAGACCTGGGCGGTGCGCGCGGCGTAGTAGTGCGATTTGGTGCGGCCCTCGATCTTCAGGCAGTCGACACCGATCTCGCACAGCCGCGCCACATGCTCCAACGCGCGCAGGTCCTTGGAATTGAGGATGTAGGTGCCGTGCTCGTCTTCCTCCATCACCATCTGTTCGCCGGGGCGACCACCCTCCTCGATGAGTACCGGCTGGTCCGCCAGGGGATGGCGGGGCAGGTCGCCGCAGGCCGAGGGCACGGCCTGGATCTCGGCCAGGTCGATGGCGCGCAGGTCGCCGGTGGCGTCTTCGGCGGCGGGGCTGACGCTGTAACCCCAGCGGCAGGCGTTGGTGCAGGTGCCCTGGTTGGGGTCGCGGCGGTTGAAGTAGCCGGACAACAGGCAGCGGCCGGAATAGGCGATGCAGAGGGCACCGTGCACGAACACCTCCAGCTCCATGTCCGGACAGCGCTGGCGGATGTCGTCGATCTCGTCCAGCGACAATTCGCGCGACAGGATCACCCGCGCCACGCCCAGGCGCTGCCAGAATTGCACCGCGGCGTAGTTGACCGTGTTGGCCTGCACGGAGAGATGGATGGCCATCTCCGGCCATTGTTCACGCACCAGCATCATCAGGCCCGGGTCGGCCATGATCAGCGCATCGGGGCCGAGGGCGATCACCGGCGCCATGTCGGCCAGGTAGGTGTCCACCTTGCGGTTGTGGGGCGAGATGTTGCTGGCGACGTAGAAGCGCTTGCCCTGGGCGTGGGCCTCATTGATGCCGATACCAAGGTGCTCGAGATCGAAATCGTTGTTGCGCGCGCGCAGGCTGTAGCGCGGCTGGCCGGCATACACGGCATCGGCGCCGTAGGCCAGGGCATAGCGCATGTTGTGCAGGGTGCCGGCGGGGGAAAGGAGTTCGGGGGCTTTCATGGCATGCTCACGGCAACGGAGTGGAGCCGGCTATTGTAACAAGGCGCGGCGTCTGCGATAGACTAGCCGACCACAACCCACCGGAATCTCCCATGCACTGGCTGTTTGTTCTGCTGATCTTCGTCTTCGCCACGGCCGCCAAGGCCGAAGAGCGCCAGGCGGTGATCTTTATGTATCACCACTTCGGGGTCGAAAAATACCCGTCGACCAATGTGCGCCTGGAACAGTTCGAGGCCCATCTCGACTACATCGCCGACAACGGCTACCAGGTCTGGCCACTGCAAAAGGTGGTGCGCTACCTGCGTGACGACAAGCCCTTCCCGGCGCGGGTGGTGGCCATCACCATCGACGACGCCTACACCTCCGTCTACCACGAGGCCTTCCCGCGCCTGCGCGCACGCGGCTGGCCGTTTACCGTGTTCGTCGCCACCGACGGCGTCGATCGCCGCTACAAGGCGCTGATGAGCTGGGATCAGATGCGCGAAATGCGCCAGCACGGCGCCAGCTTCGCCAACCACTCCGCCAGCCACGAGCACCTGATTCGCCGCCACGCCGGCGAAAACGACGCAGCCTGGCTGGCGCGCGTGCGCGAGGACATCCAGCGCGCGCAACGGCGACTGACGGAGGAGCTGGGCGAGGCGCCGATGCTGCTGGCCTATCCTTACGGTGAATTCAACACCGCACTGGCGGATCTGGTCGCGGGACTGGGCTACACCGCCTTCGGCCAGCAATCCGGGCCCGCCGGTCTCGGTTATGATCTCCGCGCCCTGCCCCGCTACCCCATGTCGGAGCGCTTTGCCGACATGGACGGCTTTCGCACCAAGATCGCCAGCCTGGCCCTGCCGGTGCTGTCGGCCGAGCCCTGGGAGCCGGTGATCACGGCCGCCAACAACCCGCCGCGCCTGCGCGTGGGCCTGGACGACAGCAAGGCCCGTCTCGGCCAACTCGCCTGTTTCGTCTCCGGCCAGGGGCGCGTCGAGGTGGCATGGGAAGACCGCCAGGCGCGCCGCTTTGCGGTGCAGGCCAAGGCGCCGCTGCCGGTGGGCCGCAGCCGCTACAACTGCACCGCGCCCTCTGCGCAACGGGGACGCTATTACTGGTACAGCCACCTGTGGATTCGCCTGGCGGCGAACTAATCGGCTCCCATCACATCCAAGCATCACAGGGTGGGCACGATCCACCATTCGCCCTTTCGGAAACCGGCATTGGTGGGCCGTGCCCGCCCCACGGGACTAAAGTCATTCCAGGCACGGCCGCTAGCATCAGCCTGTAACGCTCCTCTATTCAGTTAGCTAGCGCAAAAGGACACACGCCATGAACAAGCTCGAACAACTACGCAACATGACCACCGTGGTGGCCGACACCGGCGACATCGAATCCATCCAGCAGTATCGGCCCAGCGATGCCACCACCAATCCCTCGCTGCTGTACAAGGCGGCGCAGATGCCGCAGTACCAGCCGCTGGTGCAATCGGCGATCGAATACGCCCAGGCCAGGGGCGGCAGCGAGGAACAACGGCGCCTGCTGACGCTGGACAAGATCGCCGTCAATTTCGGCAAGGAAATCCTCGACATCGTGCCCGGCCGTGTCTCCACCGAAGTGGATGCCCGCCTGTCCTTCGACACCGCCGCCACCATCGCCCGCGCCGAACAGCTCATCGCCCTGTACCGCGAGGCCGGGGTGGACAGCGCGCGCATCCTGATCAAGATCGCCTCCACCTGGGAAGGCATCCGCGCCGCCGAAGTGCTGGAGAAGAAGGGCATTCACTGCAACCTGACGCTGATGTTCAGCCTCGCCCAGGCCGTTGGCGCCGCCGAGGCCGGCGCGACCCTGATCTCGCCCTTCGTCGGCCGCATCATGGACTGGTACAAAAAGACCGAGGGTGTCGAAGGCTACGCCGCCGACGACGACCCTGGCGTCAAGTCGGTCACCACCATCTACCAGTATTTCAAGAAATTCGGCTACGACACGGTGGTGATGGGCGCCAGCTTCCGCAATATCGGCGAAATCATGGCGCTGGCCGGCTGCGACCTGCTGACCATCGCCCCCGCCCTGATGGAACGACTGCGCAACAGCGAGGGCGAGCTGCCGCGCAAGCTGTCGCCGGAAATGGCCCGCGAGGCCGACATCGAGCGCATCGAACTCGATGAGCCCCGCTTCCGCTGGCTGATGAACGAAGACGCCATGGCCACGGAGAAGCTCGCCGAGGGCATCCGCGGATTTGCCGCCGATACGCTGAAACTGGAACGGCTGGTGGCGGACATCACGCGCCAGCAAGCCGCCTGAGCCTGCCGAAAAAAGCCCCGCCGTTTGCGGCGGGGCTCAGGACCACGCCATCTAAACCACTAACCCACTGACGAACAAATTCCCCAGCGCCGTTGGACGAACTGCTCCAGCCAGACACCGTGGCGGAAGGTGAGCAGGGCGTGCACCATGCGGGCCCGTTCTTCGCTGAGCGCCGTGTTGCC
>DRQN01000174.1 GCA_011371455.1 Gammaproteobacteria bacterium
AGGAAACCGACGGCAAAGATGAAGGAGGCGACCACGCCCATGGCCACCAGGTTGCCGAGGTGCTGGAAGGGCGGCACCTCGGAGAAGTTCATGCTGAGAAAGCCCAGCGCGGTGGTGACGGAGGCCAGGAATACCGGCTGCATGTTGATGCGCAGGCTCTCCACCAGCGCCGCGCGCTTTTCGCGGCCGAGGCGCATCTCGTGCAGGAAGGTGATCAGGATGTGCACCGCGTTGGCGATGGCCACGGTGAGGATGATGGTCGGCGCCGAGGCCGAGGGTGGGGTGATGGGGAAGCCGAGATAGCCGCCCAGGCCCATCGCCGTGAGGATGGAAAAGAGGATCACGAACAGGGTCGCCACGGTGCCGCTGACGCTGCGCGTGAGCAGCGCCAGGGTCACCAGCATGAGCAGGAAGCTGAGCGGGATGAGGGTTTGCATGTCGCCCTGTGAGGCCTCGGTGAAGGCGTTGTTCATCAACACCATGCCGGACAGGCGGATTGCTATATCCGGATAGAGGGCGTGCATTTCATCGACCAGGCCGCGCGCGAAGGCGACGATCTCCGGCACCTCGCCGAGGTGCCTGCCGGGCAGTTGCACGGTGACGTTGACGCCGGTGACGTGGGCGCGCGCCGGCACCAGCTTGTCGAGCAGGATGGGTTCGTGCAGGGCAATGGACTTGATGCGCTCACGGTTGGCGGCGTCCAGCGTTAGTTCCTCGTCCACCAGGTCGTGCACCGACAGGTCGTCTTCCACCGCCTCGGTGTGCTGGAAGTTGGAGAGGGAGTCGACGCGCAGGGAATAGGGTGTCTGCCAGGCCTTTTCGGTCAGTGTCTTTACCGCCTCCAGGGTGCGCTCGCTGAAGGCGTCGCCGTCCTTGGGCACCAGGATGAACATCACGTTGTCGTTCTTGGTGTAGGTGTTTTCCAGCGCTTCGAAGGCCAGCATTTGTGGATTGTCGGCACTGAAGAACACGCGATAGTCGGTGGTGAAGCCCAGCAGACGGGCGCCGCTGGCCGCCGCCATCACCAGCAGCACGCTGGCCAGGATCACCCACCAGGGATGGCCGACCACCCATTGGGCGTAACGGGTAACGCGAGTCGGGGCATTCATGATTGGCTTCCTTTCCGGGTGGATTTGTTGGCGGGTTTTCGCTCCGGGTTGAGCAGGCCGGTGAGCAGCAGGCGCACCAGCGCCTCGGCCTTTTCCTCGAAGACCTCGCGGGGATAGGCGGGCATCAGCAGCGGCATGCTGAACAGGGTCATGGCGGTCTGCAGGGCGGCGGCCGTGTCTTGCGGATCGGCGACGCGGAACTCGCCGCTGGCATTGCCATCTTCCAGCAGCGCGATGATCACGTCACGCTCTTCCTGCTTGTGGGTCTCGACGATATCCATGCGCTCGCCGCAGAGGGCGGTGACCAACTCGTTGACCAGGGGGGTTTCGAGCCACTGGTCGTGCGTGTAGCGCAGGGTGGCGAACACCAGCTCGCGCAGGCGCTCGCCGGCGGCGGTTCGTTTGCGGGCGACGATGTCGCGTTGCAATGCCACCAGCTGTGCCAGACACCGGCGGGCGAGGTGGGCGCCGATGTCGAGCTTGTTGTCGAAGTAGCGGTAGATGTTGGCGGCGGACATGCCGCAGTCACCGGCGATTTCGGCCATCGTGGTCTTGTTGTAACCGAAGCGCACGAAACGTTCGAAGGCGGCGGCGAGGATCTGCTCGCGGATGTCGGGCGCGGGGCCTGCGGTGCGTGTATTCATGCCGCAAAACTGTAGGCGGTGAATTGTGAATAATCAAGAAAATATTTACCATTCATGGCGTAGACGAGGAGGGCAGGTTATCGTGGATTTTGAATTAGTCTAGTAAAACCAAGTGGTTATAAAGGTTATTGGCGGCTTGTTTCGGTGGGGTTGCAGGCCTGGATCTGCTAAGGTTGGCCCCCATTCTGGGAGAAACCGATCGCATGCCTGACACCAACGAGGCCAACCAGGACGCCGTTGCGCAGCACCATCTACTGTTGCGTGAGCGTCTGGTGATGCTGGGGCAGTTGACCGCCACGGTCAGCCACGAACTGCGCAACCCCCTTTCGGTGATTCACAACGCGGTCTATTTTCTGCGCCGCCGCCTGGCCGGGGAGGGCGGGCTGGATGCGAAGAGCGAGGAATATCTCGACATCATCGAGTCCGAACTGGCGGCCTCGAACCGCATCATCGACGATCTGCTCAGCGCCTCGCGGGTGCAGCCGCCGGACTATCAGCGGGTCGATCTCGACCGGCTGCTGAGCAAGGTATTGTCGGACATTGCCCTGCCGCCGCGCATCCGCTGGCATTACCGGCCCGCGCAGACCCCCTTCATGCTGAGCACGGACCCGCAGCTGCTGTGCCAGGTGTTGCGCAATCTGCTGGTCAATGCCATGCAGGCCATTTCTGGTGAGGGGAAGATTGTTCTGCGCGCGCGAGCCGGTCGTTGCGGCATCGACCTGCGCTTGTCGGACAGTGGAGAAGGTGTCAGCGCCGAGCACAGCGCGCGGCTGTTCGAGCCGCTGTTCACCACCAAGCCCAAGGGCAATGGCCTGGGGCTGTGGATTGCCCGCGACATGGTGCGCCGGCTTGGTGGGGAACTGAGCCTGGTGAGGGGCGAATTGCCTGGCGCCTGTTTTTGCATACAGTTGCCACAGGACGGCGGGGAGGAACGATTACCGTAAACGGTGCGTCGCAGCATCGAATAAACCCTGAATCCGTGAGTTCATGACGGCGAATTACACAACTCATCGATCCGTCTCGCTATATGAAAAATCCCGGCAATAATCCCCGCTATTCCCTCGATTTCTCATTACGCGATACGAATCAGGCAGTTGCGTACTTCATCCGCCCTGAACCCACGGATTCAGGTAAACAAGAAGTAACAAAAGGAGTTTCCCTTGAAGAAATCCGCAAAACGTGTCTTGATTGTCGATGATGAAACCCACATGCGCACGACCCTCTCCGACATTCTCGGCGACGAGGGTTTCGAGGTGGATACCGCTGCCGACGGTCTGGCCGCGGTGTCCATGTGCGCGCACCGGGAATACAGCGTGGTGCTGCTGGACGTGCGTGTGCCGGGCATCGATGGCGTGGAGACCTTTCGCCGCATACGCCGCCGCCACCCAGGCCTTCGCGTGGTGATGATGAGCGCCTATGGCCGTGACGACCTCAAACAGATCGCGCTGGAGGAGGGCGCGGCGGCCTTTCTCTCCAAGCCGCTGGATATCGAGAGCGTCATCGACCTGATTCAGGACGTGCACGACGCCGCCCTGCTGGTGGTCAGCGCCGACGCGGACATCCGCCACAGCGTGCGCGCTGCGCTGCGGCCGCAGGGCTACCGGGTAACGGCAAGTAGTTCTCCCCACGATGCGCTTGAGCTGGCGGCGCAGATTCACTTCGACATCATCCTCATCGATGCACTGCTGCCGGAGATGAACGGTCTGCAGCTGTACCTGGCGCTGCGCAAACTGGCCCCGGCAGCGGTGGTGGTGATGCTGAGCAGCAGCGGCACGGAATCCGAGCGGCTGGCCAGAGAGGCGATACGCAATACCGCCTACAGCTTGTTATACAAGCCGCTGGACCTGGCCCAGCTTGGCGGCCTGTTGTCGCGCATCGCCAGCCAGCGGGTATCCCATGCCATCAAGAAACCGGCGCTGAATTGAGCGGGGCAGGTCGGATGGTCGGGTCGATAACCTTCCGGAGAGCCGCCTGGCTTTGTGGCCTGCTGATGACGTCGCTGTGGCTGCAGGGTTGCAGCAGCCGGCCCGCGATGCCGGGCCCGTCGGCGGCGGAAATGAAACGGGCGGCGCTGGCGGCGGCCACGGACTCCAACACCTGGCTGCCGGCGCTGGGTGCTGGCCTGATTCTCGCCACCGACCGGGATCAGGCCTGGTCGGACTGGGCGCGGCGTGAGCGGCCTGTGTTCGGCTCGGTGGCAGCGGCCCGCAGGACCAGCGATGTGCTGCTGTATACCTCCTTCGGCACTGCACTCGTCAGCTCGCTGTGGGCGGCCGGGGATGGCGCAGGTTCAACTCGGCTGGCCGTGCAAGTGGGCGCGGTGGCCGCGACCGCCACGGCCACGCAGGTGATCAAGGTTGGTGTGGGCCGGCCCCGGCCCGATGACTCCGATACCCTGAGTTTCCCTTCCGGTCATGCTTCGGCTGCCTTTGCCGGCGCCACCCTGACGCAGCGCAATCTCGCCCGCCTGGAACTTCGGCCGACGACGCGCGCGCTGCTCGATGCGGGTGCCGTTTCGCTGGCCACCGCCACCGCCTGGGCGCGCGTGGAGGCCGGGGTGCACTATCCCTCCGATGTGCTGGCCGGCGCGGCGCTGGGGAATTTCGTTGCAGCCTTCGTCAATGATGCCTTTCTGCGCGAAGGTGTATTGGCGGGGAGTGTTACGCGGGTCGACGTGTTACCTTTGAGGGGTGGGGTTGTGTTGCAACTGATGCAGCGCTTTTGACACACAGCTGACATATCCTGAACCCACGGATTCAGGATATGAAAAGTGAACAGGCTTCGAACGGTCCTTGCCCGTGGCAAGGCCTTTCCACGGATTCAGGTGCGAGTAAAGCTTCAACGGCCCATGCCGATAGGTCAGCTATCCTTTAACCTGAAGGGTTCAACCATAAGAATGCCACCCAGAGCGATGATCAAAGACCTGTCCGAAAACAGCTATTTGTACAGTGCCAACGCACCCTTCGTCGAGGCCCTTTATGCGCAATACCTGCGCGACCCGGATTCCGTCGGCGAGGACTGGCGTGAGTTTTTCCGCCAGTTGCAGGCGCAGGGAATGGCGCCCGAGGCGGCGCCGGACCAGGCGATGATTCGCGAGGAGTTTGCGCGCCTTGCCCGCCAGCCCCGTATCTGTCGATCGATTCCCGGCGAGGCTGCGCCGGGAGCCTCTTGTATCGATGCCAAGCAGGTGGCGGTACTGCAGCTGATCAATGCCTACCGTTTCCGCGGCCATCAGAATGCCGACCTCGATCCGCTGCATCTGCGCGAGCCGGTTCTGGTGCCGGAACTGCACCCGGCCTTTCACAAGCTCGATGACGATGACATGGACCGGGAGTTCAACACCGGCTCCCTGGTCGGCCCGGAGCGCGCCCCGTTGCGGGATATATTACGCAGTCTCAAACGTACCTATTGCGGACACCTGGGTGTCGAGTACATGCACATCACCGACACCCAGGAAAAACGCTGGCTGCAACAGCGGCTGGAGGGGCCGGAGGCCAACACCCTGTTGCCGGAAGACGAGCAACGCGAGATCATGGAGCGCATCATCGCCGCCGGCGAGTTCGAGAAGTATCTGCACACCCGCTATGTGGGACAGAAGCGCTTTTCCCTGGAAGGCGCCGAATGCCTGATTCCCATGCTGCATCAGCTGGTGCAGCAGGCCGGCGAGCAGGGTGTCAGCGAGGTGGTGCTGGGCATGGCCCACCGCGGCCGCCTCAATGTGCTGACCAACATTCTCGGCAAGGCCCCGGCCAGCCTGTTCGAGGAATTCGAGGGCAAGTCCGGCGGCGCAGCGAAGAATGGCTCCGGCGATGTAAAATATCACCAGGGCTTTTCCTCCGACATCCGCACCCCCGGCGGCATCGTGCACTTCGCCCTGCTGTTCAACCCTTCACATCTGGAGATCGTCGATCCGGTGGTGGGCGGCTCGGTGCGCGCGCGCCAGCATCGCCGCAAGGACATCACCGGTGGCAGCGTGTTGCCGGTGTTGATCCACGGCGACGCCGCCTTTTCCGGTCAGGGCGTGGTGATGGAAAACTTCAATATGTCGCAGGCGCGTGGTTTCCGCATCGGCGGCACCGTGCACATCATCATCAACAACCAGATCGGCTTTACCACCAGCAACCCGCTGGATTCCCGCTCCACCACCTACTGCACGGAGGTGGCGCGCATGATCCAGGCGCCCATCCTGCACGTCAACGGCGACGACCCGGAGGCAGTGGCGCGCGCCATGCGCATCGCCCTGGACTTCCGCATGGTGTACCGCAAGGACGTGGTGGTGGACCTGGTCTGCTACCGCCGCCACGGTCACAGCGAGGCCGACGAGCCGGCGGCGACCCAGCCCATGATGTACAAAAAAATCCGCAATCATGCCCGCGTCGGCCAGCTCTACGCCGACCTGCTGGTGGACCAGGGGGTGATGACGGAAGACGACATCGACGCCCTGGCGCGGCGGTACCGCGAGCGCCTGGATGCCGGCGAGACCGTCGCCCCGTGCATCGTCACGGAGCCCTTCGACAAGCCTTACTGGGTGGACTGGCGGCCCCATGTGGACGGCCGCTGGGACGAGGCGGTGGATACCCGCATCGCCGCCGAGCGGGTCGAGGCATTGATCACCAGACTCAACCACCTGCCAGAGAGCCTGGTGCTGCACAAGCAGGTGCGGCGCATCCTCGACGACCGCGCCAAAATGGCCCGCGGCGAGTTGCCCATGGACTGGGGTTTTGCCGAGACCCTGGCCTATGCCTCCCTGCTGGAGGACGGCGTGCCGGTGCGCCTGTCCGGCCAGGACAGCGGCCGTGGCACCTTCTTCCATCGTCATGCCATCCTCCACGACCAGCAGACCGGCGACAGTTATATGCCCTTGCAACACCTTTACGAGGGCCAGCCGGACTGTGTGGTCATCGACTCGTTGCTCTCCGAGGAGGCCGTGCTGGGATTCGAGTACGGCTACAGCACCGCCGCGCCCTACGGACTGAACATCTGGGAGGCGCAGTTCGGCGATTTCGCCAATGGCGCGCAGGTGGTGATCGACCAGTTTATTACCTCCGGCGCCGCCAAGTGGGGCCGTCTCAGCGGCCTGGTAATGTTCCTGCCGCACGGTTTCGATGGCCAGGGGCCGGAGCATTCCTCGGCGCGCCTGGAGCGCTACTTGCAGTTGTGCGCGGAAGACAACATCCAGGTCTGCATGCCCAGCGAACCGGCGCAGATGTTCCACCTGTTGCGGCGGCAGATGAAGCGCAAGCTGCGCACGCCGCTGATCGTCATGACGCCGAAGAGTCTGCTGCGCCACAAGCTGTCCACCTCGCAGCTCGCCGATCTCAGCGAGGGCGGCTTCCGCCTGGTGATCAGCGACCCTGACATCACGGATGCGATGCAGGTGCGACGGGTTATCGTGTGCAGCGGAAAGGTGTTCTATGATCTGCTGGACGCGCGGCGCAAGCGGGAAATAGACGATGTGGCGATCATCCGCATCGAACAGTTCTATCCTTTTCCCACCCAGGCCTTCACCGAGGAACTGGATCGCTACGAAAACGCCAGCGAAGTGGTCTGGTGTCAGGAGGAACCGCAGAACCAGGGTGCCTGGCAATACATCTGGCCGATGCTGCGTGACAGCAAACGAGAGCAGCAGAGCCTGTCCTATGCCGGCCGGCCGGCCTCGGCCTCGCCGGCGGTGGGCTGTTACCGCAAACACATCGAACAATTGCACGAACTGGTGGATACGGCGCTGGGTGCCCGATCCGCCGCGGAGGATGCTGAATGAAGATCGAAGTCAAGGTGCCCACGTTCTCGGAGTCGATCACCGAGGGGACCCTGCTCAGCTGGCACAAGAAGCCGGGCGAGGCGGTAAGACGCGATGAAACCCTGGTGGACATCGAAACGGACAAGGTGGTGCTGGAAGTAGCCGCCCCCGCCGATGGTGTATTGCAGGAAGTCACCCGCAACGATGGTGACGTGGTGAACAGTGAAGAAGTCATCGCCATCATCGACAGCGAAGGCAAGGCGAGTGCGGAAGCCGCACCGGCAGAGAGCGCACCGGCAACGGCGGGCACGGTACAGGCGGCCGTGGAAGAGTCACCCGCATCATCGGTGGTGTCCCTCAGTCCGGCGGCGCGCAAGCTGGTGGCGGAAAACAACCTCGATCCGGCGCGCATCCACGGCACCGGCCGTGACAACCGCATCACCAAGGCCGACATCCTCGAATACCTCAATGCACGCGGCGGCAAGAGCGGCCGCCCGCAGTCCATCGCCGAGCAGGCGGCAGCGGCCCCGAAGACCGCTACCTCCTCCGCCGCGGACGGCCGCATCGAAAAACGCGTGCCCATGAGCCGCCTGCGCGCGCGCGTCGCCGAGCGTCTGAAAGAAGCGCAGAACACCGCCGCCATCCTCACCACCTTCAACGAAGTCAACATGAAGCCGGTGATGGACCTGCGCAACAAATACAAGGACAGCTTCGAGGAAAAGCATGGCACGCGCCTGGGCTTCATGTCCTTCTTCACCCGCGCGGTGGTGGAGGCGCTGAAACAGTTTCCGGTGGTCAACGCCTCGGTGGAGGGGCAGGATATCGTCTATCACGGCTATTACGACATCGGCATCGCCGTGGGCTCGCCGCGCGGACTGGTGGTACCGATCCTGCGCGACGCGGATCGGATGGGCTTTGCCGAGATCGAAGCGACGATTCGGGATTTCGGCCAGCGTGCGCAGGACGGCAAATTGACGTTGGATGAACTGACCGGCGGCACCTTCAGCATCACCAATGGCGGTGTATTCGGTTCCCTGTTGTCCACGCCGATCCTCAATCCGCCGCAGAGCGCCATCCTCGGCATGCACAAGATCCAGGAACGGCCGGTGGTGGAAAACGGCGAGATCGTCATTCGTCCCGTCATGTACCTTGCCTTGTCCTACGACCATCGTATCATCGACGGCAAGGACGCGGTGCTGTTCCTGGTGGCGGTCAAGGATGCCCTGGAAGACCCGGCGCGGATGTTGCTGGAACTCTGATAAATTTTTTCAGGAGCGGGCCATGCCCGCGATAGTTTTTTCTGGAGCGGCAATTCAACGCAAAGGTCGCAAATATGCAAAGGACGCAGGGATTATTGATTTTCTTTGCGCTCTCTGCGCCTCTGCGATCTCTGCGTTGAATTCACCTGGGGTGAAATAGCCTCGCGGGCATGGCCCACTCCTGCAGTAAATGGATGGGTCAGTTTGACCGTTTATAGTTATGCCACAATGACCAGAAGGGAGGGTGCGGCAATGGCGGACTTTGATGTGATCGTTCTCGGCGGTGGGCCCGGTGGTTACGTGGCAGCTATTCGCTGTGCGCAACTGGGGCTGAAGACGGCCTGTATCGACGAGCGCGTGGACGGCGAGGGCAAGGCCGCGCTGGGCGGCGTGTGTCTCAACGTCGGCTGCATCCCCTCCAAGGCCCTGCTGGAAAGCTCGCACCATTTCTACCGCGCCCAACACGAATTTGCCGCCCATGGTATCCGCACCGGTGATCTTCGCATCGACGTGGCGGCCATGCAGCAGCGCAAGCAGCAGGTGGTGAAGACTCTCACC
>DRQN01000175.1 GCA_011371455.1 Gammaproteobacteria bacterium
CCGCGGCGGGCAGGTAATCCATGCGCACGCTGATGATGCTGAGGGTGCCCGGCACCAGCTCGGCGGGGCGGGTGCGCTTGGTGCCGTGGCTGGCCAGGTAGTCCATCTCGCCGTGGTAGCCCTTGGCCAGGCGTGCGAAGTGGCGGGCCTCGGCGGCCGACAGCTGGATGTCGCTGATGCCCACTTGCTGCAGGCCCAGCTCGCGGCCCCACTGCTTGATGTCGTCGGCGAGTCGTTGCCAGTCGCCGGGCCGGTTCTGTGATGCATCCATAGCCGCTATGATAGCGCCATGAAGCCCTTGCCCCACAGCCTTTACCGCGCCGAGCAGGTGCGCGAGCTGGACCGCATCGCCATCGATGAATTCGGCATCCCCGGCCTGAGCCTGATGCAGCGTGCCGGCCTCGCCGCCTTTGAGGCCCTGCGCCGGCGTTGGCCACGCGCGCGCCACATCGGCGTGCTGTGCGGCACCGGCAACAACGGCGGCGACGGTTTCGTGCTGGCGGGCCTGGCGCAGGCGGCAGGGCTGCGGGTGAGCGTTTGGCAGGTGGGTGATGCCAGCCGCATCCGTGGCGACGCCCTGAGCGCGCGGCAACAGATGACGGATGCCGGCCTGCGCGCCGAGGGCTTTGTCGGCCAGGATCTGTCCGTGGTCGACGTGCTGGTGGATGGCCTGCTCGGCACCGGCCTCGGCGGCGAGGTGAGCGGCATCTGGCGCGAGGCCATCGAGGCGGCCAATGCGGCGCGCGATGCCGGCTGCGGCGTGCTGGCGCTGGATATCCCCTCCGGCCTGCAGGCCGACACCGGCGCGGTGCAGGGCGCAGCGGTGCGGGCGGATGTCTGTGTGACCTTCATTGGCCTCAAGCTGGGCCTGTTCACCGGCCAGGGGCCGGATTATTGCGGCGAGGTGTCGTTCGACGATCTCGACGTGCCGCCGCAGACCTTTACGCGATTCGCCCCGGCGGCCACCCGCCTGGCAGCGCCGGCGGCCGGGGCCTGTCTGCCGCCGCGCCGTCCCTGCGCCCACAAGGGCGACTTCGGCCATGTGCTGGTGGTGGGTGGTGAGCACGGCATGTCCGGCGCGGCGCGGCTGGCCGGCGAGGCGGCGCTGCGCTGCGGCGCCGGGCTGGTGAGCCTGGCCACGCGCGCCGAACATGCGGCCGCCATCAGCGCCGCGCGGCCTGAACTCATGTGTCACGGCGTCGGTGATGCGGTGTCGCTGAAGCCCCTGCTGCGCCGCGCCACGGTGCTGGCCATCGGCCCCGGCCTGGGGCAGGGCGCCTGGGGCCGGCAACTGCTGGGCGCCGCGCTGGCGAGTCCGCTGCCGCTGGTGGTGGATGCCGATGCCCTCAACCTGCTGGCCGCCGAGCCGGTGCCGCGGAGCCGCTGGGTGCTCACCCCGCACCCCGGCGAGGCGGCGCGGCTGCTGGGCCGGACCAGCGCGGACATACAGGCCGACCGCCTCGCCGCGGCCCGTGCCTTGCAGCGGAAATACGGCGGCGTGGTGGTGCTGAAGGGCGCCGGTACCCTGGTCGTCGACAGCACCGGCGATGTCAGCCTCTGCGACGCCGGTAATCCCGGCATGGCCAGCGGCGGCATGGGCGACGTGCTCACGGGTGTGATCGCGGCGCTGATGGCGCAGGGCCTGCGTGGCGACGAGGCGGCGCGGCGCGGCGTCTGCCTGCATGCCGCGGCCGCCGACCGCGCCGCCGGGGCCGGCCAGCGCGGCCTGCTGGCCAGCGACCTGTTTCCCCCTCTGCGCGAACTACTGGCATGAGCGACGAGGTGCGGCTGGATGTCCCGGACGAGGCGGCCATGCTGGCCCTCGGCGCGCGCATCGCCGAACACCTGCGCGGCGGTGGCGTGCTGTATCTGCACGGCGAGCTCGGCGCCGGCAAGACTACCCTGTCGCGCGGCATCCTGCAGGGCCTGGGCGTCGCCGGGCGGGTCAAGAGCCCCACCTATACCCTGGTCGAGCCCTACGAGTTCGCCGGCGGCCGCGCCTATCACTTCGATCTCTACCGCCTCGCCGACCCCGAGGAGTTGGAATACCTGGGCATCCGCGACTATTTCGACCCCCAGGCGGTGGTGCTGGTGGAATGGCCGCAGCGCGGTGAGGGCGTGCTGCCGGCGGCCGATGTATCGGTGGATATCGCCTACCACGGCCATGCCCGGCAGGTCTGTCTGCGCCCCGGGGCCGGCGGCCGCCATGCCTGGCTGCCGCATTTCAGCGATTGATCCCGGCGTTTCCCGCTGTGGCGACCCCTGACTACTGTTCAAACCTTCATGTCACTGTAAGTTTCTTTTCTATCCTCGTGTTCTTAAACAAAAAAAGCCAATAAATCACTTGCTTTCCGGGTTTTTTTTTGCACAATGAGAGGCATGGGGACTCTGTTTGCCAAGCCGGTGCGCCTGCCGATGCAATTTGCATGGCTGCTTTTCTTCGCCCTGATGTTTTCCCTGCCGGCCCCGGCGGCAACCATCGAGGGGGTTCGCCTGTGGTCCGGCCCGGACCAGAACCGCCTGGTCTTCGATCTCAATGGCCCCGTCGATCACAAGCTCTTTGTGCTCCATGCCCCCGAGCGAGTGGTACTGGACATCAGGAACGTCCGCCTGCGACACGATCTGAGCCGCCTGGATCTCAGCAAGAGCTTCGTCCGCCGGGTGCGCAGCGCCACCCACAACGGCAACGACCTGCGCGTGGTGCTGGACATGCGCGCGCGGGTGCAGCCGAAGAGCTTCCTGCTCAAGCCGACGCAGCAATATGGCCACCGCCTGGTGATCGATCTGCAGGAACCGCGCAGCAAGCCGACGGTGACCCAGCGCAGCGTGCAGGCGACGCAGGGCAGGGCGCGCGATGTGGTTATCGCCATCGACGCCGGGCACGGCGGTGACGATCCCGGCGCCTCCGGCCGCCACGGCACCCGCGAAAAGGACGTGGTGCTGGCGATCGCCAAGAGACTGGAGAAACTGATTCGCGCCGAGCGCGGCATGCGCCCGGTGATGATCCGCACCGGCGACTACTACGTCAGCCTGCGCAAGCGCATGCAGAAGGCGCGCGAAAAGAAGGCCGACCTGTTCATTTCCATCCATGCCGATGCCTTCCGCGACGGCCGCGCGCGCGGCGCCTCGGTGTGGGTGTTGTCGCAGAAAGGCGCCTCCAGCGAGGCCGGCCGCTGGCTGGCGGAAAGCGAGAACGGCGCCGACCTCATCGGCGGTGTGAGCCTGGACGACAAGGACGACCTGCTCGCCTCGGTGCTGCTGGATCTGTCGCAGAATGCCACCATCGCCGCCAGCCTCGACGTCGGCAGCCTGATGCTGGGCGAATTGAAACGCATCACCAAGGTGCACAAGCCACGCGTGGAGCAGGCCGGTTTCGTGGTGCTCAAGTCGCCGGATATTCCCTCGGTACTGGTGGAGACCGGCTTCATCTCCAACAGCCGCGAGGAGCGTAACCTGCGCGATCCCGACTATCAGCAAAAACTGGCCCGCGCCATGCTGCGCGGCGTGCGCAGCTATTTCAGCCGCAATGCGCCGCCCGGCACCCTGCTGGCCCTGAAGCCGGATGGTCAGAAGGTGAGCGGCGAACGCAAATACGTGATCCGCCGCGGCGACACCCTCAGCGCGATTGCGCAGAAATACCGCGTCAGCCAGAAATACCTGCGCACCGCCAACAACCTCTCCGGCGACCGCCTCCGCGTCGGCCAGACCCTGCGCATTCCCGTGATGTGATTGCGCGTTCCTCGCCCGCGATAACTAAAGCTATTCACCACAGAGGCACAGA
>DRQN01000176.1 GCA_011371455.1 Gammaproteobacteria bacterium
CCGCTATCGCTGGCGGGCCGCGACTCACCCCGGCACAGATGCTCGTAGGCCGCGCCAATCCGGCTGACGCCGCTGTCGACCACGTCCGTGTTGTCGTGACGCAGAAGGCGCATCAACAGGCCATAATTGATTTCGATTTCCGTCAGCGAGGCGCCCTGCTGCAGGCCCAGTACCCGGTAATCGTCACTCCCCGGCACGAACATCACGCGCCGCACGAAGAAGCGCACCGCGGCGCGCAGCATGGCGGGGGAAATGCCCATCACGGCGATCTGGCGCAGATCCCGCAACACCTCATCGTCGGAGACGGCCAGCTGCAGGATGTTTCGCACCCCGCGCGGCAGCGGCTGGGAGGGATCGTCCAGGCCCGGGAAGCTGCGCGGCGAGCGATGAAAGGCCAGCACCAGGCGCAGGATCTTGCGGGTCGTCACCTCTTCCGTGTCGCCGGGAGCATCGGGCAGCGGTGCCAGCACCACGGGCTGACGGCTTTCCTCCTCGCCGCTGCGCCCCCCGGGAATGACCCGAAAGCGATCCTGCTGGGCCGGTTTGTCCTCGCTATCAGCCGGCTTTTCATGCGATGCGGGCGATCCGGCCTGAGCGGCGATACCGCCGGCCGCGTCTTCGGACTCACCGAGATCGGCCTGCGGCACCGCCCGGTTCCAGCCATCGTCGGGCACGGCGCGATCCAGCGCGCCGTCTTCTTCCGGCCCCGGTGCCATGGTACCGCCGCCGGTATCATGGGCCGAATCCACCAGCGACTGTTCGGCGCTGGCCAATTCGAACACCTCGGAGTCCGGCCCCGTCTCACTGGTGGCCGTTCCATTCATGGTGCCGGCAGGCTGCTGTGACGCCTCGGCCTTTTGCTGCAGGGCGGCGGCCAGCTTTTCACTGTTGTCATGAACCTCATCGGCCGCCGCTGCATCTGCCTCGGAGGCATCCAGGTCGACAGGCTCTGCCGGCGTCTCCGGAGCCACTTTCTGCGACGGCGCCGCTTCCGCATCGGGCGTCTCTTCATCCGTCCCCGTACCGGACCGGCCGCCATGCAACAGGCTTTCCACCGGCCGTTCAACAGGCAGCGGACGGCCGGAGACCTCCTGGCCCAGTTCATCGGTCACCTGGTGAAGAATGGCGTCGTTCACCTCATGCTGTTCTTCCAGGAAGCTGAACAGCAACAGCCGGTCGCAGAGCATGTTGATGCGGCGCGGAATACCCTCGGCGTACTCGTAAATGGTATCGAAGGCCTGTTCGGTAAAGCTGGGGTCGTTCTGCCAGCCAACCTGCTTGAGGCGGCTTTCCACATAGCTGCGGCATTCGTCGGGAGCGAGGGCGCTGAGGTGATAGTTGGCGATCACGCGTTGACGCAATTGCTCCAGGTCCGGGTGTTCCAGCATCTGCCGGAACTGGGGCTGCCCCAGCAGAAAGGTTTGCAGCAAGGCCTTGCCACCCACTTGCAGATTGGACAGCATGCGCAGCTCTTCGAGAGAGCGCGCGGGCAGGTTTTGCGCCTCATCGACCACCAGCAGTGCCCGCTTGTGCTCCCGCGCCCGGGCCAGCAGGAAGGCCTCCAGAGTCTTCAGCAGGCCAGCCTTGTCCATGCCCTCGTAGCGCAGGCCAAAGGAGGCGGAGACCATGCGCAGCATTTCATCGGCTTCGAGCTGCGTGGTAGTGAGGTGGGCGACGACCAGATGCCGCTGGTCCATTTCCTTCAACAGAATCTGTGCCAGGGTGGTCTTGCCGGTGCCGGGATCACCGGTGATGACCACGAAGCCTTCTCCCTGGCTGAGCCCGTAGCGCAAGTAGGCCAGGGCCCGCTTGTGGCCACGGCTGGGGTAGAAAAAGCCCGAGTCGGGGCTCAGGCGGAAGGGCTTGGCGCTCAGATTGTAGAATGATTCATACATGCGAAATTCCTTTCATCAATTCTACCTTTGGATTCCCACGTTTTCGGACTCCTGCCCCGCGGAAACAGGTTCTCGAACCCAGGTCGGACGATTTTACCATCTACCACAGCTTTTTGAAGGAAATACTTCAGATACAACCTGAAATACACGCGGGAAAATTACCACTCGGCTCAACCACCGTTTGACGCTGGGAATGTCACCCCTCTAGACTTCGCCGCAATATCGACAACGCAGGGACAAACATCATGACTGACAGGAAGACCGTACTGGTCACCGGTGGCGCCGGTTACATCGGCAGCCATGTGGTCCGCCAGCTGGGCGAGGCCGGCGAACGGGTGGTGATCCTCGACAACCTCTCCACCGGCTTCGAAGACGCCATCCTGTACGGCGATCTGGTGGTCGGCGACACCGGTGATCAGGCCCTGGTCAGCCAGTTGCTGCGCGACCATGACATCGGCGCGGTGCTGCACTTCGCGGCCCATACCATCGTCCCGGAATCCGTCTCCAATCCACTGAAATACTACGGCAACAACACCTGCAGCTCGCGCAGCCTGCTGGCCTGCTGCCAGGAAGCCGGGGTCGAGCACGTCATCTTCTCCTCCACCGCCGCGGTGTACGGCATACCCAAGGGTGACGTGGCCCGCGAGGACACCCCCACCGCGCCCATCAATCCCTACGGCACCTCCAAGCTGATGACCGAATGGATGCTGCGCGACCTGGCCTTCGCCAGCGACCTGCGCTACGTGGCCCTGCGTTACTTCAACGTCGCTGGCTCAGACCCCGAGACACGTATCGGCCAGTCCACGGAAAAGGCCACCTTGCTGATCAAGGTGGCCTGCGAGGCCGCCGTCGGCAAGCGCGACAAGGTAAGCATCTTCGGCACCGACTACCCCACCCCGGACGGCACCGGCATCCGCGACTACATCCACGTCGAGGATCTCGCCAGCGCCCATCTCCAGGCCCTCGACTACCTGCGCCGGGGCGGCGAGTCCACCACCCTCAACTGCGGCTACGGGCACGGCTACAGCGTGCGCGAAGTGCTGGACGCCGTGCAGCGCGTCAACGGCAAGCCGCTCAACATCGTGGAAGAACCCCGCCGCGCCGGCGATCCGCCCTCGCTGGTGGCCGGCGTCGAGCGCATCCACCAGACTCTGGACTGGACACCGCGGTACGATGACCTCGACGTCATCGTCAAGACCTCGCTGGATTGGGAGCGCAAACTGCTGGAGCGGGGACAGGGCTGACCCGGCAACGGCTTGCACCGCCACACCTGAATCACCCTGAAGCCGCAGATTCAGGGATCACTCGTCCTTGAGCGTTTCCAACAGCGCCTTCAAATACTTGCCGGGAATCGCATAGGAAATCCCGCTGGGTTTCTCCAGTATCGACTCCTTGGATTCCTTGATGAGCACCATATTCAGCACCCCGATCACCTCGCCGGTCTTCGGCAGATAGAGGGGACTGCCACTGTTGCCGGGGTAAGCAGTAGCGTCGAGCTGAAAGATATCGAAGGGATCGCGCATGCGCCGGATCATCTTCGCGGTCAACTGCCGCCCGGACGACGCCGGCAACACAATGGGTGAAATGGCCGACACCAGCCCGTGATGAGTGACCGGATACAGCCCCAGCACCGCACCGATGGGAAAGCCGGTAAAGGCGATGGACTCACCCTCACGCACACGATCGGAATCACCCAGCCGCAGCATCGGCAACGGGTCGCCCTCGATTTTCAGGATCGCCAGATCATACTTCAGATCCATCGCCACCTGCCGCGCGCGGCGCCGCTGCGGATACTTGCCACGCCCGACGAACACGGCCAGGTACTCCTGATCCTCCACCGCCAGCACCTCCGGCACCACATGGGCGTTGGTGGCCACCAGGGTGCCGTCGCCGATGACGAATCCCGTGCCCAGCAGCCTGGCCGGCGGACGGCGGGTCATCTGCATGGTCCCCACCCCCACCACCGCCGGGCGCACCAGGGCCACCGTCTCCGGCAGGCCCGCAAGCACCGTGACCGGCAGCAACGGGAAAAGAAAAACGCCCAACAGAAAAAACAACCGTGTTCTCATGAGACCCTCGACGAAACGCTGGCCGGCCCGGGGGCCGGCCCTGGGGAAATTCCGTGGCGCCAGTATAAGCCACATCCCCCGACAGATGCGCCCACAGCGGCCGGCCTGCTACCATCGCCCCATGACCACGACCCGACACGAGCGCTTCGGCGGCGACTTCCAGCTCGACGACGACATCCTCTACCTCAACCACGCCGCCGTCGCCCCCTGGCCACGATGCACGCTGCAAGCCGTGCAGGCCTTCGCCCGGAACAACGCCGCCCGTGGTTCAGAACACTACCCGCAATGGCTGGCGACCGAACGACGTCTGCGCGAACGTCTGCGGGCGCTCATCAACGCCCCCGCCGACGACGACATCGCGCTGCTGAAAAACACCTCCGAAGCCCTGTCCGTGGTGGCTTTCGGGCTGAACTGGAAAACCGGCGACAACGTCGTCAGCAGCAACGAGGAATTCCCATCGAACCGGGTAGTATGGGAAGCACTGAGCCGAAAAGGCGTCAGCCTGCGCCAGACCGACCTGCACGACACAGAAACGCCGGAAGACGCACTATTCAGCCAGGTCGACGAACACACCCGCCTCATCGCCATCAGCTCCGTGCAATACGCCAGCGGCCTGCGACTGGATCTGCGGCGCATCGGCGAATTCTGCCAGCGGCACGGCATCCTGTTCTGTGTCGACGCCATCCAGAGCCTCGGCGCCGTGCAATTCGATGCCCAGGCCGTTCATGCCGATTTCGTCATGGCCGACGGTCATAAATGGATGCTGGGTCCGGAAGGGCTTGCCGTCTTTTATTGCCGCGCGGAACTGCGTGAGAAACTGAAACTGTACCAGTACGGCTGGCACATGACCGATGCCTACGTCGACTTCGACCGCCGCGACTGGCAACCAGCCAACACCGCCCGCCGCTTCGAATGCGGCAGTCCCAACATGCTCGGCATCCACGCCCTGGAGGCCAGCCTGGCGCTGCTGCAAGAGCACGGCATGGAAAACATTGAGACACAAGTTTTGGCCAACGCCCGCCTGCTCATGGACGCCATCGAGGCCAGCCCCTCACTGGCATTGTTGACCGACCCCGCACCCGGACGGCACGCCGGCATCGTCACCTTCCGCCACCGTGAACGCGACAACGAAAGCCTGTTCAAACATCTCACCGGGCATGGGGTCATGTGCGCCCAGCGCGGCGGCGGCATCCGCTTCTCGCCGCACTATTACACCCCGCAAGAGAAGATCCTGCGGGCGGTCACCCTGAGCGAAGAAAAAGCATAGGCGGGACTGAGCGCAGCGCTGCCCGACGTTCACGATCGTTGAGGAGGGAGTTCGCTCCTCGCTTACGATCCTGAATCTACAGGCAATCAGCTTCGCCAGGAAATATCAACCTTACGGTGCTGCACCACACAATCACGAAGATACTGGTTGATCAGGCTCTGATACGGAACCCCCGGCTCTTCGGCCATCCCCTTGAAGTATTCGATGACATCTTCACTAAGCCGCATTGTGACCGGTTTTTTCAGCTTTGAGGCATAAGGGTTTTTACGAGACTTCATTTTGGAAAGATCATATTCTTTTTTCATGATGCATCACCTTTGTAAAACTTACGTTCCTGCCGAGTGGCCTTTCTTGCAATGATGGCTGGGAAGCGACGAAAGTAGTTTTCCGTGGTCTGTTCGGCGATGGCCTCCCACTTGGTGTTACGCAGCTCGGCGATGCATTCGGCGACGTGGCGCACGTAGGCGGGGTAGTTGGATTTGCCGCGATGGGGAACGGGGGCGAGGTAGGGGGCGTCGGTCTCCACCAGCATGCGCTCGGCGGGCATCTTCCGCGCCACGTCCTTGAGCGCCCTGGCGGAGTTGAAGGTGACGATGCCGGAGAAGGAGATGTCGAAGTTGAGGTCGAGGGCGCATTTGGCCACGGCCCAGTCCTCGACGAAGCAGTGCATCACGCCGCCCACCTCGTCGGCACTCTCTTCGTGCAGGATGCGCAGGGTATCTTCGGTGGCGTCACGCATGTGGATGATGAGGGGTTTGCCGGTGATTTTCGCCGCCGCAATGTGTTGGCGGAAGCGTTCGCGCTGCCATTCCAGGCCGCCCTCTTCGCCTTCCTCACAGCGGAAATAGTCCAGCCCGGTTTCACCGATGGCCACCACTTGCGGTTCGGCGGCCAGGTCGATGAGTTCGTCGGCAGTGGGGTCCCGCCCTTCCTGCTCATTGGGATGCACGCCGACGGAGACGGCGATGCGCGGGTCCTTTTTGGCCATCGCCAGCAGGTTCGGGTAATGCTCCAGGTCGATGGAGACGCAGAGGAAGTAGCCCACGCCCTGCGCGGCGGCCGC
>DRQN01000177.1 GCA_011371455.1 Gammaproteobacteria bacterium
AGAACAGTGTCGCCAGGTGGAAGAAGCGCGGTTCGAGGCGGTTGATGCAGCCGTAGTGGGGATTGAGGCCGGTGTTGTTGTGGATGTCGATGCTGGCGAACACCTGGCGGGTGCGCATCTCGTCGACCACCTGGCGCATCATGCGCCGTTCGGGCAGTTCGTCGGCGCCGTTGTCGCCGCTGGCGGGCCAGATGCGGTTGTAGTCCGGCTGGCCGTCGAGGTGGCGCCGGCCCTGCGCGGCGGCGCTGACGTTGCCAAAGAAAATCGACAGCGTGCGCGGCAGCTTGTGGCCGTTATATTTGTGCAGCAGCCCCTGGATGGCGGCCAGGCCGGTGGTCTCGTTGCCGTGCAGCAGCACCGAGACGAACAGCGGCTCGGGACGGGTGCCGGGCAGGTGCACCAGGGTGGGCCCGGGCAGGATGCGGTGCAGGTCGCGGGCTTCGCAATCGAGCAGGCCGTCGGGCAGATGGTCGAGGATCGTCAGCATGGCGTGGCCACTGTTAAACCTGAATCCTTGGGTTCAGGGCGGATGAAGTATGCAACTGCTTGATGCGTATCGTGTAATGAAAAATCGAGGGAATAGCGGGGACTATTGCCGAGATTTTTCATATAGCGAGACGGATCAATGAGTTGTGTAATTTGCCGTTATGAGCCCAAGGATTCAGGTTGAAGCCCGGAGTTTACCCGAATGGTGATCGCGGCGCTGCCTGCGGGCCGCGCTTGTTGGTGTCCCGCAAAGGCATGCCAATAGACGCCAATGGATAAAAATGATTCACCACAGAGACACGGAGCACACAGAGGAAAACATGAGAATATGGCATGGAGAGGATGAGCAGTGACGGAAGGCCAAAGGCCACTTCTCGTTTCTCTCATCAATGAACCACTCCACATCGAACTTCTCTGTGTTCTCTGTGGTGAATCATTGTTGTTTTTTTATTGGCGTGCAATTGCCGTGGCCGTGCGAAATCCGGCCCGGATCCGGGCCATTGGAAGGTGGTAAAGGCGATAAAAGTAGGGTTTTAAGGCGGTTATCGCACGGTGGCGTGTTTGCTGGCCGGCGGGAGGGTTTTGTCGCCGGGGGGAGTATTGGTTTGGTTGCTGGCCAGGTGTGTGCCGGTGTCTGCCGGGGCCAGCATGCCCTGCGCCAGGGTGGTGGCGATGACGCCGAGACCGACGACGATGATCAGTACGGCCAACAGGTCGGGTTTTTTCTTCATCCGCATGGTGTTTGCATGGCGCGTGTGTCTTCCGGCGTGTCGTGGTGATGTGGGTGCCGAGGCGTTTTCCGCGTCCGTGTGTTTCGGCGATGTCCCGGCAGATTCTACGGCATTTCCATAAAATTCCAAGTGAAATTCCGCGGGCCGTGCAGCTGGCGTGGCCCGCGGGGTGTCAGACGATGGGCTGGAAGGCGGTGAGGCTGTCGACCATGGCCGCGTTGCCCAGGCTCATGCCGGGGAACAGGCTGTCGTAACGGCCGACTTCGTCGTGCAGCGCCAGGTAGTTCAGCAGCACCGTCTGCACCAGCAGGTTGACGTTGTTGGCGGCGGGGGTGGCGGCGGTCTCCACCGAGGCGTCGGCGCGGTACCAGCCGATCTGTACGCCATTGCCGCCGTTGCCGTCGACGACGCGCGGCACGGGTCGGCCACCGGGATTGAAGACCAGGAAGAAGGAGGCGGCGGTGGAGGAGTTGTCGCCGGTCCATACGCCCTTGCCGCGGCCGTTTTCGGAGTTGTCGAGGGTGCCGTTGCTGGCCAGGGAGCCGTCGCTGAAGACATAGATCATCAGCGGCGTGCCGCGCCGGGCGGCGTATTCCAGGCAGGCGCCCATGCAGATGCCGGCCCGCAGGTCGCGGATCTCGCCCACGCCGCGCTCGCCGGTGTGGTAGTCGTAGCCGCCCATCTGGATGGTGCCGGCGCCGGCGTTGCCGTCGATGACCATCTTCATTACCGAGGCGGTCTTGCGGAATTCGCTGCTGCTGTTGAATTCCGCCTCGCTGAAGATGCCGCCGGGGCCGACGATGTCGGCGTCCTGCGCCGGGTCGATGTTGACGCCGACGAAGCGGTCGGCGATATCGGCTGACTTGAGGTAGCCGCAGCGCACCAGGTTGCGGATGCGTTCATTGTCGCTGGCCAGCAGGGTGTCGGCGAGGCTGATCTTCTGGTTGCTGATGCGTGTCACGGACTCCATGACCGCGCGCACGTCGGCGGGATCGCTGAGCACCGAGGTGAGGTCGCCGGTGTCCACCAGGCCGGTGACGTCCGAGGGGCGGTCCACCTTGGTGGGGCGCCATTCGGGGTTGATGAGCATGGTCGGCGCGATGGAGTTGCCGCCGGACTCGGAGCTGCGCGAGCCGATCAGGCGCACGATGTCGCCGTCGGCGCCGATGCGGGCGATGCCGTACATGGGGTTGTGCGGGTTGTTGGCGGTGTCGTTGTCGGAGCGCGCCGGGATGATGGCGCCGTTGACCTTGTCGGCATTGGCCTTGGCGAGCTTGCTGAGGATGCCGCGCAGGTAGCCGCTGTCGGAGTGGAAGGGCAGGCCCAGCGAGGTGTCGGTCCAGTCGCCGTTGCTGGTCTGGGTGCCGGCGTTGGGGCCGCTCTCGTGGATGTAGGGGTTGGTCTCCACACCGCCGGGCACCATGTCACCGGGGACGCCCATCTTGCTGTAGCCGGCGACGCTGACGGGGTCGTCCATGTAGCCGCCGCGGCCACCCACCAGGACGTTGGAGCCGGTCATGCTGGCGCCGCCGGCGAGGTCGAAGCAGATGAAGGGGATCTTGCCGCCGGCGCCGAGGCCGTCCAGCGGGCAGCCGGCGTCGGCGGCCAGGGTCTGCAGATCGCCGGACAGTGCCGCCTGCGCCAGGCGTGGATTGCCCAGCAGGCTGAGCAGGGCGCCGCCGGCGACCATGCCGGTGCCGGAGATGAAGCCCTGGCGCAGGAAGTCGCGGCGGGTCACCGGGCGCGGGTGATCGGTGTGGTACAGCGGGGCGTCGGGGTGGAGCGGTTGACGTCGTTTAGCCATGGTGTTGTCCTCGAAGGTGTCCTTGCCGCGGTTATTGGATGAGCATCGCCGCACTGCCCAGGGTGGCGGTGCAGAGGGCCTTGGCGATGGCGCGGGTGCGGATGGCGTCGGTGCCATTGGCGGGCGCGGCCAGTCGGTCGAACAGGTTGTTGGGGTTGCTGGCCGCCGGGCCGAACAGTTCGGCCTTGAGGTCGGCGCGCGCCGGCACGCCGCTGAGCACGTTGTTGGCGGCGTCGGGCAGGCCGATCATGTTGTCGTAGAGGGCGTCCAGCATCTGCTGCTTCTGTGCCGAGTCGCCGCTGCCGTAGGCGGTGGCCACGTCGGCGGTGAAGTCGAAGTCGCCATAGAAGGCACTGCGCAGGGCCGGGTCTTCCACCAGGCCGTTGCAGTACTGGATCGCCAGCTGGGCAATGGCCATCTGGTGCGCGGGCAGGAAGCCGGCGATGTCTTCCAGGGTCGGCAGCTGCTGCTTGACGGTGAGATAGGTGCTCTTCACCGATTCGTTGCCGGGGGCATTCATGTCCACGCCGGTGATGGCGGCCATGCTGGCGTTGATCTCCTCGAAGGTGCGCAGGCCGATATCCGGCACCGCGCTGCCATCGACGGCGGTGGGGGTGCAGGTGGCATTGACGCCGCAGACCATATCGACGCGCACATCGGTCTTGCTGCCCAGTTGCTCGAAGGTGAGGAAGAACTCATCGGCTTCGGCGCCCTTCTCCAGGGCGATGATGGTGCCCAACTCGGACAGTACTTCGCCACCATTGGTGTAGATGTTGCTGGTGACCGTGGTGTCGATGTTGCGGAAGGCCTGACCGACGGCAGGTTCCTTGCCGTTGAGGCCGAGGCGCAGGCCCTTGACGACGATGTTGCCGGGCGTGAACGCGGGGTCCAGGCTGACCAGGGTGGGCTTGTAGAACAGGTAGCTGTAGCTGTCGTACTGGCTGACTTCCATCATCACGTAGGTGCCCTGTTCCGGCGCCGGCGGCGGGTCGAACAGCTGATCGCTGACGTTGAACAGGAGGAGGAATTTTTCACCTACGCCGGCCTCGAAGTTCTGCCGGATCTGTGCCTCGCTCATGGCGCGGTCGTGAATGGCCACCAGGCGCAGCTTGCCCTGCCAGGCGTCGGCACCGCCGGACTCGCTGCCGAACACCAGGGCGTAGCTGTCGTCCCAGTTGGCCAGGCTGCCGGGGGTGCTGGTGTCGGCATCCCCGGTGTCCACGCCGTTGACATAGATACGGCGGCCGTTGACGGGATCGAAGGTGACCACCACGTGTTGTTGGGCGGCCTGCAGGTCTTCGTCGTCGGCATTGGTGATCAGTGACGGCTCGCCATTGGCGTTGGTGGTGCTGCTGCGCTGCATGAATTCGTAACGGTACTCGGCCTGGCCGAGGGTGAAGTTGCGGCGATCCGCGCCCACCGAGTAGGTGATGATGCGTGCGGGATCGCCAGCGGTGCCCTGGCTGACGTTGCCGGGCACTACCCAGGCCTCGATGGAATATTGGCCGCTGGCGACGATGCGGTCGCGCAACTTTTGGCCATCGCTGGTGTTGGCGCGGGCGTGGCCGCCGAGGAACTCGATACCCCAGCCGCCGACCCACTTGTAGTCGATGCCTTCGCTGCCTTCCAGGCGCAGGTTGAGGGCGGGCGCGACGCCGCTGGTGTCGGAAATGACGTCGCCGCTGCCGGCCTTGAATTCATACAGGGCGATGGTGCTGGAATCGTCACGCGCGCCGCCGCTGGCGACCAGGCCTTCCTTCAGCCCCAGGGCCTTGCTGATGACCCAGTTGCTGTCCACGGCGCTGGTGGCGATGGTGCCGGCAAAGGCGGTGATGGCCTGTTCCATGGCCGCGGCGGAAGCGGCACAGTCGGCGCTGCCGGTGCCGTTGGGATCCCAGCAGTTGTGGAATTCCTGGTCCAGCCGCACCACCAGGCGCGAGTTGGCGGGAGTGTCGAGATCCATCTTCTGGCTGGTCTTGATGGCCTCGTAGGCGGCGGCGACGTCGCTCTCGGAGAAGAACGGCGATTGCGGAATGGCGGCGGACTCGACATGGCAGTCGGCGCAGTTGGCCACCAGCAGCGGGTGCACGGTGGCGCCGAAGTTGGTCAGCACCGACGGCTCGGCGGTCGCATCGGGCAGGCTCTTGCTGGCGCCGGCGTCCTTCTGCACCGGGGCCTCGAGGACGATGGCGTTGCCGCCACCCCCGCCCCCGCCACTTCCGCCGCCGGTGCCGTTGACCCAGGCGTCGATGTAACCGGTGACGACGGTGGCCATGGCGGTGCACTCACCGCTGCTGCCGCAGTTGTGCCCGCTCTTGATCTTGTCGATCAGGCGGGAATTCGCGGGGGCGTTGCGGTCGATGATCGTGAGGGTTTCGGCATAGGCGCGGTTGACGTTGGCCTGGTCGAGGAAGTGCGGGGACTTGTTGCTGCCGTCGTGGCAGTTGTCGCAGCTGTAAGAGCCCGCGACCATGGGACTCCAGAAACTGACCTTGTAGGCGCAGGCATCGGCCGGATCGGCGGTGCCGATGCCGCAGTCGGGACCGCTGTAATCCACCGTGCGGTCATCCGGCAGACTGGTGTTCAGCTCGGTGGGCACCATGTCGCAGGCGCTGAGCAGCAGGGCTGCCGCCAGGGCAAGGAAACCGCGCAGGATGTGTTTGTTGCTGGAAAAATTCATTTCGACTCTCCGTAGTGCCGTCATTGTTCTTTGTGGCTGCCGTTGCCGTGCCGAAGGCAGTCCACGATGCCGTCGTTCGCCCGCTAGTCGCCCTTGCAGTAGTCGGCGCTTTCCGCGAAGACCTGCTTCAGGTTGTAACTGCTGCTCTTGAAGGTGGTGATCATGCCGTCGATCTGGCTGCGGTCGCTGGCATCCACGGGGGGACGGAAACACACGGCCTTGAAGACCTTTTCCACCTGGCAGCGGGCGAAAGCCTCGCTGTAGGCGAACTCCATGCCGAAGGACTTGGCGCCGGCGCCCTTGCCGGGCAGGCTGGGATCCCAGCCCAGCGCGCTGTTGGGGCCGGCGCGCCAGTAGTTTTCCCACTGGTCGTCGGGCACCACGTAACCGAATTCGAAGTTGTTGGCGTTGATGAGGTATTTTCTTTGTACGCGGGTGGGGTTGCCTTCGTTGTCCGTCTCGACGGCCGCCGTGTTGTAGACCAACCGACCGCTGTCTGCATCACCGCTGTATTCGAAATCGTAGTAGGCCATGGACTGGCGCAGGGGGTCCATGCCGGCATGGCAGCCGACGCAGGCATTCATGAAGATGCGCGAGTCACCGCCGGGGCTGCGCGCCACGTCCTGGGGGATGCGGTCGTGGGTGCGGGTGGGATCCTTGATCTGCTCCAGGTCGGTGCACAGGTGGTTGAGCAGGGTGAAGCGGAACATGGCGCGATTGGTGCCGTCGATGAAGAAGGAGCGTGCCGCGCCGCGGGTGGTGATGATGCCGGCGGTGGCCTCGGCCGGCAGGCCGGTGACGGCGGACTGGGTGGTGGCGACCAGCACCGCCGGGTCGGCCAGGTTCAGGCCCTGGTCCTCGATGGTCTCGTAGTGGGCGTTGCTGTCGTTGGCATAGGCGGGGGAGACGCCGTTGCCGATGTAGAGCACGTCCTCCCAGAGAATCTGGCGGAAGTCGCGTTCGTCACGAATGATGCCGATGACCGTGGCGGTGTAGTCGTTGAGGGGCGCGAAAACGGTCTGCTCCTCGTTGGTCCACGGGGTGATGAAGTTTTTCAGCGTGACGTTGTAGAAGGAGGGGTCGGTGCAGGCGTCGCCGCTGCCGGTGTTGTCAATGGCGTCCAGCGCGGCGGCCTTGGCGCCCTCGCTCTCCAGGCGGGCCTGTAGCTGGTCCAGGCAGGCGATGCTGGGTGGTGTGCCTACCAGGCGGTCATGGATGCGCTTGGCCTGATCGCGGGTGCCGGCGCCGGCCTCGGTGGCCAGTCCCAAGGCGAGGAAGACCGTCAGTGCGGCGCCGAGCGCGGTTTGGGCGGTGTTCGCTGATTGTCGTGAGTCACGCATGTCCATTTCCTTGATGTATTTGTCTGCCTATGTCCAGGGTTTTTGGACAGGGTCCGCATTATAGACAGGTTAGTTTCGCTCTGTCAGTGTAGTGTTGTCATAAGTTATTGATTTTGGAGGATTCCCCTAGCCCTCTCAGTAAAAGCCGGTTGCCTGTTTCCTGATATTTTGCGGTTATCCCCGGGGCCAGCTTTCGCTATGCCCGTATTTTGCGGCGCACATGCCCCGGTCTGTAGTGACTAAGCTTAGCCCAGGCAGTTTTTATCCTCCGGAAAAACCGAGTCAAACACTGTGAAAGTGGTCACAAAGTGTGCAGAATCCGTTCTGCTTGGCCCTGCGCCGAGACCACCATGCCCCACACGGCCGGCTTGCCGGCATTGGAGAACCCGTGAATTACTGGCTGATGAAGTCCGAGCCCGACGCCTTTTCAATCGATGATCTCGAGGCCGTGGCCCAGGAGCCCTGGGACGGTGTGCGCAACTACCAGGCGCGCAACATGATGCGCGACCAGATGAAGGTGGGTGACCAGGTCTTTTTCTATCACTCCAACTGCAAGGTGCCGGGCATCGTCGGCATCGCCGAGGTGGTGCGCGAGGGTTACCCCGACCATACCGCCTTCGATCCCGAGGCCAGGTACTACGACCCCAAGTCCGACCCGGACAGGCCCCGCTGGTACATGGTGGATCTGAAATTCAAGCGCCGCCTCAAACGCGTCATTACCCTGCAGGAGCTGAAGGAGCACCCGCAACTGGCGGACATGCCGCTGGTGCGCAAGGGCAACCGCCTGTCGGTGATGCCGGTCGCCGCGGCGGAGTGGGATTTTATCCTCGGCCTGGAGTCGCTGTCCTGAATCCGTGGATTCAGGTTGAAAGAGCAGTGGAAATGGCTGTAGGGCACGCTGGCCGTCGAAGAATCATTCTTCGACAGCCAGCCCCCGTGTTCCGGTGATTCTCAGGAGGAACTGCCCTCCACGGCCTCCTGCCGGGATTCTTCGCCAATGAGCTTGCGCAGGCCCTGCTTTAGCTCGTCGTAGAGTTTTTCTACCGCATTTTCACCGTCGATCTCCTTGCGCAAGGCTTCTATCTGGCGCTGCAGATTTTCATAAGCCGCGGATTTCTTGTCAGCATAGCCGAGCAGTACGGCAACTTGTAGCTGCGTGCCTGCGGCTTCGACCAATTCACGGGCCTTATTCTTTTCCTTTTCCTTGTCGAGAAGGGCGGCGTCATCGAGAAATGCCTCGGCTCTCAGCAGGGACAGCGGCAGGATCGAGCGTGCGACGACAAAGCTGGAAAAGGCTTCGTCCAGAATGCGCGAGGCCTCCTCTTTTTCCCCCTTTATCAACTTGGCGGTGGCCAGCTTGATGGCGTCAGGGTAAGTTCCCATGGGCAGCAATACGGTTTCCGTGACCATTTCATCACGCATGGGCAGCAGGAGTTTCCGGGCCTGGCGCAGCTTGCTGTCCTTGAGCAGGTCGATGGCCTCGTCGGTTGCCTTCCGAATCAGTTCGGGAGTGGTGAGCAATTCGGCAACCTCCATGTGGACATCGATGGGGATCAGGTTCAGATCCGGTTTGGCGAGTATTGCGATGTCGAATTTGGCGCTGGCCGTTTCCAGTGCGGCAATTGCTTCTTTCTGCTTGTTCTCCTGATCCAGCAGCTGCATTGCTTCCTGCACCTTGGCAAAGCCGGCAACGACGTTTTCATTGACGACCTGCAACATGGCGCTTTCCTGCCTGGCGATGGCCTTGTCGGAAGAAGCTTGCTGTGCCTGGTTGAGCACCGGTGTCTCGTCTGCTGCCCAGGACGATACCGAGGCCAGCAGGCAGGCAGCGATAAGAGGGGTTGTCAGTTTCTTTTTCATGGTCATTTTCGTTCTCACTGTAATGAATGGCTGGATGATTGGTCGACTGCAAATTTGGCTTCTGAGGCGAGCAGCATGCGGGTAGTTGCATTCACAGGTCTGTCACCAGGGTGACAAAACCGACACGGCGAAAGTGATTTTGCGTGTTGGGCAGACAGAAATTTTTTCCGTGGGAATTTGTATTCTGTTAGAGTCGGCGGGTTTATCACGTTGGCGAATTCCATGATGGATACAACCCGGGCCCTTCATGCCAGTCCGATGCTGGTGCAGCAGTCGCGGTTGTTTTCTGCGCTCCCTACTGACTTGCTCGAGGAAATGACGCGGTACTTTCGCGCCGAGGAGTGGCCTAAGGGAAAGCTGTTCGATCCCGAGCAGTTGATGACTCGTTTTTACATCCTCATCGACGGGCAGCTCGAATTGAAGCGCCATAATCCGGAGAATGGCCGTGAACTGACATTGGACCTGCTGAAGCCAGGTGACAGTTTCGACGTCATCACTCTGCTTGACGGCAAGCCCCATGAGCTGATCGTCAGTCCGCTGTCTCCCCTGAAGTTGATCCATGCGCCGATCGAAGTGGTGCGTAGCTGGTTATGGAAATACAGCGAGTTGAACCGGCAGTTTCTGCCTTATCTGGCGGCGAAGATGCGTGAACAGGAGGATCTGGCAACCAGTCTCGCTTTGCACAACATCACCACCCGGTTGAGCCGCCTGATTCTCAAACACATTGGCAAGATCAAGAGCTATACCGGTGCCAAGGACCAGGAGCACCGCTTTCACTTGATCAGTGGGTTGTCCGATGAAGTGCTTGCCCGCATGGTTGGTTCGGTGCGTCAGGTCGTCAACAAGCAGTTGCAACACTGGAAGCAGGAAGGTGTGCTCGACAAAAAGCGTAACCAGTTGCTAATCAATGATTTGGAGGCCTTGCGTGAGGAAGCCGGCGTCATAGAGAGAAAGTTTTTGACTGGCTCCCGCCAGCAGCGGGATTGAGTTTGCCCCGCGTGCCTGGGGGAGGGGTGTTGACTTTTCTTTGCCGGGTTGCCATATCTGGCGAGAAGACAACCTGAACCCACGGATTCAGAGACAAATTAAAGGGCCGGTCATTGTTCCCTCTGCACGACTCCATCCCCACGCGCTTTCCGTCACTGGCGGTGTGGTTTCTGGTCTTCAGCTGCTCTCTCGTGTTCGTCTTCGAGCTGGGGCTGTCGGAGCGGGAGATCCAGGGCTTCTTCTATCTGTTCGGCCTGGTGCCGGCGCGTTACACCCACCCCGAGTGGGCGCAGATGGTGGGTTTTCCCGTTGGTGACTACTGGCCCTTCATTACCAGCATGTTTCTGCACGGCGGCTGGATGCACATCATCGGCAACATGTGGTTCCTGTGGCTGTTCGGCGACAATGTCGAAGACCGTATGGGCAGCCTCCGCTTCCTGCTGTTCTACCTCGCCTGCGGCCTGGTCGCGGCGCTGGTGCATGTGTTCGTCAACCCGGATTCCACCTTGCCCACGGTGGGCGCCTCGGGGGCCGTTGCCGGGGTGCTGGGGGCCTATTTCGTCATGTATCCCCGCGCCCAGGTGGTGGCGATGATCCCCATCTTCTTCTATCCGTTCATCTTCGCCCTGCCGGCGGCGCTGTTTCTCGCCTTCTGGTTTTTGATGCAGTTTCTTTCTGGCACCAGCGCCCTGTTTCAATCGGCCGAAGTGGGTGGCGTGGCCTGGTGGGCGCATGTGGGCGGTTTTGTCGCCGGGGTGGTGTTGCATCGCCTGTTTTTCTCGCCCGAGCGGGCGCGGCATATCTTCAAGGACGAGATCGACTACCGCAGTGCCTGGAACCGACGGCTGTAACCGGAATCCGTGGGTTCAGGGCGGATGAAGTACGCAACTGCCTGATTCGTCTCGCGTAATGAAAGATCGAGGGACATAGCGGGGATTATTGCCGAGATTTTTCATATAGCGAGACGGATCGATGAGTTGAGTAATTCGCCGTCATGAATCCACGGATTCAGGTTTAAGACTGACACGATAATTTGATCCGGGAGGAAAAAACCATGGACATGCTCTCGCTCTTCTGGCTGTTCTTCATACTCAGCGCCCTGCAGCCGGTGCTGCGCCAGCGCATGCTGGAGGCCAGCCGTACCCGCCTCATCACGCGCATCGAGCATGAACGCAAGAGCCGCGTGATCATGCTGGTGCACCGCCAGGAGACCATGAGCCTGCTCGGCTTCCCGCTGCTGCGCTACATCGACGTGCACGACTCCGAGGAGGTGATCCGCGCCATCCAGCTCACCGACCCGGATGTGCCCATCGACCTGGTGGCGCACACCCCCGGCGGGCTGGTGCTGGCGGCACTGCAGATCGCCCGCGCCATCAAGCGCCACCGCGCTCCGGTGCGGGTCATCGTGCCGCACTATGCCATGTCCGGCGGCACCCTCATCGCCCTCGCCGCCGACGAGATCATCATCAGCGAGAACGCCGTGCTGGGGCCGGTGGATCCGCAGATGGGCCAGCAGGCGGCCGCCTCTATCCTCAGCGTGCTGGAGAAAAAGCCGCTGGAGAAAATCGATGACCAGACCCTGATGATGGCCGACATGGCGCAAAAGGCGATCAAGCAGGTGCACGAGGCGGTGGTGGAACTGTTGGAGGACAAGATGTCGGCGGAGCAGGCCGACGCACTGGCCACGGCGTTGAGCAGCGGCCAGTGGACCCATGACTATCCCATCACGCCGCAGAAGGCGCGCGAGATGGGTCTCAATGTCAACACCGGGATTCCCGATGAATTCCTGCAGCTGATGGCACTGTATCCGCAGCCGGTGCGCCGCGAGCCGTCGGTGGAATACCTGCCGGGACGGCGTTCCACCGGCGAGCGGCAGGGATGAATCTGTCAGGCCGCGAAGGGATGCGCGACTTTTCCCAGGGATTGTCCAGGCGGCCGTCAGCCGAGAAACAGGCGGTAGGCGGGATTGTCCGTCTCCTCCCAGTGCTCGTAGCCCAGGTTGTCGAGGAATAATTGGAAATCGTCGCCGTCTTCCGGCGGCACCTGGATGCCGCAGAGGATGCGCCCGTAGGCGGCGCCGTGGTTGCGGTAGTGGAACAGGCTGATGTTCCAGCGCCCGCCGATGTGTTGCAGGAAGCGCAGCAGGGCGCCGGGGCGTTCCGGGAACTGGAAGCGGAACAGGCGCTCGTTGTTGGCGCCCGGGCTATGGCCGCCGACCAGGTGGCGAATGTGCAGCTTGGCCATCTCGTTGTCGGTGAGATCCAGCACCGGGTAGTCGGCCTCGCTCAGCTCGCGGATCAGGGCGTCCTTCTCCGCCTCGCCGCCGTGCATCTGCACGCCGACGAAGATATGCGCCTGGCCGGGATCGGCGTAACGGTAGTTGAATTCGGTGATGCCGCGCAGGCCGATCATCTCGCAGAAGGCGCGGAAGCTGCCGGGGCGCTCCGGGATGGTCACGGAGAGCAGGGCCTCGCGGCGCTCGCCCAGCTCGGCGCGCTCGGCGACGTGGCGCAGGCGGTCGAAGTTCATGTTGGCGCCGGAGTCGATGGCGATCAGCTCCTGGCCGCGGATATTTTCGCGCGCGACATATTTCTTTGCCCCCGCCACCGCCAGCGCGCCGGCCGGCTCGGCGATGGAGCGGGTGTCGTCGAAGATGTCCTTGATGGCCGCGCAGATCTCGTCGGTGCTGACCAGGATCACCTCGTCCACCGTCTCGCGGGCGATGCGGAAGGGCTCCTCGCCCACCTGGCGCACCGCCACGCCGTCGGCGAAGATGCCCACCTGGCCCAGCACCACCCGTTCGCCGGCCTTCAGCGCCTCGTACAGGCAGGGGGCATCGTCCGGCTCCACGCCGATGATCTTCGTTTCGGGCCGCAGGGCCTTGACGTAGGCGGCCATGCCGGCGATCAGCCCGCCGCCGCCGACGGGCACGAAGATGGCGTGGATGCCGCCACCGTGCTGACGCAGGATCTCCATGGCCACGGTGCCCTGGCCGGCGATCACGTCCGGGTCGTCGTAGGGGGGGATGTAGGTCATGCCGCGCTTGGCCACCAGCTCGCCGGCGTGCTCGCAGGCATCGTCGTAGGCGTTGCCGTGCAGTACCACCTCGGCGCCCAGGCGCTGCACCGCCTGCACCTTGATGTCCGGGGTGGTCTTGGGCATCACGATCAGCGCCTTCAGGCCCAGTTCGCGGGCCGCCAGCGCCACGCCCTGGGCGTGGTTGCCGGCGGAGGCGGCGATGACGCCCTTCTGTTGCTGTTCCGCGCTGAGCCGGGCGATCTTGTTGTAGGCGCCGCGCAGCTTGAAGGAGAACACCGGCTGCAGGTCCTCCCGCTTCAGCCACAGGCGGTTGTCGAGGCGCAGGGAAAGGGTCTCGGCCAGCTCCAGCGGGGTCTCTTCGGCGACCTCGTAGACGCGCGCGTTGAGTATCTTTTTGGTGTAGTAATCTAACATGCCGCAACGGTATCAGCTCGACGCGCGCCTGTCAGGCGCAGGGCGCGGTGCTTGCGGTATA
>DRQN01000178.1 GCA_011371455.1 Gammaproteobacteria bacterium
GGTGCAGGCGCAGCTGGCCGTCCTTGGCCTTGGTGACCAGCAGGATGTCGGCCAGGCGCGCATTGGCGGCCTTGAGCTTGCCGATGCTGAGGCGGCCGTCCACGTCCAGCGCGCGCAGCGGCTCCAGCGGCAGGCCGGCGGCCTCGACCGCGGCGCCGGCGGGCGCCGGCGCGGGGGGCGTGTCGGGCTGCGGCGGCAGGTAGCGGTCCACGTCGATGGCGTCGACGGCGAGGTCGAAGCGGATGGCGGGCTGCGCGAAGTCGCGCACCGCGGCGTTGCCGGTGAGTTGTGTATCGTCGGCGCTCAGTTTGAGCCCTTGCAGTTCGATGGCGTCCAGCGAGCCGTTGAAGTCCAGCGACAGGCTGGCCGTATTGAGCACCTGCGGGTCGCTGGTCTTCGGCAGCGCGATATTGGCGCGGGCGGCCAGCTGGCGGGGGGAGAATTCCGCCACGCTCAAGCGGCCGCTGGCCTGCGGGGCGTCGATGATCCGCGTGGCGTCGATGTTGCTGTCGATCTGCAGGCCGGCGGCCTTGAGCTGCAGGCTTTTGACCGTCGCGGTCTGCCGGTCGAGATTCCACACCGCCTCGGTGGTCAGTGAGGACTCACTCAGCAGCTGGCTGGAGAGGTCGGGCGGCAGCAGGCTGGCGAGGGCCTGCGGGTCGTTGACGTCGATGCGGATGCGGGCGTCGCCGTTCTGCCACTGTTCGAGGCGCACGTCACCACGCAATGCCGTGCCGAGGACGTCGATGCGCAGATCGGAAATGGTGGCTTGTTGCGTGGCGAGATCGGCCGCCACCTCGGCGCCGAGGCGCAGTTCCAGCGGGCTCACCGGCAGGCTCTCGCCCTGGCTGTCGATGGCCAGCTGCAGGCCGCTGAGACTGAGCCGTTGCAGGGTCTCGTCGATGCCGAGGCGGGTGGAGAATTCGATGTGGTTGCGCAATGCGGGCTCATTGGTCGCCAGGTCCAGAGAGAGATTGATGTCCACGGGCTCGCCCAGGGTCAGGGCGCCGGTCTGCAGCTGCAGGTTGTCGATGGTGATGTGCTGGCCGCCCTGCCGGTCGTCCCAGACGATGCGCGCATCGCGCAGCTCGATACCGCCGATGGCCAGCGCCGCCAGCAGCGGCGGGCCGGCCTCGTCCGCCGGCGGGGCCTTTTCGCCGGAGGGTTCGGCGGCCGCCGCGGGCTGGCCGGCGAGATCGTCCCAGTTGCTGCGCCCGTCCGCCTTGCGCGCCAAGTTGAGGCGCAGGCCGTGCAGCAGCACGGTCTTCATTTCCACTTGCCTTTCCAGCAGCGGCAGCAGCTTGATCTTGATGTCCACGGCATCGACACTGGCCATGGGCTGGTCGCCGAAGCCGGGTGCGTTGCCAAGCACCGTGTGGCCCAGGGAGACACCCAGCCAGGGGAACACGGACAAGCTGAGGTCGCCGTCGATGCTCAGCTCGCGGCCGGTGGTGTCGTGCACCGCGCTGGTGATGTCGTCCTTGTAGTCATTGGGGTCGACGAACAGCAAAATGCCGGCCAGGGTGAGGATGACGAGCAGCGCCGCGGCGCCGAGGGTATAAAGGGTGATCTTGAGGAATCGGGGCATGGTTGCACTTTCGTGTTGGATCGATCCGGCAAGCGTAACCCAAGCATCGGTTGATTTCGATTCGTTGCGGGTGTCAGAATCGGGACACAACCAAATAAAACGGTCAGGTAATATGCCCGGCAGCGAAATCACCCCGGTCCGGTTCAGGAACAGCGATGGCGAGACTGCCGATGGCAGCTTGTTCACCACCGTCCACAGTGCGGGCGAGCGCATTCAGCGGGCATTGCTGTGGCTGGCATTGTTGTGGGTGCTGGCGGGGGTATCGCTGTTCATTCCCCTCGCCCACTTCGTGCTGGTACCGGGGTTTCTCATTGCCGGGCCGGTGGTGGCGGTGATGGTCTATCGTAGTGAATGGGCGCGAGAGCGCGCCGAGGGCAAGTGCCCGGTGTGCGGAGAGGAGGCCACCATCAAGCTGGAAGCCAGGGACGAAATTCCCAAGTGGATCTATTGCCCGGCCTGCAACGCCGCATTACAGATCACGGAGCCCGATTGATGCGTCCCTTTTTCGCCATTCTTATCGTTGTGGTCATGATCGGTTCCGCGCTGACGGCGGTAGGACTGCTGCTGTTTCAGCTGGGGGTGTTTGGCTAGTTCTGCGCCGCTGCCAACTGGTCGTCTGACGATGGCCGGGTGACGGGCAGGCAGCGAGACAGCGTCAGCTGCGGCGGCTCGAAAGAGAAGGTGAAGTTGCCGGCCTTGCGCAGCCCGCTGAGCCCCAGAATGTGTCGCGTGCGGCCGGGAAACACGGCGGCTTCCACATCACGCAGCTCGCAACCGTCGCCCAGGCGGATGACATCGATGCGATACAGCGCTACCCGTTTGCGCTGCCCGTCGGCGAGAACCCCCATGAGGTCCTTGACGAAACTGGCCCGGCCCTGCGCCTGCAGCAGCGCCAGCGTGTGTTCGTTGATGGTGTTGTAACTCGCTCCCGTATCGACGAGAAAGTCGACCGTGCCGA
>DRQN01000179.1 GCA_011371455.1 Gammaproteobacteria bacterium
CGCTCATAGAGCGGCTCCGCCTCCCCGTGACGGCCCTGGGAGTTATACAGAAACGCGAGGTTGTTGACGCTGTTCAGCATATCCGGGTGCTCCGGCCCGAGATTCCGCTCGGCGTAGTGGGCCGTCTGTTGGGCAATCGCGAGGGCGGTACGGTAATCACCGTCTTGATAATACTTCACCACCAGCCTATTAAGCCTCGCTACCACCTGCTTGGGCCGGGCCGAGGCGCCGGTTTCCTCTCGGATCTGGTTCTGGATGGCCTGCACATGGTTGACGGCAGATTCATCAACAGATCCCTGCTGGGCACATACAGCACCGCCAAACCACGAAACAAGAACCAGCAAGATAATGCGTTTCATCTTTTCCCCCATTGCATCAAAAATTACGGCAACACCCGCAGCGCCTCCACCTGCGTCAGCGCCAGTTCCACGACCGCCAGATGGGCAGGCCGACCATCTTCCGGCACCCTGAACAGAAACAGCTTCCCGCTGTTTTGCAGCAGCAGGCGGTACTCCCCTTCAGGGAGCGCGGCGTACAGCCGGCGCAGCCGGCCGTCCCGGGGCGGCGGCCCTTTGGGCCAGATACGCACATGGGGGTAGGCATCGAAGCCGCTCCTGCTCTGGTCGAGGTAGTAGCGCTGCGCCTGGGTGGATGCCGTCCACCAGCCGAGGGAGAAGGCGAGCAGCACCAGCATCGCCTGCAGCTGCCTGGTCAGCAGCGGCCGCCGCGCCAGCCCCTGCCACGATGGCCGCGCGTAACGCTTCCACAGCGCGATGGCCAGCACCAGCAGGCCGTAGAGCATTGCCCACAACCACCACCAGGCCTTGAACACCCACAGGCCATACATGAAGTAGTGGCGGGTCGGGATCTCCAGCATCAGCAGGCCGAGCTTGAAATGGGCGAAATAGTGGTAGGCGTAGGTCCAGCCGCTGGCGTAGAGCAGGGCGGCCAGCAGGGTGGATACCGTGGCCAGGTCGAATAGCCACGCCCTGCCGGCCGGAGCCGGCTCACTCTTCGACATCGGCCCGGGCATGTCCTGCTCCGTCATGGTGGTTGCCGCGAATGGCGCCCTCCCCCCTCCCCAGCGATGGTCGGCAGGGGTTGCAGCGGCCCGTACCGGCGGCGAGCCTCTCCCAACCGCTCAGCGTATCCATGCGGATGGACTCCCCGGAACCGTCACGGCAATGAACCACCTCCCGGATCCCCTGCTTCTGCGCCATGCAACTGTGGCGCAGGTTGTCGTACTCATCCACCAGGCAGAAACAGTCACTGGCGGATAACGGGGATGCGGGCGGGAGGAGCAATAGAGCAAAGAAGAGATGGACGAGCTTCAGCGACGACGCGGGGCGCCGTATCGCCTGAAGCCGTGAAGTCACAATGGTCGAGTCCGACACTCCGATACCCCCCTCCCAATCGGCCCATCGCCATAGCAACCCAGTGTACGCCAAAACGATTCGCCATTGAAGCGATACGGCGGCTCTCTGAACGCACCGCCTGCGGGGACTCCCGGCTCCGGCTCAGCCGTAATCAAAGACGCTCTGCTACAGCCATCGCCTGACACTCCAGCCCAGCAGCTCGGCCAGGCGCGGTATCCAGGGGCGTTGCCGCCAGCCGGTGGCGCACACCGCCGCCGCCTCGGTCAGATCATCCTCGAACTGACTCTGCAGACGGGCGCAGAGATCCGGATCATGACTGACCAGGTTCAACTCGTAGTTCTGGAACAGGCTGCGGTAGTCGAGGTTGGCGGTGCCCAGCGTCGCCCGCGCTCCATCCACGATGACCACCTTGGCGTGCAGCATCCTGGGCAGGTATTCGAAGATCCGGATCCCGGCATCCAGCAGGCGGGCATAGACTGCGTTGGCCGCCCAGCTTGCCAGAGGGACATCGCTGGTGCGCGGCACCAGGATACGCACATCCACGCCCCGCCCCACCGCTGCGAGCAGCGCCTGCTGGGTGCTGCGATCCGGCACGAAGTAGGGCGTCTCCACACAGATGCTCCGTTTTGCGTTGCCAAAAAAATCGGCGTAGATGCAGGCCAGGCGCCTGCGGCAGGCGCGCGTCTGGTTGGGAACCAGTACGGTGGCAGCCTTGCCGCTCTCCTGCGGCAACCAGCTTCGATCGCCCCGCCAGAAGGCTTCGAACAGTCCCGCCGCCTGCCGGGCCAGCTCTCCCTGAAACGACGCCTGGGTATCGCGCCAGCGCGCCGCGCCGTAGTAGCGTTGCGAACTCTGCCGGTGGATGTTGAATCCCCCCAGAAAGGCGATCCTGCCGTCCACCACCAGCAGCTTGCGGTGGTTGCGCCGGTTGTAGCGCAGCGGCTTGCGCCAGTGCCAGGGGTGGAAACGGCGCAGCTGCGCTCCTGACTGTTTCAGCAGCGGCCCGAGGGTACGGTAGAACTGAAACAGAGAGCCCACCGCATCCACCATCAGGCGTACATCGACACCCGCCCTGGCGCGCTCCGACAGGGCGTGGGCGAAGCGGCGGCCCACCTCGTCGTCGGCGAAGATGTAGGTCTCCAGCCATACCTGCCGCCGCGCACCCTCGATTGCGGCAAGCATGGCGTCGAACAGCCGGTCGCCCTCCGTATAGAGCTGAATGGCGTCGCGGGCGGCCTTCTGCCGTGACAGGGGATTGCATCTGCAGGGATCGTCCATTGTCCCGGCCCGGCGCGGACTATGCCCACAGCTCCAGCACATAGTGGCGCATCACCGCGCTCAACACATCACTGCGGGCGATGATGCCTGCCAGCTCGCCATCGGTGACGATTGGCAGTGCGCCGATGCGCTGTTCGACGAACAGGCGGGCGATATAGCGAACGTCGGTATCCGGGCTTGCGGTCAGTACCGGCGACTTCATCACGCCTGCGACCGGCGTGCTTCCATCCTGTGGATCCTGGCGCCGATAGTTTTCCGTGACCCCGGCCAGATGACCCAGAATGTCCCGATCCGACACCATTCCGACCAGCTGTCCATCGGCCGAAACGACCGGTAGATGGCGAACCTGCCGCCTCCGGAACAGGGCCAGCGCCTCGTCCACCGATGCCTCTGGAGCCAGCGTCACCACCGGCGAACGCATGATCTGTTCGGCGTGCAGGGCGGCACGGCTCTGTGGCAGCTGCTCGACGGACTGGTAGGCCTCGACCGCCTGCTGCCGGCGGCCGGGGCTCTCCTGCTGCTGCTCATCCTCATCGACCGCGCGCGGGGGGGTGACCGCCTCCGTCTTTTCAACCATTTTCTCCTTGAACACCTTCTCCA
>DRQN01000180.1 GCA_011371455.1 Gammaproteobacteria bacterium
GTGGCATTCGATAGCTCCAGACACAATTTATTCAACAGGGAGAGACTTCTCATGAAAAAGAACCTGATCACCTTGGCCGTCGCCGCCGCCCTCGCCAGCCCGCTGGCCATCCAGGCCGCTGATTCCGCCTCCGTCAGCGGTTTTGCCAACATCGACTACACCAGCTACGGCGACGGTGGTACCGGCTCCAATGCCTTCGGCGCCGACGCCGAGGTCGACGTCCAGGCCACCAAGGGTTCCGTGACCGTGCGCGCCGACCTGGACTTCAACCTGCTGGATAGCGGCACCACCGGCGCCAGCCTCGAGCAGGCCTTCTTCGCCTGGGGCGCCGTCGAAGGTGTCACCGTGATCGGCGGTGTGTTCAACAACCCCATCGGCCAGGAAGCCGTGGACTTCCCTGACATCGAGTTCAACAGCCACAGCATCGTCTACAACATCCTCGACCATCAGACTGCGTTGAACGGCAACAACATCGCCGGTGTCGCCGTCGCCGGTGGCACCGAGATGTTCACCGGCACCCTGGCCGTGCTGAATGACATTGGTGGAGCCACTGACAACAAGGGCAGCACGGAGAACTCCATCGCCGCCGTGTTGAACGTCAACCCCATGGAAGGCCTGGCCCTTGAACTGGGTTACGTCACCCAGGACGACACCATTGATCCCGTCGCTGGTATCTACCGCGCGGGCAACGTCCTCGACGTCAACGCCCAGTACGGTATCGCCGGCCTCACCGTTGGCCTGGACTACCTGATGGCCGACGAGATCGTCGACAATGCCTACAACGTGTGGGGCAGCTACGCCATCAACGACAAGTTTGCCGTCAAGGCCCGCTATGAGGCCGTCTCCTTCGATATCACTGGCTCCGACACCATCACCAAGTACAGCCTCTACGGCAGCTATGCCATCGCCGACAACCTGTCCACGGCGCTGGAATACAGTCAGGGCGACCGTGGCAATACCGTGGGCAATACCACGATTGACGTCGTGACCCAGGTCATCGATGACTCCACCATCAACCTGAAGTTCATCGGCACCTTCTAAGTCAATCGACTTGAAAAAAGCGGGCCTTCGGGCCCGTTTTTTTATGCCTGTTGTCTGTATTTTTCCACCACAGATGAAAGAAGGCCCGGCGGGAGCGATCCCGCCGGGCCTTCTGTTTCGCGTTGCGCGAAGCCTGGCTTAGAAGATAAAGCCGGCCTGCAGGGCGAAGGAGGTCTTGGTATCCTCCGGGTTGCCATTGTCGTCGGCGAAGATCTTGTTGTCGCTGCTGACCATGGACAACTCGGCGCGCACGAAGGTGTTGTCCGAGAAGTTGTAGGTGGGGGTGATGGTCAGGGTAGTGGCGCTATCCACGCCATAGATGCCGCTGGTGCCATCGCTGAGGAACTCCACGCGCACCGGCACGGCCACCTTGCCGAAGCCGGGGGTCGCATAGAGCGCAACACCGAAGGCACTGTCATCGGCACCGGCGGTCGGGGCATTTTCCAGTATGTGATAGTCGAAGTTTACCGCCAGCGGAATACCGCCCAGGTCGGCGGAGACGATGACATCGATCAGATCCTTGTAGCCGTTGTAGTTGTAGTAGCTGACGGCGTACTCCAAAGAGCCGGCGGCACCGTTGATACCCGCGGCCCAGGCGCTCGTGGCGGTACCCAGGGCATCATCATTGACCTCGGCATAGAAGCCCATGTCACCGGCTTCATAGTTGACACGCACACCGGGGTAGTAGACCGGCTGGCCGCCCCACAGGGCCGCGATGGTGGCATGAGGATTGGCGTAAGACGGGGTAACCTCGTAACCCACATTGGTAGCCAGCATACCGGCCTGAACGCTCAGGCCCGCCATGGGAGCCACGGTCAGCCAGCCGTACTGGAAGCCGTAGCTATAGGGGCTGTTGTTCACGCCACCATCCAGCACGGTAATACCGGCCATGGTGCCAAAGGCGCCGACGAAGCCCACGCCTTCGGCGGCATCGCCGGACAGCTCGACCATGAAGTCGGAGACCTGATAGTTGTCGTTATTGTTGCTGCCCGTATTGGTGGTATAGAAATAACCCGCCGTCATGCCACCATTCAGGTTGATATCGGCGTCGGAAACCACGCTGCCGGCAAAGGCGGCAGGGGCGGTGAGTGCGGCAATGCTTGCGGCAAGGATGCTCTTACGCATGGCTGAAATTCCTCGATGATTTGGTTTTCGTGATCCGGCACCACCTGTTGGTGGCACTCTCCCTTGGAAATTTAACCCCATCTGCGTGCGCGGCGCCGAATGGCACGCCAGCGGCGCAAAGGGATGCCAACCCAGTAGCAAGACCCAGGCCAGAATAAAAATAAACAGGCATATCAAAGCATTAAGACGAAGAACAAGAACGGGACAGCGGCTGACGCACCAATATGGCGCACACAAGAAAGGACCGGGGCACAATATTGTGCATCCGCAACGGACGGTGCAGGGCCCTCGGCAACGCGAGGGGCTGGTTACAGCGAGGCCGGCTCCTGGCGCAGCGCAGCGCCGATGGCCGGCAGGCAGCGCGCCTGGATGGCGGTGTCCATGTCGTGGTCGCAGGCAATCACTTCCCGCAGGTCCAGGCTGCGCACGGCCAGCCCCAGGGCGCCATGCAGGTAGTCCGCCAGTCCGTCCAGGGGCGTCTCGCAGGGCGCCAGCACCAGACCCGCCACCGGCGGCTGGACGAAATAGCGGTCGTAATAATCCA
>DRQN01000181.1 GCA_011371455.1 Gammaproteobacteria bacterium
CGCGTCGACTTCACGGGCACCGCGCCGCAGACCGAGGGCAACATCAACTGCCCCCTGTCGGTGGCCGCCGCCGGCGTCTACTACGCCTTCCGCTGCCTGATGCCGGCCCACACCCCCGCCGCCAGCGGCAGCTTCCGCAGCATCGGGATCGAGGCCCCCGAGGGCTGCCTGCTCAACGCCCGCCGCCCCGCCGCGGTGGCCGCCGGCAACGTCGAGACCAGCACCCGCGTGGTGGACGTGGTGCTGGGCGCCCTGGCCCAGGCCCTGCCCGGGCGCATCGCCGCCGCCAGCCACGGCAGCATGAACAACCTCGCCATGGGCTCGCGCGCCGCCGGCTACGAATGGGACTATTACGAGACCCTCGGCGGCGGCATGGGCGCCGGGCCCAATGGCCCCGGCCTGTCCGCCGTGCAGACCCACATGACCAACACCCTCAACACCCCCATCGAGGTGATGGAGAGTATTTACCCGCTGCGGGTTCGCCGCTACGCCCTGCGCGACGACTCCGGCGGTGAGGGCCGTCACCGTGGCGGCGGCGGCCTGCTCCGCGAATTCGAATTCCTCGAACCCACCACCGTCACCCTGCTCACCGAACGCCGCACCCACGCCCCCTGGGGCCTGCAGGGTGGCGGCGACGGTGCGCCCGGCCGCAATCTGCGCGATGGCGAGGCGCTGCCGCCCAAGGTGAGCTTCGAGGCCCGCCCCGGCGAGCGTCTGACCATCGAAACGCCGGGGGGCGGGGGCTGGGGTTCCGTGGATTGAGCGGAGGGTGGTGTTTTCAACGCAAAGGCGGCCTGGAAAAATCCACCACACTCAAAACCCATACGCCGGATTGTCCGGGTCGAAGTCGAGATCCGTCAGCCCCACGTTCACCTGCACGTCCTCGTAGCCATAGTCCTCCACCAGGCGCAGGGCGCCGTCTTCCACGTCCCAGTTCTTGATGGTCAGCGGCAGGCCGGTGCGCAGGCTGACGCACAGTTCCGTCTCGGCGGCGTAGAGCCGTGGTTCCTGTTTCTTGGGTAACTGCAAGTGGTAACAGTGGCCGGTTTCGCCGAGGCGTTGTTTTTCGCCGAGGTCATCGATGCGCGCCCGCAGTGCCGGGTTGGCGCGGATCAGCGCCGCCGAGCCGGTGAAGTTTTCGATGATGGCGGGAAAGGGCAGCTCGAGGATGTCGTGGCGATTGCCGCGCATGGCGAGGCGGCCGCGCGGGTCGAGGTTGATGTTGGGCAGCCAGCGGCCGGGGGTGACGCGCAGGCGGCCGCCGTTCCAGTCGGGACGGAACAGCAGTTCGCGCCCTTCGTGCGCCGGCCCCAGCCACTTCATGTAGACATCGTTGGGCGCGCGGTACTTGACGGCGGCGCGCTCGGCGGGCCGTTGTTTGCCGTCGGCGTATTCCTGCCTGTGGAAGATGTAGGTGGCATCGCGAGCCTGCGCGGCGGCGGCCTGCATGGCGTCGACCACCCGCTCGAAATCCATCTCGCCGGCGACGGCGGCGGGCATGAGCAGGAACAGGCAGGACAGGACGGCGTGCTTCATGCCGGATGACCTTATCACCCGGTTTCGTCGTTCGCCACAGAGGCACGGAGGACACAGAGAGGAATATTTCTCGCGAAGTCGCAAAGGCGCCAAGAAATAGAAATTTTTTGGTTGCAGCAGCTTGCGCAAGACCGGCGAGGCTATCTTCATCAAGAATTTTGCGAGTTCAGTGCCTGTACGAGAGCAAATACAATCATTCTCTGTGCCCTCCGTGCCTCTGTGGTGAATACTTTGCCGGCAGTGGTTTCGGGTAGAATGCCGTCTTTCATTTCAGGACAGTGACATGTGCGGCATTTGCGGTGAACTGCGTTTCGATGGCCGGCCTTCCGAGCCGGCGACCATCGCGGCCATGAACGAAAGACTGGCGCGGCGCGGCCCCGATGACGAGGGCTCGCACTTTACCGGCCCGCTGGGCCTGGGCCACCGGCGGCTGTCGGTGATCGATCTCTCGGCGCGCTCGCACCAGCCCATGATCGACGAGGCGCTGGGCCTGTCGCTGGTGTTCAACGGCGCCATCTACAACTACCGTGAGTTGCGCGCGGCGCTGCAGGCCGAGGGTTACCGCTTCTTCTCCGAGGGCGACACCGAGGTGATTCTCAAGGCCTATCACCACTGGGGCGAGGCCTGCGTCGAGCACCTGCACGGCATGTTCGCCTTCGCCCTGTGGGATGCGCGCGCGCAACGCCTGTTCGCCGCCCGCGACCGTCTCGGCATCAAGCCCTTCTACTACGCGCAGGTCGAAGGCGCCTTCCGCTTTGCCTCCAGCAGCCAGGCCCTGCTGGCCGGCGGCGGCGTGGACAAGGCCATCGACCCGGTGGGCCTGCACCACCAGCTCACCCTGCACGCGGTGATCCCGGCGCCGCACACCATCCTCAAGGGCGTGCGCAAGCTGGCCCCCGGCCACACCCTCACCGTGACCCTTGACGGCGAACTGCAGGCGCGCCGCTACTGGCGCCTGGAGGCCACCCGCCCTGTCGAGCCGAAGACCGAGCAGGACTGGATCCAGCTCATCCACGACGCCCTGCGCAAGGCCGTGGAGCGCCGCCTCACGGTGGCCGACGTGCCGGTGGGGGTGCTGCTCTCGGGCGGCCTGGACTCCAGCCTGCTGGTGGGCCTGCTGGCCGAGGCGGGGGTGAAGGACCTGCGCACCTTCTCCATCGGCTTCGAGGACGTGGGCGAAGAGGCGGGCAGCGAGTTCGAGTATTCGGACGCGGTGGTGGAACGCTTCCAGACCCGCCACACCAAATACCATATCCCCAACAGCGAGGTGCTGCCGCGCCTGCCGGAGGCCGTGGACAACATGGCCGAGCCCATGGTGGGCCAGGACGCGGTGGCCTTCTACCTGCTCGCCGAGCGGGTATCAAAGGACGTGAAAGTGGTGCAGAGCGGCCAGGGCGCGGACGAGGTGTTCGGCGGCTATTTCTGGTATCCGCGCATGGACGCCGAGGCGGGCACGGACCTGGAGCGCTTCGCCCGCCACTACTTCGACCGTCCCCACGAGGAATTCCTGGAGACCGTCACCACGCCTTACCGTGGCGAGGACTGGACCTCGAAGCTGGTGGCCGAACGCCTGGC
>DRQN01000182.1 GCA_011371455.1 Gammaproteobacteria bacterium
GTCGGCTTCGGCATCGGCGTGGTGCCGGTAACGAAAAACAGCGGCACCACCACCGATGTGCTGCGCGCCGCGGACATCGCCTGCTACGCCGCCAAGTCCAAGGGACGCAACCAGGTTTTCGTCTATGAGACGGACAGCCCGGAGCTGGCAAAACGCCGTGGCGAAATGCGCTGGGCGACACGTATCGGCGAGGCGCTGGAAAACAAGCAGTTCCGTCTTTACTATCAGACCATCAAGCCCGTGGCCGCCGATGAGCCGGGCGTGTTCCACTGCGAACTGTTGATGCGCCGCGAAGATGAGTCGGGGCGGCTGGCCTCGCCGGAGGCCTTCATTCCCGCCGCCGAGCGTTTCAACCTGATGGCGGACATCGACCGCTGGGTGGTCAGCGCCGCGCTGCCGCGAATCACCGAGCTGACCCGCCTTTCAGCGCGCAATGGCGAGCGCGTGTTGTGTGGCATCAACCTTTCCGGACAGTCATTGGGCGACGGCAGTTTCCATGACTATGTCAGCCGCCTGATGGATACCTACGCGGTGCCGCCCGAGGCGGTGTGTTTCGAGGTGACGGAATCGTCGGCCATTGCCAACTTCGAGGTGGCATTGGACTTTATTCAGAAAATGCGCGCGCGCGGCTGCCGGTTTGCGCTGGATGATTTCGGCACCGGCGTCAGCTCGTTTTCCTATCTCAAGAAGCTGCCGCTGGATTATGTGAAGATCGACGGTAGTTTCATCCGCGATCTGCTGAGCGAGCCGGTCGACGAGGCGATGGTGGAATGCATCAATCGCATCGCCCATACCCTGGGTATCAAGACCATTGCCGAATATGTGGAAAGCGAGGCCTTGCTGGTGCGGCTGCGCGAGCTGGGCACGGACTATGCCCAGGGCTATGCCATCGCCCGGCCGGCGCCGCTCGATGAGCGGTTGCGCGGCGCCGGCGGTTGAAAAAAGGATTGCTTGTCCCTACGGCTTTTCGATCTTCGCCTCTTTGCGCAGGTCGGCGATGTAGTTCTGCATCAATTGATTCTGCAGGCCGACGCGGATCTGTTCCTTGATGGCGTCGAAAGGCGGCGGCGCGACGCTGCGTTCATCGTCCAGCAGGATGATGTGCCAGCCGAAGTCGGTCTTTACCGGCGTCCTGGTATAGCTGCCCTTTTCCATTTCGCGCACCGTGTCGCCAAACGGCTCCATCATCTGTTCGGCGCGGAACCAGCCCAGGTCGCCGCCGCTGGCGGCGCTGGGGCCGGTGGAGAGCTCCCTGGCCAGCTGCGAGAAATCGGCGCCCTTGTTCAGTTCCTCGATGATGGCCCTGGCCTCTTGTTCCGAGGCGACGAGGATGTGCCGTGCCTTGTACTCGGTGTCGCTCAGCTCATCCTTGCGGCTCTCGTATTCCTTCTTCATTTCGGCCTCGTCGACGGCGAAGCGGTCCGAGGAGCGGTTCAGCATGGTGCCGGCGATGATGTTGATGCGCTGGTGTTCGATCTCGTTTTGAACCGTCAGAGTCTTGTCGACGCCAATGCTGACGGCATGCTGGTAGATCAATTCACGGTTGATGAGTTCTTCGATCAAGGCGTCGCGCTGCGGCCCGGTGACCGCCTCGGGCGGCAGGCCGCGCTGCTGGGCATAGCGCTGCAGGGTCCATTCGTTGATGTCCTCACCGTTGACGGTGGCAACGATGCGCGCTGCCTTGCCCGGCTCGCCGATGGGCGCGGCCGGGGCGGCGGGGGGAAGTGCCAGCAGGCCGGTCAGCAGAACGATGGTGAGGGGTTTGGTGGTTGGGTGCATGGCAATGGATTCCGTGTGTGGCTGTGGGCTTGTGCTGGCTCAGGGCGTGGAGGCCTTGATGCTCAGGGCGTGGATTTCTTTTTGCATCATGTCGCCGAGGGCGTCGAAGACCAGGCGGTGGCGCGCCAGCGGCGCCTTGCCTTCGAAGGCCGCGGAGACGATGTGCACGGTAAAGTGGCCGCCGCCACCACGCGCGCCGGCATGGCCGGCGTGGAGGTGGCTGTCATCCACTATTTCCAGTGAGACGGGAGACAGCGCCGCGGTCAGTCTTTCGCGGATCTGTTCGGTGCGTTGGTTCATTTCGGGAAAACCTGCTTGAAGGGTTTGACGGTGACCCGGGCATAGACGCCGGCCTCGACATAGGGGTCGGTATCGGCCCAGGCCTGTGCGCTTCGTAACGAGTCGAATTCGGCGACGATCAGGCTGCCGCTGAAACCGGCCGCGCCGGGGTCTTCGCTGTCGATGGCCGGGTGCGGGCCGGCCAGTACCAGCCGGCCCTCGTCCTGCAATGCCTGCAGGCGTTCGAGGTGCGCGGGCCGGGCCTGCTGGCGTCTTTGCAGGCTGTCGTCCATGTCCTCACTGATGATGGCGTAGAGCATGGCGTGATCAATCCCGCTCGGTTTCGGTGGCCGGCGCGTTCTTCATGCAGCGGACGAGATACAGGCCCTGGCCCAGTACGAAGGCCAGAGTGAGGCCGGTCATGCCGAACAATTTGAAGTTGACCCAGGTATCGGTGTCGAAATTGTACATGACGTAGAGATTGGCGAAGCCGAGGAAAATGAAGAACGCCGACCAGGCCAGGTTGAGGCGTGTCCAGAGGCTGGCGGGCAGTTCGACGGCGGCGCCCATCATGCGTTCGACGAGGGTCTTTTTGCCGATGAACTGGCTGCCGAGGAAGACCAGCCCGAACAGCCAGTTGATCACCGTGGGCTTCCACTTGATGAAGGCCTCGTCCTGCAGGAACAGGGTCAGGCCGCCGAACACCACCAGCAGGGCGAGGGTGATCAGGTGCATGTTTTCAAAGCGGCGGTGTTGCAGCCAGTACCAGCCCACCTGCACGAAACTGGCGGCGATGGCGACCACGGTGGCGGCATAGATGCCATACAGTTTGTAGGCAATGAAGAACAACAGGATGGGGAAAAAATCATAGAGGAGTTTCATGGCAGTCCTGGACACCGCTTTTTTTGACCTGAACCCACGGATTCAGGTTTGAGTAACAGCCCGTTAATTTACCACATTGCCGACATTTGTCGCAGGCAGGTCTTGAAAACGAGTAAACTACGCGGCCTATGAGCATCCTCTATGATTTGCACAGCCATTCCACCGCCTCCGACGGCACACTGAGTCCAACGGCGCTGGTCGAGCGTGCGCGCGCGCAGGGCGTGGACGTGCTGGCGCTGACCGACCACGATGTCACCGATGGCCTCGACGAGGCGCGCCGGGCGGCGCGCGAGGCGGGCCTGCGGCTGATCAACGGCGTGGAGATCTCCGTAACCTGGCATGGCGTCACCGTACACATCGTCGGTCTGGGTTTCGATCCGGCAGACGTCCGCCTGCAGGCCGGTCTGGCGCGGCTGCGGGAATTTCGCGCCTGGCGTGGCGAGGAAATCGCCCGCCGGCTGGAGAAAAAAGGTATTTCCGGCGCCCTGGCGGGGGCGCAGGCCTTCAGCAACGGGCAGATCCTCAGCCGCACCCACTTTGCCCGTTTCCTCGTCGAACAGGGCCACGCCAAGGACATGCGCAAGGTGTTCGGCAAGTTTCTCACCCACAACCGCCCCGGCCATGTGCCCGGCGAGTGGGCGGCGCTGGCGGAGGCGGTGGACTGGATTCGCGGCGCCGGCGGCCAGGCGGTGATCGCCCATCCGGCGCGCTACCGCCTCAGTGCCACCCGCCTGCGCGCGCTCATCGAGGACTTCATGGACTGCGGCGGCGAGGTGCTGGAAGTGGTCTCCGGCAGTCACTCGGCGGGCGACGTGCAGGGCATGGCCCGGTATGCACGGCGCTATGGGCTGCTGGCCTCGCAGGGATCGGACTATCATGGCCCTGAGCAGTCCTGGCTGGCGCTGGGGCGGATGCCACCCATGCCGGCGGGTTGCACCCCGGTGTGGACGTCCTGGGACAACGAGCAGAGGGCAAGCGCATGAGCCAGTTTTTCCAGATTCACCCCGACAACCCGCAGCTGCGACTGATCGACCAGGCGGTGGAGATCATTCGCAAGGGCGGGGTCATCGCCTATCCCACCGATTCTGGTTATGCCCTGGGCTGCCATCTCGGCGACAAGCATGCCCAGGAGCGCATCCGCCGCGTCCGCGAGGTGGACGACAAACACAACTTCACCCTGGTGTGCCGCGATCTTTCCGAGCTGGCGACCTACGCCAAGGTGGACAACACGGCCTACCGGCTGATCAAGAGCCTTACGCCCGGCCCCTATACCTTCATCCTGGCGGCCACCCGCGAGGTGCCGCGCCGCCTGCAGAATCCCAAGCGCAAGACCATCGGCCTGCGCGTGCCGGACAACCGCATCGCCCAGGCCCTGCTGGAGACCCTCGGCGAGCCGCTGATGAGTTCCACCCTGATCCTGCCCGGTGACGACCTGCCGCTCACCGACCCCTACGACATTCGCGACACCCTGGAGCACAGCCTCGACCTGGTCATCGACGGTGGCTATTGCGGCTTCGAGCCGACCACGGTGGTGGATCTGACCGGTGATGCGCCGGTGGTGTTGCGCGAGGGGCTGGGGGATGTCAGTGTGTTCGCCGGGTTGTGACGGCGTCTGCCTGGGGCATTTGTTCCTCATGCCTCGTCGCGCTGCGCACAAAATCGACAATGAAATACTAAGGCTCGATTGTTTTGGTCACAAAACCCGCTTAAGTTTTGTTTCAGATTCGGCGCCTATTCTTTACACCGTCTCTTTAACACCGCCGTAAAAAAACTGCCGATAACCACCAGACGAGAGCCATGCGCAAATTCCCCTTGATACCCCTCCTGCTGGCGGCCCTGCTGGGTGCAGCGGCGCCCGTGTTTGCCGCGCCCACTCTGGATGAGGCGATTCAGGCCGCCGTGCAGCGTGATCCCCAATTGCAGCAGGCCGCCAGCGAGCGCGCCCTGGCCCGGGGCTACAAGCGGCAGGCCGACAGTTGGTTGGGCGGTGACCCCTCCGCCAGCCTGAGCTATTACTCCGATCAGATCGGCAGCGATTACGGTTATCGGGAAATGGAAGCCGCGGTGTCCCTGCCGCTGTGGCTGCCCGGCCAGCGCGATGCCCGGCAGAATCTGGCGCATGCCATCGGTGATCAGGCCGATGCCAGCATGGCCCTGCTGCGCTGGCGGGTCGCCGGCGAGGTGCTGGAGCTGATCTGGTCCCTGCGCCTGGCGGAGAGCGACGAGGAGCTGGCCGACGCCCAGTGGGCCTCGGCGCGCCAACTGGTAAAGGCGGTCGAGCGCCGCGTCCAGGCCGGTGAACTGGCGCGTGCCGATCTGCTGATGATGCAACAGGACACCCTGACCCGTGAGGTCGACCATGAAAACGCCCGTATGGCACTGGATTCGGCCAACGCCACCTGGCGGGCCTATACCGGCCTCAGCGAGGTGCCGGTGCTGCCCGCCGACCAGCCCTTGCTGGAGAGAGGCCTGGATACCACCCACCCCCTGCTGCGGCGTGAGCAGTTGCGCGTCGTGCAGATGACGGCGCGCCGCGATGACAGCCGCCGGCGGCGCCAGTCGGCGCCCGAGGTCAGCCTGTATGCCCGGCGTGACCGCGGCAGCTCCCTGGATCCCTTCGGCAATTCCCTGGGCGCCGAGATCAGCGTGCCCTTCGGCATGAAATACAGCACCGCGCCGCAGGTGGCGGAGGCCGAAGCGGCGCTGGCGCGGGCGCGCATGGGGCTGGCGTCGGCGAAGCGGGATCTCGAATTGAAACGGGTGCAGGTCGGCCAGGAGCTGCAGCGCACCAGGAAGGCCCTGGCCCTGGCCGAGCGGCAGAACCAACTGGCCGACGCGCGCATGGCCATGAACCAACGCGCCTTCGACCTCGGCGAGAGCGATCTGTTTTTGCTGTTGCAGGCGCGCAGCCAGGCCGCCGCCGCGGCGCGTCACCTGACCCGTACCCGTATCGAATACCAGCGCGCCGTGAGTCGCTACAACCACCTTTTGGGAGAGATTCCGCAATGAAACCAGGACAATCGATAACCAGGCCACACTCAGTGGGTGGCTGGGCGGCCAGCCGCCCGTCCGGAGGGAGCGCGCCACAGGCGCTGCTTCGGTGTTGCAGCGCCTGGCAAGGCCCTGGGGCATTCCCGGCGAGCCGCGCCTTGCCCCGGCGCCTGTGGGGTGCGCTGGGTGCGGCTTTATTGTCGATCGTCCTGCCAATCCCGTCGCGTAAAGCCATCCTGATCGCCGCCGCGCTACTGGCCAGCGGCCCCCTGTTGGCCGCGGAGATGATTCCCATGAGCCAGGAGCAGCGTCAGGCCATGGGCGTGCGCACCGCGCCGGTGGCGGTGGCGACGGAGTCGTGGAGCGTCGCCTATCCGGCCCAGGTGCAGGTGCCCACCGCCCAGCTGCGCGTTGTCAGCACGCCCCTCAGCGGCCTGCTGGAGAGCCTGCTGGTGGCCGAGGGCGATGCGGTGAAGAAGGGCCAGAAGCTGGCCTCCATCCTCAGCCCGGAACTGCTCAGCCTGCAGCGCGGTTACCTGCAGGCCCTCAGCCAGCTGGACCTGGCTCGCTCCGACTGGGAGCGCGATCGCCAGCTGCTGGAGGAGGGTATCATCGCCGAGCGCCGCTATCAGACCACCCATGCCCACTACGTGCAGGTGCGCACCGAGGTGGAGCAGAGCCGGCAGACCCTGCGGCTGGCGGGCATGGATCGCAGCGCCCTCGAGCGTCTCGCCAGGGAGCGCCAGCTGTCCGGCACCCTGACGGTGCGCTCGCCCCTCGACGGCGTGGTGCTGGAGCGCATGGCGACACTGGGCCAGCGCCTCAATGCCCTCGACCCCCTGTATCGCATCGGCCGCCTGAAGCCGCTGTGGCTGGAGATACACGTGCCATTGGAGCAGTTGTCGCAAATTGGCGTGGGCAGCACGGTGCGTGTGCGGGCGCCGCTGGTGGAAGGCCGGGTGATCACCATCGGTCGCATGGTGCACGGTGGTGATCAGGGCGTGCTGGTGCGCGCCGAGGTCACGGACGGCGCGGAACGCCTGCATCCGGGGCAGTTCGTCGAGGTGGAGCTGGCCAGTGGCCGCGCCGAGCGTAATTACCGCATTCCCCTCGGCGCCCTGGTGCGCCAGGGTGGCAAGGCCTGGGTGTTCGTCGCCCGCGACGAGGGCTTCCTCGTGGTGCCGGTGATCATCCGTGCCGAGGAGAGCGACGCGGTGGTGGTCAGTGCCGACCTCGAGCCGGGCGATCAGGTGGTGATGGCCGGCACCGCTGCGCTCAAGGCGGCCTGGCTGCAGGGGGCGGAGTAATGCTTGCGCGCTTGGTTCAGCTCGCCCTCACCCAGCGCCTGCTGATGTTGCTGGTCGCCGTGCTGCTGGTGGGCGGCGGCTGGATAGCCTTTCAGAAGACCCCCATTGACGCCTTTCCCGATGTCTCCAGCACCCAGGTGAAGGTCATCATCAAGGCCCCTGGCATGACGCCGGAAGAGGTGGAGGCGCGCATCACCGCGCCGGTGGAGGTGGAAATGCTGGGCATCCCGCACATGGCCATGCTGCGCTCGGTGGCCAAGTATGCCCTCACCGATATCACCGTCGACTTCGAGGAAGGCACCGACATCTACTGGGCGCGCCAGCAGGTGGCGGAGCGTCTCGGCGCCATCTGGGCCGATCTCCCCACGGGCATCAGCGGCGGCATGGCGCCCATGACCACGCCGCTGGGCGAGATGTTCATGTTCACCATCGAGGGCGGCGGCCTGTCGCTGATCGAACACCGTGACCTGCTCGACTGGGTGATCCGCCCGGCCCTGCGCACCGTGCCCGGGGTGGCCGACGTCAATGCCCTCGGCGGTAAGGCGCGTACCTTCGAGGTGGTGCCGGACCAGGCGCGCCTGCTGGCGCGCGGCATCAGTACCCTGGAGCTGCAACAGGCCCTGCGCGACAACAACCGCAACGATGGTGCCGGCCGCCTCAACGACGGCGAGGAGGTGCTGCTGGTACGCACCGAGGGCGCGGTGCAGACCCTCGACGACGTGCGCGCCATCGTGGTGCGCGCCGACATGCAGGAGCCGGTGCGGGTGGCCGATGTGGCCGAGGTGCGCATCGGTTCCCTGACCCGCTACGGTGCCGTGACCCATGACGGCAAGGGCGAGGTGGTGCAGGGGCTGGTGCTGGGCCTGCGCGGCGCCAATGCCCGCGAGGTGGTGGCCGGCATCCACGCCAAGCTGGACGAGCTGCGTCCGGGCCTGCCGCCCGGCGTGGAGGTCAACGTGTTCTACGACCGTGGGCGGCTGGTGGATCGTGCCGTGGGCACCGTCACCAGCGCCCTGGGCGAGGCCATCGTGCTGGTGCTGATCCTGCTGGTGCTGTTCCTCGGCGATCTGCGCGCGGCCCTGACCGTGGCGCTGGTGCTGCCACTGGCGGCGCTGGTCACCTTCATTCTCATGTATCTGTTCGGCATGTCGGCCAACCTCATGTCCCTGGGCGGCCTGGCCATCGCCATCGGCATGCTGGTGGACGCCGCGGTGGTGGTGGTGGAGAACGTGGTCAGTCATCTGTCGCGGGAAAAGGGCAGCCGCCTGCCGCGCCTGCACCTGATCTATCGCGCGGTGCGCGAGGTCTCCGTGCCCATGGCCTCGGGCATCACCATCATCATCATCGTCTTCCTGCCCCTGCTGACCCTGCAAGGCCTGGAGGGCAAGCTGTTCTCGCCGGTGGCGATGACCATCGTGTTCGCCCTGTCCGGCTCGCTGCTGCTGTCGCTGACGGTGATCCCGGTGCTGGCCTCCTTCCTGCTGGGCAAGGCCGCCCACGGCGACCCCTGGCTGGTGCGGCAGATGCTGAAACTCTACATGCCGGTGCTGGACTGGGCCTTTCGCCACAGTCGCATCGTGTTCGGCATCGCCCTGCTGGCGATGCTGGCGGCCGCCGCGCTGTACACCCAGGTGGGCAAGACCTTCATGCCGACCATGGACGAGGGCAACATGATCGTGCAGCTGGAGAAACTGCCCTCCATCAGCCTGGAGGAATCCATCGCCATCGATACCCGCTTCCAGCAAGCGCTGATGGCGCGGGTGCCGGAGGTGGTGGGGGTGGTGTCGCGCACCGGCTCCGACGAGTTGGGCCTCGACCCCATGAGTCTCAACGACACCGACGGCTTCCTCATCCTCAAGCCGCGCGAGCAGTGGTCGGTGCCGGACAAGGCGGCGCTGATGGAGAACATCCGCGCCGTGATGGCCGATTTCCCCGGCGTCACCTTCGCCTTCACCCAGCCCATCGAGATGCGCGTCGACGAGATGCTCACCGGCGTGCGCGGCGACCTGGCGATCAAGATATTTGGCGAGGATCAGGAAGACCTCAACCGCACCGCCGACGCCATCGTCAAGGTGGTGCAGGACATCAGCGGCACCGAGGAGGTCTACACGCCCCGCAACGAGGGCGCGCAGTACTACCGCCTGGTGGTGGATCGGCTCGCCGCCGGCCGCTTCGGCCTCAGCGTGGAGGCCCTGGAAGACCTGCTGCGCACCCAGATCGAGGGCATGCAGGTGGGCACGGTATACCAGGGCATCCGCCGCATTCCGCTGGTGATCCGTGGCGACGAGCGCCTGCGCGATTCGCCCACCGGCTTTGCCGGGCAGCACATCGTGCTGGCCGACGGCCGCCGCGTGCGTCTCGCCGACATCGTCCACATCGAGCGCAGCGAGGGTCCGGTCATGGTCAAGCGCGAGCGCGCCAAGCGCATGGCGGTGGTGGTGGCCAGCGTCTCCGGCCGCGACCTGGTGGGCTTCGTCGAGGAAGCCAAGGCGCGTGTCGGCAGCGAGATCAAACTGCCCACCGGCTATTATCTGGAGTGGGGCGGCCAGTTCGAAAACCAGCAGCGCGCCGCCAAGCGCCTGGCCATCGTGGTGCCGGTGGCGCTGGGGCTGATCTTCCTCATCCTGTTCACCACCTTCCGCTCCCTGCGCCA
>DRQN01000183.1 GCA_011371455.1 Gammaproteobacteria bacterium
ACGCATATTTCAGGTTAGCGTCGAGGGCATCTCTCACCGCCTTTTACAGACCCGCCTCAGTCGCGCGCCGGGGGTGCTCGATGCCCTGGTGGAAGGCGAAGCAGTGCGCCTGGTAATGGAAGAGGCGGGCGAGCCCGAAGCGCACGTCCTGCTGCCGGATCTCGGTGAGGTGCGTATCAGGCCCGCCACACCGCGTTTCGAAGACGCCTTCGTTGCCCGTCTCAAGAGCCACCGCGACGGCGAAGCGGCCCTCGGCGGGCTGGATCTGCACATCGACGCACACAGTGGCGATGAGGTGATCCGCGTGCACAATCTGTTGCGCCGCTTCGGCGACTTCATTGCCGTCAATGAAGTGAGCTTCAGTGTACGCCGCGGCGAGATCTTCGGCCTGCTGGGCGCCAATGGCGCCGGCAAGACCACCACCTTTCGAATGCTTTGCGGCCTGCTGCCGGCCAGCGGCGGTGAACTGTCGGTGGCCGGCCATGATCTGCACACGGCACGTGCCGAGGCGCGCCGCCACATCGGCTACATGGCGCAGAAGTTTTCCCTTTACGGTGATCTCTCGGTGAGCCAGAACCTGCGTTTCTTCGCCAGCGCCTATGGCCTGCGCGGCAAATTGCAGCGCGAGCGCGTGCAGTGGGCGTTGACCACCTTCGAGCTGACCGACTACCGAGATACCAATGCACGCGACTTGCCGTTAGGCTTCAAGCAGCGCCTGTCATTTGCCGCTGCACTGATGCACGAGCCGGAGATCCTGTTCCTCGACGAGCCCACCTCCGGTGTCGATCCGCTGGCGCGGCGCGAATTCTGGGCGCGCACCAATGCCCTGGCCGAGGCCGGGGTAACGGTGCTGGTCACCACCCATTTCATGGAAGAGGCCAACTACTGTGACCGCCTGGTGATCATGGCCGAGGGCCGGGTGCTGGCCGAGGGCACGCCGCGTGAAATGAAGGCCCGCGCGCGCACGCCGGACAACCCCGACCCGACCATGGAGGACGCCTTCATCCGCCTCATCGAGCAGCGCCAGCAGGGTAGGGCGAAGGACGGGGAGGCCGTGGCATGAACGACCGCCTGCGCCGCCTGTTGGGCATGATCCGCAAGGAAAGTCTGCAGATCCTGCGCGACCCGTCGAGCATCTCCATCGCCTTCGTCATGCCGGTGGTGCTGTTGCTGCTGTTCGGCTACGGCGTGTCGCTGGACGCCAAGCGCATTCCGCTGGGCATCGTCATCGAACAGCCGGATACCGCCAGCCAGTCCCTGGCCGGAGCCTTCGACCGCTCCGAGTTCTTCCACCCACAGCGCTTCGATGCCATCCAGGGGGCGCAGCAGGCACTGGCGGAGCGGCGCATCGACGGCATCCTCTGGTTGCGCAATGATTTCTCCAGCCGCCTGTTCAGCGGTAACGAGGCGCCCATCGGCGTGTTCGTCAATGGCGTGGACTCCAACCAGGCCAATATCACCAAGGGCTACATCCAGGGCACCTGGCTGGCCTGGCTGCAACATTTCGCCGCTGCCCAAGGGCGTGATCTCGACCTGCCGGTGGACATGCTGCAACGCGTCTGGTTCAACCCGGCCCTCAACAGCCGCCTGTTCCTGGTGCCGGGCCTGATCGCCATCATCATGACCATGATCGGCTCCCTGCTCACCGCCATGGTAGTGGCGCGCGAATGGGAGCGTGGCACCATGGAGGCGCTGATGGTCACGCCCCTGTACATGGGCGAGATGCTGGCCGGCAAGCTGATCCCCTATTTCGCGTTGGGCATGGGCGGCATGTTAGTCAGCGTGGCCATGGCCCTGTTCCTGTTCGACGTGCCTTTGCTCAGTCCCTTCTGGCTGCTGATGGCCTGCTCGGCGCTGTTCATGCTGGTGTCTCTGGCCATTGGCCTGCTCATCTCCATCGTCACCCGCAACCAGTTTCTCGCCGGCCAGGTGGCATTGGTGGTCAGCTTCCTGCCCAGCTTTCTGTTGTCGGGTTTTCTGTTCGACATTCACTCCATGCCCGAGTGGGTGCAGACCATTACCTACCTGGTACCGGCGCGCTACTTCGTCGCCATTCTACAGACCCTGTTTCTTGCCGGGCCGGTGTGGCCGGTGGTGCTGCCCAACGCGGGGGCCATGCTGCTGATGCTGGTGATCCTCACCTTGTTGGTAGCAAAGAAATCATACAAGCGGCTGGATTGAGGTGGTGGACATGGTGTTCATTCTTGGTGGTTGGTCAGGGGGTGTGTCCCAATGAGCCTCCTGCACATCCTGTCACTGGCCCGCAAGGAATTTCTCGCCCTGATGCGCGACAAGCGCAGCCGCATCATCATTATCGTGCCGCCCATCGTGCAGCTGTTCATCTTCGGCTTTGCTGCCACCTATGATCTCGACGATGTGCCGGTGGCGGTGTACAACGCGGACAGCGGCGGCGCCTCGCGTGAGTTGCTGGCTCGCATCGAGGGTTCGCCGCATTTCTCCATCCTCCATCGCATCGACAGTGATGCCGGAGTGGCGCCGCTCATCGACGACCGCCAGGTGTTGCTGGTGATTCGCTTCGATCCACGCTTCAGCGCCGACCTGCAGCGTGGCGACCCGGCGCCGTTACAGGTGATCATCGACGGACGAAATTCCAACACCGCCATGACCGCACTCAACTACCTGCGTGAGGTGGTGCTGGATTTCAACCGCCAGTGGCAGCGTGAGCATGGTCTCACCGGGCCGCCGGTCAAGCTGGAGATGCGCGCCTGGTATAACGAGAATCTGCAATCCCGCTGGTTCATCGTACCCGGTATCATCGGCTCGCTGATTCTGGTGGTGACGCTGCTGGTAACCGCCCTGTCGGTAGCGCGCGAGCGAGAGCAGGGCACCTTCGACCAACTGCTGGTAACGCCATTGCGGCCAACCGAACTGCTTGTCGGCAAGGCCATTCCCGGCATTGTCATTGGCCTGCTGGAGGCGAGCCTGATTATCGTCTTGATGGTATGGTTTTTCGAAGTGCCGCTGCGTGGCAGCATCCCGGCGCTGTATCTCGGCATCCTGCTGTTCCTGGTTTCAACCGTGGGTGTGGGGCTGATGATCTCATCCATTGCCGTGACCCAGCAGCAGGCCATTCTCGGCGCCTTTCTCTTTATTGTGCCGGCGGTAATTCTGTCCGGCTTCACCACACCCATTGCCAATATGCCGGAAGTGGTGCAATGGCTCACCTATCTCAATCCCCTGCGATATTTTCTCGTTATTGTGCGTGGCGTCACCCTGGAAGGCGACGGCTTCGCCCTGCTACTCCCTCAGTTCTGGCCCATGGTCCTTATCGGGGCCGTCACCCTGGCCATGGCCGGGTGGTTGTTCCGTCATCGGATGTATTAGTCGCCAGGTGAAAAACCCCTATTTTTATCGGCAAAAAAGACAGAATACCTTTTTCGACAACCCATCGGAGCACTGAAAAAGGGTGTTATTCAACAGTTTGTCTGGGAGGGATACGTTACTATTTTTTACACCCTGAGTGACAATCTGCACTTGGGTTCTTGATTCAAATATTCCTGAAACCACGGATTCAGGATATTGGTAACACCAAGGAGGGATACCATTGGAATCACAGGCTTGTATCAATAAGCTTGCCGCACCGCGGCTGCCTCGGGTCTATCCGCGCGGGCGTTTGTTCGAGCAGCTTGATGCCGCGTGGACAACACCGCTGATTTGGGTGTCGGGCCCGGCCGGCTCGGGCAAGACCTCGCTGGTCGCCAGCTGGATCGAGGCCAGGGGGCACCATGCCCACTGGTATCGAGTGGATGAGAGCGATGCCGATATCGCTACCTTTTTCTATCATCTCGCCCTGCTGGGCCGGCGGGCCGCCCCGCGCGGCAGGCGGGCATTGCCACGGTTGGGCCCTGATCACCCGTCAGACCCACAGGCCTTCAGTCACAGGTTCTTTCGTGAGCTGTTCAAGTGCATCAAGGCGCCCGGGATGTTGGTGCTGGACAATTATCAGCAGGCCGGACACTCCCTGCACGAGGTCCTGCAGGCAGGCTGCAACGAGGTGCCCGAGGGCATCAGTGTTGTCATCGTCAGCCGCAACAACCCGGCGCCGGCCTTTGCCCGCCTTCAGGTCAATGGCGCGTTGGCCTTGCTGGATTGGCGGCAACTTCGCCTGACCCGCGAAGAGAGCCGCGCCATCGCCGATGGCCACCTCGACCACCCCCTGACGGATGTCGCCGCGCAGGCCCTGTATACGCAGGCCGATGGCTGGGCCGCGGGCCTGGTGTTGCTGGCCAAACACGGACAGCACGATGCCTGCTCCGGGCCGGGAGCGGAGGCCTCCCAGGCCCTGTTCGACTATTTCACCGTCGAGCTCTACGACCGGCTTGACCGCGATACCCGCCGGGTGCTCAGCCGCAGCGCCTTGTTGCCAAGCGTGAGTCCCGCTGCGGCGCAGGTCTTGTCCGGTGGACTGCAGGCCGAAGCCATCCTCGAAGGCCTGTGCCGCAACGCTACCTTTACTGCACGCCTGCCCGGCCCGGTGTACGAATTTCATCCCCTGTTTCGCGCCTTTCTCGAACAACGCCTGCGCGAGGAATTGCCGGCGGCCGAGTTTGCCCGCCTGCAACGGCAGGCCGCCGAATTGCTGGAGGCGGAAGGAAACATCGACGCCGCCATCAAGCAGCGTATTCGCGCGGGCGATGGCGAGGGTGCCGCCAGCCTGATCGTGGCGCATGCCCGGCGTTATCTGGCACAGGGCAGGGCCGGTGCCGTGGTGGCCTGGATCGCGGCCCTGCCGGCGGCGCTCGCGGCGCAAAACCCCTGGCTGGGATACTGGCGCGGCCTGGGTGAATTGGACGGCGATCCCCGCGCGGCCCGCGTGCAGCTGGAGGACGCCTACGCGCGCCTCAAGGCCCGGGGGGACCACACCGGGCAGGTGCTGGCCTGGTGTGCGGTGGTGGACAGCTATGTCTACGAGTGGCGTTGCCTGGCGCCGCTGGATCACTGGATCGCCGAGGCCGCAACCATCGGTACCGCCACCCTCGATGGCCTGCCCGGCGCGATCGTCGACGATTTTGCCTGCGGCCTGTTCAAGGCCCTGATGCTGCGCCAGCCGCAGCACCCGCTGATAGGACGTTGGGCGCAACGGGTGCGGGACATCGTGTTATTCGGCGACGACCCCCAGCTGCGCTTTCGCATCGGCCCCCTGTATTTACAGTACGCCGGCATCAACGACCAGAAGGGGGCCGCCATCGCCCTCGAGGCGCTGCGCAGCGTCGGCCGCCAGATCGATTGCTGCAACGTGATCAGCCTTTCCCTTCAGGCCATGGCCGCCGGCCTGGCCCAGATTCGTGGCGATCACCAGGCGACCATGGCGCATGTCAAGGAAGGGCTGGCGCAGGCCGAGCGTTCCGGCATCCGGATCTGGGACCAGCCCCTGCTGGGCCATGCCGCCATGTCCGCCTTGTCGCACGGGGAGCGCGAGCTGGCCGAGGACTATCTCGGCCGCATGAAGGACCGCCTGGTGGCCGATCGCTATATGGATTTGTCGACCTACTACTTCGTCGCCGCCTGGTATCAATTGCATTTTGCGGACGGTGAGACGGCATTACGTTATGCAAAACTGAATGGCGAGTTTCTGTGCAAGTCGGGGGTGCGCCTCTATGCTCCCTACGCCGACCTGATGCTGGCCCAGGCCGAGTTCGAAAACGGCGGCATGGACACGGCCAAACATAAAGTAGACGACGCCATGGCATTGGCGGAGGGTGACAACAACCGGCTTGCCGTGTATCTGGGCTGGCTGCTGAAGGCCCATATGGCCAACCAGCTGGGCGAGACGGACAACTGTCTCGAGGCCCTGCGTCAGGCTCTGGAACTCGCCGCAGCCGAGGACGTGACCATGAACTGCCTGCCACGGGCGGCCATTAGCGCGCTTTACGCCCTGGCCCTGGCGAACGACATCGAAAGCGACCATGTGCGCGTGGCCATACGCAGACTGAATCTGGCACCTCCCGAACCCCAGCACACGCCGGACAACTGGCCCTTCCCGGTCAGGGTTTACACCCTGGGGCGTTTCAGTCTGCTGATCGATGGCGCCGCCCTCGATGAAACGCAGAAGAAAAAACAGGCCAAACCCCTGAGCCTGTTGAAGGTATTGATCGCCATGGGCGCGCGCGACGTGCCTGAAGAAAGACTGCTGGAGGCCCTGTGGCCCGATGCCGAAGGCGACGCCGCGCACCGCACCCTCATCACCAACCTGCAACGGCTGCGCAAACTGCTGGGTGATGCGGCCTCGATCATTTACGGCGACGGCCAGCTGTCGCTGTCGCCACGGCACTGCTGGGTGGATGCCTGGGCCTTCGAGCGTGGTATCGCAGGCGAGCACACGCAGGCCGAAGCCATCGGCCATTACCGTGGCGGCTTTCTGCCCAGTGAAGACACCCCCTGGGTGCTGGCGCCGCGGGAACGCCTGCGGCGCAAATTCGGCCGCGTCGTGCGCGCGCGGGGAGAGCGCCTCGAAGCCGATAGCGCCTGGGCGGACGCCATTGCCCACTACCAACAGGCCCTGGATGTCGAACCCGCTTGCGAGGCCTGTTATCAGGGTCTGATGCGCGCCTATGCCAAGCTGGGCCAGCACCAGCAGGCCCTCAAGACCTTCGAGGACTGCCAGCGCCTGATGCAGGCCCTGCGGAACACGCCCCCCTCCCCGCAGACGGAGTCACTGCGTCAGTCGATTCACGAGGCGGCGGCGGAATACCGCTCCGCCGTTTAGCCAATCGGCCATTTAGCATCGAGTTCCCAATGATTCCGGACCCGGCCGCCGCCGAGTCCGGAGGTGGAAAACGGTAATATTCCCACCAAATTCCTGTGTTACTCCCGTGTTACCGCTTGCCGCTATGGTGAACCCATGCGTGCGACAGGACCGCGCGTGAATCGCAAACAACACAGGAGAACGTCATGAAGCACATGGTCCCCAGCCTGCTGGCAGGCGCAATGATGCTCTTTGCCGGCACAGCCACAGCCGACTGCCCCTTGAGCATGCCGCAAGAAACGCTCATCGAATGCCTGACGGTAGAAGGCTCTGGCGAAAACTACCAGGACTACCAGCGGAAGTTCGCGGAAGAACTCGCCGAGATGGCCGAGAAAGCGCTGGATGAGGACGAGTCGGCCGTCCGCATAACGGCAAATGTCCACCGATAAATACCATCCAGATAAAAAGGGAAAATCCCACCAATCGAAACACTAAGGAGAGTACCGATGACGCACGAACATGAAGACATCCAACTGGCAAAGATCCAGCAAGTCAAAGAAGCCAGGGAGGAAGGCATACTCGAACTGCCCAATGTCGTCGGCCTGGGCATTGGCTACAAGGAAAAAAAGGGGAAGACGACCGACGAAACCTGCATCAGCGTGTATGTGCGAAAGAAGGTGGCGGCGAAGTCACTGGAATCCCGCCAGCAGGTGCCGAAGGCGCTGGACGAGATAAAGACCGATGTGATCGAGGTCGGTGACATCGAGGCACAGGCCTTCACCACCCGGCTGCGTCCGGCAAAGCCCGGCTACAGCATGGGGCATTTCCGCATCACCGCGGGGACGTTTGGCTGCCTGGTCAGGGATGCCTGCGCGCCGTGCCGCATCTATATTCTCAGCAACAATCACGTGCTTGCCAATTCCAATGCCGCCGTCATCGGCGACCGCATCCTGCAACAGGGGCGGGTGGATGGTGGCAGCGTGGCCAGGGACACCATCGCCCGCCTGGCCCGCTTCGTGCGGATTCGCTTCAATGACCCCGCCGCGCACAACCTGGTGGATGCCGCGATCGCCCAACCCATCGATCTGCGGGACGTCACCGCCTCCATCGTCGGCCTGGGTATTCCCAAGGGTACGGTCGAGGCCACTCTCGGCATGGTCGTGACCAAGAGCGGCCGCACCACGGAAACCACCACCGGCAGAGTTATCGGCGTCGATGCGACCATCGCCGTCGGTTATGGCGCCTCGGGTACGGCGTATTTCCGCAACCAGATCCTCACCACCGGCATGTCCCGGGGGGGTGACTCGGGTTCCTTGCTGCTGGAACGCGGTACGGGAGCGGCAACGGGATTGCTGTTTGCAGGTTCGAGCCGGGTAACGGTTCACAACAACATCAGCAATGTGTTGATGGCGCTTGGCGTGGAGATTGTCACCGCGTAAGGCAGATGTCAGAGGTGTTTTTAATCACAAGGTAATCATCAAGGAGAGTTGAAAATGAAAGTGTCAAACGAATTGACCCGCATGCATGAAGAAATCACGCGTTACATCACCGAAGAGAACCAGCAAGAAATGTCCATGTCCATCGCGGAGAAAAGCGCGGTAGCCCGGGCGGCAGAGGAAATGCCCAGTGATTGCTCCTTGCTGGAAGCCATGGGCGTCAACATCGCCAAGCTCGATGCGCTCGAACGGGAGCAGAATGAACTCAGTAACAGCGAGTTGGAGGCCACCATTGCAAAGATGGATGAGATTTCCCAGTTCCCCGTCGACCTCGATGGTGGCCCCGATGTTTCATCGGCCCTGCTCCCGCCGGATACCTTCAGGCTGACGCCGAGCTGGTCGGCGGTATTCTCGGATGACGATGAACAGGATGGCCTGATCAGCGCGCTTTCCACCTCTCCGGCAAATTACCTCGGCTGCAGGAATCTCTGGAACCGGGCCTCAGGCGCCGGCTGGGGTTGTACCGGTGGCGTCGGCAGTATCACCAGCCACGCAGAGTTCGGTTTCTGGTTCCGGCCGTCGGTAACCAAGTACTATAGCATTCGCCCGCTGTTTCGCTTCCGCGGTTACTATATCCTCAGGGCCAATGACAAATGGTATAACTGCAAGCATGCAAGATCGGTGATCACGGTGGAAACCAATTGCTACCAGTACAACTGGAAGGGCTGGAACAGCGTCAACGTCCTCAATGAGCAGGGTGGCAACATCAACCGCAACCGGCGTTTCGATATCGACCGGCATACCAATAACACCTACCTGCTTGCCGGTGGTGACTGGGCCTTCGTGCGTGCGCGCATCAAGCTGTATGCGCGCGCCCAGGGCGGCGGTTCCCATGTAAGGAACGACTTTTCCACCGGTTCGGCCAATTATCTATGTGTGCCACACATTGATGTCTTCTAGTTGTTGAGGCCACCCCCTTCCCCGCTCCTGGCGAGTGGGGAAGGGAGTTGATGACCTCAACACGAGTTCATATGAAACCACCCGGAAAGTCCAAGAGGCAAGCTATTGAAAAAAGAAGTGCAGAAAATCGAGCAGATACGTGCCAGCCTTGATGGCGCGGTCATGGCGATAGAGGGCGTTGAATCCATCGCCATCGGACAGAATGAAAAGGGTGAACCCTGCCTCATGATCGGTACCTCCCTTCCTGTGGAACAGGTACGGGCCAGGCTGCCAAAAGAAGTTTTCGAAGTGCCGGTTGATATTTTCTATATTGGAGAAATCAGCGCCCAATAGCAGACTAAGACTACCTGCCGGAAAGTTGTTTATTGTTCCGATAAAAGGTTAAACCATGAATCCATGGGTTCAGGTTAAAGCCACCGCCTTTCAGCCCGTAGGATGCGGTGAGCCTGCGAACCGTATCCTACGGCCTTGAGTACAGCCAATTTCTGACCTGTATAACCAGGCCATATTTGACCGGATTCCAGATCATCTTAAGCGGCCATTCCACACCGCCATTGCCCCATACCTGATTATCTGAGCCGCTTTTTCTTCTTGCCGGCAGGTGATTTCGGCTCGGTGGCGCCGGTATCCTTCACGGCCGACAGCAGGTGGGGCGAGATGTTCCAGCGTTGGCCA
>DRQN01000184.1 GCA_011371455.1 Gammaproteobacteria bacterium
CGGTAGCCGCGGCGGTGCAGGCTGTCACCGGAGAGGTCGAGATTGATCACCGCGGTGTCGCGGTGAAGATAGACATTGATGCGCAGATCCGGCTGTTCGCGCGCCACCGAGGGCCGCTCGCCGGTGGCGACGCGGAACTGGTCGACGATGGCGTCCTTGACCTTCTGCGCGCCGAACTGGGTATGGGCGATCTGCGAGCGCACGCTGCTGAAATCCACCGCCAGGGTGCCATCGGCGGCCATGTGCTCGGCCCAGTCGATGCCCTGCACGCCCGCATAGAGGGCCTCGGCATCGGTGGCCTCGAAGCGCGCCAGCGGCAGCAGCACCCGGTTGGCCACCCGCGACCACAGGCAGACCCGCAGAGCGCCGGCGATGTCGGACTGGAAGCCGGCCCCGGCACGGGCCTCCGTCACGTTGGCCACACCGAGGGCGCGCAGCTCGTCGGCGAGCAGGGCCTCCATGCCCTTGGGGGCGGTGGCGAAGAAACGGTGTTGCTTGGTCATCGGCGAACGGGCTGCGGGAAAGAGGTGTGGGGCGGAATCATACGCCATGCACGGGGCCGGCACCACGACCGGCTGGCGGCAGCGGCGCCCCCGGCCCCGCCTTCCCCGACAACGGCATCACGGCGCGCCAGGGGCGTCCGGGGTTCTGTCCCGGCGGCCTGCTCCCGGCCCGCCACCACCCCCTGCGCAGACACCGGCCAACGGCAATGCGACAGCTGGCCCTTGAAATACGCCGGCGCAAGGCCCATCTTCGAAAGCCCCGTCGAGCAGCCCAGGTAAAAACCAGACATGGATCCGGAACGCAAGAGCAACCGCCTGTTCGCCGAAACCCGCGAACACTGGCCGATGATGACCTTCTACGAGCGCTTCGAGCAGGTGATCGCCATCATCCTCAGCTTCGTCATCGCCATCGTGGTGCTGGCGGCGCTGTGGGAACTGGTCGCGCACGTTGGCGAGCTGCTGCTGTCGGGCACGCTCGATCCGCTCAACCACGAAGGCTTTCAGAAGGTCTTCGGCATGATCATGACCCTGCTCATCGCCATGGAGTTCAAGCACTCCATCATCCGCGTCGTCAATCGACGCGAAAACATCATCCAGGTGAAGACCGTCCTATTGATCGCCATGCTGGCGCTGGCACGCAAGTTCATCATCATCGATGTCGCTACCAGCGACGCGGACAAGCTGTTTGCACTGGCCGCCATCGTGCTGGCCCTCGGCGCGGTCTATTGGCTGGTACGCGATAGCGATCAGCGCCAGCAGCTGGCCCGGCAACAGAAACAGGAATAGTCACTCCCGGTGCGGATGCAGGATCACCAGATCGAAGGCCGCCGCCACCGCGTCGCGCACCTGCTGATCCATGTCGGCATGCTCCTTCGGTGTAAGATAGAAGGCGATGTCCACACTGTGCCGAACATAGCGCGCCGGCAGATGGTTGAGGGCCAGACAGGCCACGTCTTCCAGCGCGCTGTCGCTAAAGGCCGGGGCTTTCTCCGCCGCCAGACGGCGCTGGATTTCCTCGTAGACGAGGCGCTCGTAGTGATTGTGGATATTATCGAGAATCATGCCGGCTCCTGCTCCGTGCGTATGCAGGGATAGCGGCCGGCGGGGCCTATTGCTTGAGACGCAGGCGCAGCTGGCGGGCGTGCCGCAGGCGGTCACCGGACAACACCTCGCCCAGCGCCGCGTCGGACAGCCCGACAAAAGGCAGCAACACCAGCCCGGCGAGATCGCGCTGGTTCTTGTCGCCGGCATCCAGCCCCTCGGCCAGCGCCGCCAGGGTGGCGGCATAGTCATAGCCCGCGCCGCGGAATACCTGCTCGACGAACAGCAGCCGCCCCGCCGGGCGCATGGCGCGCGGTGCGGTGGGGACGTCCTGCAGGGTCTGTTTGTAGGCCCCGGCGAGCCGTTCCAGCGCCGCGTGGTCGCCCAGTGGCGCCGTGGGCAAGGCGGGCTTGCCGCAGGCCGCCAGCAGGGCGGCGTACAGGACGACAACGAAGAGTAGACGAAGTGGCGGCATGCGCGGCATCATACCGGCCCCGACGCACAGCGTCACGCCACCACCGCCGCCCATGCAGCTCATCGAACGCTACCGACAGCTTACCACCCAGCCCGGCTTCCATTACGAGGACTCCCAGGCCCAGGCGGTGGCGCGGCTGCAGACCCTGACCGACCGCCTCACCCGCAGCCCGCCGCCGGCACCCCGCGCCGAGGGACTGCTGGGACGCCTGTTCGCCCCCCGTCCGCCAACACCGATCCCCGGCCTGTACCTGTGGGGCGGCGTCGGCCGCGGCAAGACCTGGCTGATGGATCTGTTCTTCGAACACCTGCCGCTGCAACACAAACTGCGCCTGCACTTCCACCGCTTCATGCAGGAGATACAGGATGAACTGGCCCACCTGCGCCAGCAGCGCGACCCCCTGAAGCTCGTCGCCCGCCACTTCGCCGCGCGCGCCCGTGTCCTCTGCCTGGACGAGTTCCACGTCGAGGACATCACCGACGCCATGCTGCTGCACGGCCTGATCAAGGCCCTCACCGACGAAGGCATCAGCCTGGTATTCACCTCCAATACGCCGCCACGAGAGTTATACAAAAACGGCCTGCAGCGGGAGCGCTTCCTGCCCGCCATCGCCCTCATCGAACGGCACACCCAGGTATTCGAGCTGCGCGGCGACACCGACCACCGCCTGCAGCATCTGCAAAGGGCCGACACCTGGTACACCCCGGCCGATGCCCGCAGCGAGAAGCAGCTCGCCCGGCGTTTCGACGAACTCGCCCCCTGCGCGGGCCGCGCGAACCACTCACTGCTCATCAATCACCGTCCCATCCCCTGCCGCCGCTATGCCGACGACGTGGCCTGGTTCGACTTCTATCCTCTCTGCAACGCCCCCCGCTCCAGCCACGACTATATCGAGCTGGCGCGGCGCCTTCACACCGTGTTCATCTCCGCCGTGCCGATAATGGACGAAGAGCAGGACGACTGGACGCACCGCTTCATCGATCTGGTGGACGAATTTTACGACCGCCGGGTCAAGCTGCTGGTCAGCGCCGCGGCCGAGCCGGCGGCGCTGTATACGGGCCGGCGCCTGGCCTTTGAATTCCAGCGCACCCGCAGCCGCCTGGCCGAGATGCGCAGCACGGAATACCTGGCCCTCCCGCACCGCCCCTGACAACCCCATGGCGGGCAGACAGACTCCAAAATCTCGCAGCCGAGTGATAGGCTGAAAAAATTCCACTGTTGCGACAAGGAGGTCATATGCCCGCTTCAGCAGAAGAAAAAACAAATCCTTCGCGATCTCATCGATGCTTTCTATCGAGCCGCCGGTTTTCATGGCTGGAGCGGTGAAGTCAACGAAAGCGTCGCACAGGTTTTCACCACCATGCTTTGCTCCGCGAAACGCTGCACCAATGCACTGGGATGGGTGCCAGCACCCCCTGGCGGGCCACCCTCGATAGCCTGGTTCGCGCAGAACCTGGGGCGTATTGCCGTGTACAAGATGCGGGAGCACGATCTTTCCACCATCTGCATTCGCAAAATCATTCGAACATGGCGCACACCTTTGCGAATAGCTTCAACCCAAGGATTCGCCACCGGAGCCATTACCCCATGCTACGACTGATATCGTCAGCCTTGCTACTGTTTGCCGTCTTCCCGCTAGATGCAGAACCGCTACTGGTAAAAGGTGACTGGCCCGCCGCCTCTCCTTGCCAGGACTGCCAGACGATCCAATTTGATGAACTGGAGTTTCATCTGCCGCGCTCCCTTACCGGCCGCATCTATGTTCCGGACACAGGGTCCGCCAGTCTGGTCATTCTGCCGCGCCCCGACTCCGATCATTCACCGGTTCATGTGATGCATGAAAAGAAAGTCTTCGTCTGGCAATTTCTTGAATCCCGCGGATGGCTCGAAAAATATGCTATTGGCACCACAGCCGACTTGCTCCGCCTTGTTGGCAATGCCTCTGAAAATGACAAAGACATCGACGTCATGCGTAAAATTCTCGGCATTGAGGATGCCCTCAGCTATACCGTGTTCCGGAAACCGCCACTGACGGCTTTTCGCATCGTTCCGCGCCATGGAGAAAGCTGGGGGTATATCGTCACGGACAAGGATCGCAAATGGTATAAGCTGGCCGGGGCCATCACCGACGACACCTGGTCCAAACTGCTTACCCACCTGTACCTGTCACCCATTCGGTAATCGCTTGCGCTTGGTGCCAAACGAACCCGTAGGCGCTTGAGCGGGCCAACCGAAGGCCTTTTTCTTCGCCCCTTGGAAGTTGCGGCTTTATCCACTGCCGGCGAGGGGGCGCCTCCGCGGCGGAGCGCCATGGAAGGCTGGGACTCGACGCCCCGCCCCCCCTTTCAGTAGAATGCGCCCGATGCAAAGACGCCACATCACACTCATTCTTCTCCTCCCCCTGCTCACCAGCCTGCCGGTCCAGGCGGCCTTCCCCGGCGGCAACGTCGCCTATGGCGAGCGCATCTTCATGCAGGGCATCAACCAGGTGCCCGCCTGCCACAATTGCCACCGCAAGGACGCCATGGGCGACGACGCCATCGGCACCCCGCGCCTGGCCGGCCAGAACCCGGCCTATATCTACAAGCAGCTGCGCGACTTCGCCGCCAACCGGCGCATCGACAACACCATGTACGTGATGAACTCCAACGCCCGCGGCATGAGCGAGAGCGACTGGCGCGACGTCGCCGCCTATGTCGCCAGCCTGGAGTACATGAAAGTGGGGCTGTCGGACATGCAGCGGGCCGAGGAATACGGCTACGCCATCGGCAGCCGTTCCGCCGGCCGCCAGCTGGTGCTGCATGGCGACCCGGCGCGCGACATCCCGCCCTGCTACACCTGTCACGGCTACAACGGCCGCGGCTTGCCCGACACCTACCCCATGACCGGCGGACAGCGCTATGTCTACCTGGTCAACCAGCTGAAAAAGTGGCGCTCGAAGGAACGCCACAACGATCCCGACGACAAGATGGTCAACGTGGCCAGGAACCTCACCGACGCCGACATCAACAACGTCGCCACCTTCCTCAGCTCCGCGCCGCGCGGAGAATGCAAGAAGAGCTGCAAGAACTTCCTCTGTTGCGTCTGGTAGATCGCGGTTTAAAAATCCGCAACCACCCCCACAATCAGGGTAACGACCGTAGCAACGAGGACGACCATCATGAGCAACACCGCGCCAGGCAAGGACCCGTCACTGAAAAAATCCGTGCAGGCCGCGCTGGAGGTGGAACCCGCCGTCAACCTGCACGCCTCCCCCGTCAGCGTGGAAACGGAGGGCGGCACCGTCATCCTCTCCGGCGAGGTGGAGAACATCGCCGCCAAGCGGCGCGCGGTGCTTGCCGCCCAGGCCGTGCCCGGAGTACGCGAGGTGATCGATAACCTTCAAGTGAGGCCGTCCGATCACATGGGCATCGATGAAGTCATGCTGCATGTGCGCGACGCCCTGCTGGCGGAGTCGGCGCTGAACAATCACCGCCTCGTCACCGTCAACAAGAAGGGCGAACAGAGCATTGCTCATGACCCGGCCGACGCCGTGGGTGAAATCCTCATCGGTGTCGAGGAGCCCCGTCAGGTGGTGCTGACCGGACGCGTCAACAGCCTCTCGCACCGCCGCCTGGCGGAGCTGCTGGCCTGGTGGGTGCCCGGCGCCACGGACGTGAAGAACGAGCTGGTGGTGGAGCCGGCCGAACAGGACAACGACGGTGAAATCCTCGACAGCGTGGAGCTGGCGCTGGAAAAGGATCACCTGGTCGATGCCAGCGACGTGACCCTGAGCTGCACCGATGCCGTGGTCACCCTGCGCGGCGGCATCCCCACCGGCCGGCAGAAGCTGCTTGCCGAATGCGACG
>DRQN01000185.1 GCA_011371455.1 Gammaproteobacteria bacterium
CCTTCGACGGCGAAAAGATCGAGCAGCTGGCGCGCAAGGGCGAGGTCAACAACAAGTTCAGCGCCTTCATCATGCAGAAGCTGGAGCAGGCGGGCGTGCCCACCCATCATGAGGGCGTGATCTCGGCGCAGGAATCGCTGGTGAAAAAACTGGACATGTTCCCCGTCGAGTGCGTGATCCGCAACATCACCGCCGGCAGCCTGTGCAAGCGCCTGGGCGTGGAGGAGGGCATGACCCTGAAAGCGCCCATCTTCGAGTTCTTCCTCAAGAACGATGCGCTGCACGACCCGATGATCAACGAATACCACATCCGCGCCTTCGGCTGGGCCGACGACGAGGCCGTCGGGAAGATGAAGGCGTTGACCTTCAAGGTGAACGACACCCTGACCCGACTGTTCCGTGATGCCGGCCTGCTGCTGGTGGACTACAAGCTGGAGTTCGGCCGCTACAAGGGCGAGATCCTGCTCGGCGACGAGTTCACCCCCGACGGCTGCCGCCTGTGGGACGCCGAGACGCGAAAGAAGCTCGACAAGGACCGTTTTCGCCAGGGCCTGGGCGGTGTGGTCGAGGCCTACGAGGAAGTGGCGCGGCGTCTGGGCGTGGATCTTTCCTGATCGTCGTCCGGCACACATGAAAGGGGGGGGCGGTGCTTCCCCCGCCTTTTGCGCTGTTGTTTTTGGCTGTCGTGGCCTGTGTGCCGCCCCGCAGACGCCTTTCCTCTGCGCCGACCCTGAAAATCCCTGACTCCATCGCTAAAGTTATTTCGCGGCCTACCGATGTCCATGGCGAACATCTGCCAGGACCCAGCGAGAATGGAACTCATTGCAAACCCCCTTAATAATCTTTCGATCCGGGCAAAGGTCATCGCCGGCCTGGGCCTGATGCAACTGATCATCGCCGTGATTGCCGGTAGCGCCCTGGTCAGCCTCTCCAGTACCCAGGAAAGCGTCACCACCATTGCCGATGACATTCAGCCAGCGGTGTTGAAGGCGGGCGAACTGGAACACCGGCTGGACAAGGCGGCCAGCGCCCTGGGCTTTTACCTGCTGAGCCACGAGGCTTCTCACCGGCAGGCCCATGAAACCAGTCTGCAACACGTCGATGCGCTGCTGGATGAATTGAGGGCGATGAAACTGGTCGCCTCCCGCGCCGATATATCGTCCCAGGTCGAGGCGATCGTCGGGGACATTACGAATTACAAGTCCTACCAGCAACGCATGATCGAGCTGGCGGAGCAGCCCGCCAAAAATGTTCCCGCCCTCGCTTATGCGGCCGAGCACATCAACCCCCTCAGCCAGCAACTGCTGCAACTGCTCAGTGGCATGATCCAGACCGAGGGGGAAGAAGAAGCTACGGCCGAACGCCGAGACCTGCTGATGGACATCGAGGGTATCCGCTATGCCTGGGCCAATGTGATGAATGGCGTGCGTGCCTATCTGGCCTTCCGCCAGGATGCCGCCTTGCAGGAAATCAATCTCTACCTGGGCAGCGTGGATAGCGGCCTGGCCCGCCTCCAGGCCAGGGAGGATCTGCTGACCCTGGACCAGCTCGACGCCCTGGAGCAGTTTCAGCCGTTGAAGGAGCAATTCGCCGCCCATCTGGGCCGGTTGATCGCCATTCACGGCAGCGACGCCTGGCGCACCGATGCCCACCTGATTCGCACCGAAGTCGGCCCCCTGCTGGAGGCCGTCGGCACCAAGGTCGGGAAACTGGTGGCCGACCTGGACGGACTGGCGCAGACAACGGTGCATGAGCTGGTGGCGCAGGTGGATAGTACCAATACCCTGCTGGCGGCCCTGTTGCTGGCCGGTCTGCTGTTGGGCGGGGGAATCATGTGGCTGATCGTATCCTCGGTGGTGAAGCCCCTGCGCTGCACCCTGCATGCACTGAGGGACATTGTCGAAGGCGAGGGTGATCTGACCCGGCGGCTGGCGTCGGGCGGGCGTGACGAGATCGGCCAACTGGCGCAGGGTTTCAACAAATTTGCTGGCCTGGTGCACGGCATCATCCGTGAGATGGCGGGCTACACCGGGCGTCTCAATGAATCGGCGGAGCGCCTGGCCGCGGTCACCGAGGAGACCGGTCGGGGCGTCGAACAGCAACAACGGCGTACCGATGACGTGGTTACCGCGGTGAACGAAATGGCGTCCACCGGCCGTGAAGTGGCCGGCAACGCGGGCGCCGCCGCCGAGGCAGCACAGAATGCCGATGCCGCGGCCAACGACGGCCGGCAGGTGGTGCGCCAGACCATCGAAGTGATCGACAGCCTGGCGCAGGAAGTGCGCCGCGCCGGTGAGGTCATCCACCGCCTGGAGAACGACAGCGAATCCATCGGCGGGGTATTGGACGTGATTCGCGGTATCGCCGAGCAGACCAACCTGCTGGCGCTCAACGCCGCCATCGAGGCCGCCCGCGCCGGTGAACAGGGACGCGGTTTCGCCGTGGTGGCCGACGAGGTGCGTACCCTGGCCTCGCGCACCCAGGAATCCACCGCCGAGATCCACGGCATGATCGAGCGCCTGCAGGGCGGTGCCCGCGAGGCGGTGAAGGTGATGGAGCAGGGCAGTGTGCGCGCCGATGAGAGCGTGCAGCAGGCGGCCAGGGCGGGCAGCGCGCTGGACGCTATTTCCGAGGCGGTGGCCGTCATCAAACAGATGAACGAGCAGATCGCCAGCGCCGCCGAGGAGCAGAATGCGGTGGCCGAGGAGATCAACACCACGGTGCTGGCGATCAGCGAGATCACCGAACAGACCGCCGCCGGCGCGCAGCAGACTGCCTCTGCCAGCAATGAACTCAACCAGCTGTCGGAGCAGTTGTCCGGTATGGTGCGGCAGTTCAAGGTCTGAACCGGGTCTCTGTACCCCCGTTCCGTGCGCTACAGGCTGGGGTGTGCGTCAGCGAATCCTGGCATTGGTGCATTTTCCGGGCCTGCAATTCAACCTGAATCGGTGGATTCATGACGGTGAATGACACAACTCATTGATCCGTCTCGCCATATGAAAAATCCCGGCAATAACCCCCGCTATTCCCTCGATTTTTCATTACGCGATACGCATCAAGCAGTTGCGTACTTCATCCGCCCCGAACCCACGGATTCAGGTTCAACGCAAAGGCCGCGAAGGACGCAAGAAAAACAAATTCACCCGAGCCGGAAAATCTCTCCCAAATCACGTATCATTGCGACCTTTTCCCGGTGCCGTATGCGGTGCCGCCAACCATCCGCAACCACACTGGAAAAGGCCAATGCTTCAGCTCCGTGGCGCCGCTGCCCTCTCGTCGTTCCGTCTCAACAAGCTGCTCGCCAGCGCCCGCCGCGCCGTGCCGCGCCTGGCGGCCATCGGCACCGAGTACGTGCACTTCGTGGATCTTGAATTTGCCCTCGACCATGACCACCGCCGGGTGCTGGAGCGCCTGCTGCGCTACGGCCCGCGTGACGACGTGCCGTCCGCCGCCGAGGGCCAGGTGTTGCTGGTGGTACCGCGCCTCGGCACCATCTCGCCCTGGTCGTCCAAGGCCACCGACATCGCCCACAACTGCGGCCTGTCCGAGGTCCGCCGCATCGAGCGCGGCGTGCTCTACCGTTTCGCCAGCGCGGACGGCCGGCTGCTCACGGACCACGAACTGACCCTGCTGCGGCCGCTGATCCACGACCGCATGACCGAGCGCGTGCTGGACGACCTGGACGAGGCCGAGGGCCTGTTCCTGCAGGCCGAACCTGCGCCGCTGCGCAGCGTGGACCTGCTGGGCAAGGGCCGCGCCGCGCTGGAGCAGGCCAACGCCGAGATGGGCCTGGCCCTGGCCGAGGACGAGATCGACTACCTGCTGGAGAACTTCACCGCCCTGGGTCGCAACCCCAGTGACGTGGAGCTGATGATGTTCGCCCAGGCCAACTCCGAGCACTGTCGCCACAAGATCTTCAACGCCAACTGGATCATCGATGGCGAGAAGCAGGACCGCTCCCTGTTCGCCATGATCCGCAACACCGAGCAAAAATCCCCCGAGGGCACCCTGTCCGCCTACAAGGACAACGCCGCGGTGATGCGGGGCCACCCCGGCCACCGCTTCCTGCCTGATGCGGGCAGCGGCCGCTACGCCTACAGCGCCGAGGACGTGCACATCCTGATGAAGGTGGAGACCCACAACCACCCCACCGCCATCTCGCCCTTCCCCGGCGCCGCCACCGGCTCCGGCGGCGAGATCCGTGACGAGGGCGCCACCGGGCGCGGCTCCAAGCCCAAGGCCGGGCTGTGCGGCTTCTCCGTCTCCAACCTGCACCTGCCGGACGCCCCGCAGCCCTGGGAGACCGACCACGGCCGCCCCGGGCGCATCGTCTCGGCGCTGGACATCATGATCGAAGGCCCCATCGGTGCCGCCGCCTTCAACAACGAATTCGGCCGGCCCAACATTTGTGGTTATTTCCGCAGCTTCGAGGAGAAGGTGCCCGGCCCCACCGGCGAGGAGGTGCGCGGCTACCACAAGCCCATCATGCTCGCCGGCGGCCTCGGCAACATCCGCGCCGAGCACGTCGAGAAGGGCGTCATCCCCCCCGGCGCTCAGCTCATCGTCCTCGGCGGCCCGGCCATGCTCATCGGCCTGGGCGGCGGTGCGGCCTCCAGCATGGCCACCGGCGAGGGCCAGGAGGACCTGGACTACGCCTCGGTGCAGCGCGGCAACCCGGAGATGGAGCGCCGTGCCCAGGAAGTCATCGACCGCTGCTGGGCCATGGGCGCGGACAACCCCATCGTCTCCATCCACGACGTGGGCGCCGGCGGCCTCTCCAACGCCATGCCCGAGATCGTCCACGACTGCGGCCGCGGCGCGCGCTTCGAGCTGCGCGCCATCCCCTGCGACGACCCCGGCATGTCGCCCATGGAGATCTGGTGCAACGAGTCCCAGGAGCGCTACGTGCTGGCCGTCCCGCCCGAGCGCCTGGCCGAGTTCGAGGCCATCTGCGAGCGCGAGCGCTGCCCCTTCGCGGTGATCGGCGAGGCCACCGAGGAGGAACGACTCATCCTCGGCGACAGCCTGTTCGACGGCACCCCTGAGGCCACCCCCATCGACATGCCCATGGAGGTGCTGCTGGGCAAGCCGCCGAAGATGCTGCGCGAGGCGCATCACCACAGCTTCCACAAGCCCGACTTCGACACCGCCGGCATCGACCTGATGGAGGCCGCCCTGCGGGTGCTGCGCCTGCCCACGGTGGGCGACAAGGGCTTCCTGGTCACCATCGGCGACCGCACCGTCACCGGGCTGGTGGCGCGCGACCAGCTGGTCGGTCCCTGGCAGGTGCCGGTGGCCGACGTGGCGGTGACCGCCACCGACTACCGCGGCTACGCCGGCGAGGCCATGGCCATGGGCGAGCGCACCCCCATCGCCCTGGTGCACCACGCCGCCTCGGCGCGCATGGCGGTGGCCGAGGCCATCACCAACATCGCTTGCGCGCGCATCGAGAGACTGAGCGACATCAAGCTCTCCGCCAACTGGATGGCCCCCGCCGGCCACCCCGGCGAGGACGCCGGCCTGTTCGACGCCGTGCGCGCCGTGGGCATGGAGCTGTGCCCGGCGCTGGGCATCGGCATCCCGGTGGGCAAGGACTCCATGTCCATGAAGACCGTGTGGCGGGAGGACGGCGAGGAGAAGGCGGTCACCGCGCCGCTGTCGCTGGTGATCTCCGCCTTCGCCCCGGTGACCGATGTGCGCGACACCCTCACCCCGCAACTGCGCCGCGACATCGGCGACGATCTCATCCTCATCGACCTGGGCAAGGGCGCCAACCGCCTCGCCGGCTCGGCCCTGGCGCAGGTCTACAAGCAGGTCGGCCACCACCCGGCGGACCTGGACGACCCGCAGGCCCTCAAGGCCTTCTTCGGGGTGATCCAGCAACTCAACGCCCGGGGCATGATCCTGGCCTACCACGACCGCTCCGACGGCGGCCTGTTCGCCACCCTGTGCGAGATGGCCTTCGCCGGCGGCTGCGGCCTCAACGTGCTGCTCGACGACCTCGGCGACGACCCCGTCGCCAGCCTGTTCAGCGAGGAGCCGGGCGCGGTGATCCAGGTGCGCCACGGCGACGTGGACGAGGTGCTGGGCTGGTTGCGTGAGGCCGGCCTGGGCCGCCACAGCCACGTCATCGGCACGGTCAGCGAGGACGACCACCTGCGCTTCCACTTCGACGGCCGCGAGATTCTCGGCGCCGACCGCATGGTGTTCCGCGAGGCCTGGTCCGAGACCACCTTCCACCTGCAGCGCCTGCGCGACAACCCCGACTGTGCCGAACAGGAACAGGCCGCGCGCCTCGACAAGGCCGACCCCGGCCTCAACGTCCACCTGGGCTTCGATCCCGAGGACGACGTCGCCGCGCCCTTCGTTGCCACCGGCGCGCGCCCGCGCATGGCCATCCTGCGCGAGCAGGGCGTCAACGGCCAGCTGGAGATGGCCGCCGCCTTCGACCGCGCCGGCTTCGAGGCGGTGGACGTGCACATGAGCGACATCATCGCCGGGCGCGTCTCGCTGCACGACTTCAAGGGCCTGGCGGCCTGCGGCGGCTTCTCCTACGGCGACGTGCTGGGCGCCGGCGAGGGCTGGGCCAAGTCCATCCTCTTCAACCCGCGCGCCCGCGACGAGTTCGAGGCCTTCTTCAATCGTGGCGACAGCTTCGGCCTCGGCGTCTGCAACGGCTGCCAGATGATGTCCAACCTGCACGAGCTGATTCCCGGCGCGCAGGCCTGGCCGCACTTCGAGCGCAACCTCTCCGAGCAGTTCGAGGCGCGCCTGTCGCTGGTGGAAGTGCTGGCGTCGAAGTCGCTGTTCCTGCAGGGCATGGCCGGCTCGCGGCTGCCCATTGCCGTCGCCCACGGCGAGGGCCGCGCCCACTTCGGCCGCGGCGGCCTGGACGCGGCCCGCGACGCCGGCCTGCTGGCCCTGCGTTACGTCGACAACCACGGCCGGCCCACCGAGACCTACCCCGCCAACCCCAACGGCTCCCCCGGGGGCATCACCGGCCTGTGCAACGCGGACGGTCGCTTCACCATCATGATGCCCCACCCCGAGCGCGTGTTCCGCAGCGTGCAGTACTCCTGGGCGCCGGAGGACTGGGGCGAGGACGGCCCCTGGCTGCGCCTGTTCCGCAACGCCCGGGTGGCGGTGGGTTAGTTTGCCAGGCTACCCCTCGCAGGACACAATATCGAACACAATCGGCATGTTTCTTGCAGATCCAGGGGTAGTGTTCAGCCAA
>DRQN01000186.1 GCA_011371455.1 Gammaproteobacteria bacterium
CCCTGCTGTACCTGGAACCCAGCAACTTCAAGGGCATCAAGGATACGCTGGGCATCGCCGGCAGCGACCTGGTGCTGGCCGACATCGCCCAGCTGCTGCGCGACAACAGCCCGGACGACGCCATCCTGGCCCGCTACGCCGGCACGGTGTTCGCCATCATCCTCAACGACGCCAACCTGGCGCAGGCCGAGGCACTGGCGGAGAAACTGCGCCAGGCCCTGGCCGACAAGATCTTCGACATCGAGGGAAAATCCGTCACCACCACCTTCAGCATCGGCATCGCGCCCATCCATGAAACCACCCAGGACGCCAAGCAGGCCTTGAATCATGCGGAGCAGGCCTGCGGCATCGCCCGCGAACAGGGCGGCAACCAGGCGCACACCTTCTCCGAGGAAGACGCCCTGGCGGTGCTGGAAGCAGACAAGAAAATGATCACCCTGCTGCAGATCGCGCTGAAGAACAACCGCTTCAGCCTGCAGTATCAGCCCATCGTCAGCCTGCATGCCGAACCGGGCGAGCGCTACGAAGTCCTGCTGCGCATGCTGGACCCGGACAACCAGCTGGTGATGCCGGGGGAATTTCTCGATGCCGCCGCCAATGCCGGCCTGCTGGTCGACATCGACCGCTGGGTGATCAAGAACGCCGCCCGCGCCCTGCTGGACAAACGCAAACTGGGCAAGGAACTGCAGTTCTTCATCAAGCTGTCCGCCGCTTCATTGAACGACCCGGGCATGCTGGCCTGGATCAGCAAACTGCTGCAGGCCGCCCGGCTGCACGGCGACAGCATGGTGTTCGAGATCACCGAGCAGGCAGCCGTGGAGAACCTCTCGACGACAAAGAACTTCGCCAACGGCCTGCGCCAGCTGCACTGCAAGTTTGCCCTCGACCACGTGGGCAGCGAGGCCCACTCCCTGAGCTATCTCAATCACCTGCAGGTGGATTTTCTCAAGATCGATGGCAGCCACATCGCCAACGTCAACAATGAAGACAGCCAGCAGGTGATACAGGAAGTGGCCGAGCTGGGCCGCAGCAGGGGCTTCCAGACCATCGCCGAGCACGTACAGGACCCGGCCTGCCTGGCGGTACTGTGGCAGCACGGCGTGAACTTCATCCAGGGCTATTACCTGCAACAGCCGGAAGACGACATGGACTACGACTTCTCCAGCGGTGGCGGCTGAGCGAATGAACGCCAATGGTGTTCAAAAGGCCTCGTGACTATGTCGTTCACCACAGAGGCACAGAGGAAACACCCTTACCTCTGTGGCGAATACCTACAAAGTCATTGGCGTTTATCGGCGCTCGTTCGCGGGCCAATGCCTGTCTCTCTCAGGCGCTGGCCCGCAGTGCCTCGATGCGCTCATCCAGCGGCGGGTGCGAGCGGAACAGGCCCTTCAGGCCACGGCCGATATGGCCGGAGATGCCGAAGGCCGCCAACTGATCCGGCAGTTCCGCCTCGCCGGCACTGACCTTCAGGCGCTGCAGGGCGGCGATCATCTTCTCCCGGCCGGCCAGCGCCGCGCCGCCCGCATCGGCACGGAACTCGCGCTTGCGCGAAAACCACATGACGATGATGCTGGCGAGGATGCCCAGCACCAGTTCGGCGACGATGGTGGTGATCCAGAAGGCCGGGCCGTGGCCGCGTTCATTCTTGAATACCACCCGGTCCACGAACTGTCCGATCACCCGCGAGAGGAAGATCACGAAGGTGTTCACCACGCCCTGGATCAGCGCCAGGGTCACCATGTCGCCGTTGGCCACGTGGCTCACTTCGTGGGCCAGCACCGCCTCCGCTTCGTCCGCGGTCATGTTGTCGAGCAGGCCCGCGCTCACCGCGACCAGGGCATTGTTGCGCGACATGCCGGTTGCAAAGGCGTTGATCTCCGGTGACGGATAAATGGCCACCTCGGGCATGCCGATGCCGGCGGCCTTCGCCTGGCGCGCCACCGTCTCCAGCAGCCAGCGTTCACGGGCGTCGCGCGGCTCGGTGATCACCTGGGCGCCGGTAAAGCGCTTCGCCGTCCACTTGGAAATGGCCAGGGAAAGAAAGGAGCCGCCGAAGCCGAATACCGCCGCGAACACCAGCAAGCTGTTGAGATCCAGGTTGACTCCCTGCTCGTCGAGGATACGCTCCACGCCCAGCAGGCGCAGCGTGATGCTGAGTACCACGATGATGGCCAGGTTGGTGGCCAGGAACAAGGCTATTCGTTTCATGCAGTCAAAGCTCCCAAATCAGAAAATTGGTTCAGAACAGGCTATGTGGCGGCATTCGCCATTTTTTCAAGGGCCGGGGGTTTGAGGCCTTTACGCGCCCGGAGTTCCGGACTGATCGGCGGCGTTTGCAGCCATCTTGCCCAGCACGTGCAGGACGAATTCCCGCTGCAGGGTGCCGGTGGACTGAATCAGCCGTGAGACAGTTTTCCCGCCCCGCTCCAGGCTGATCGGCGTCGCCGAGGACAGACGGTGACTCTGGTGCAGAATCACACCCTCGCGCCCGTCCGACAGGCGCGCCCAGATGGCCGGCAAGGCCATGTCACTCTGGCTGAGGAAGTCGCTCTGCACCGCCGTGGCCTCGACCTTGGTGGAGAGGGTGCGCAGGGTCACCTCGATATCCGGCCCGTTGCGCAGGAAGCGCGCCACATAGCCCACCGTCGGCGAACGCAACTCCTCGCGGGTGTAGCCAAAGGCCACCAGCTGGCCGATGAACAGGGCGGTGGTGAACTGGGACTCGCGGGTCCTGATGTGCACGCCGCCGGCGCTGATATCCATCACGAACCACTGCCCCGCCGAGCTGGAGTCACGCTCCGAGGCGATCAGCGCCGATCGTTCCGCCAGGGCGTCGCGCAGCTGGTGTTCATCGCTGAGCAAGGCGCGCTCATCGTCCTCCGCCTCGGCCTCCAGCAGCAGCTGATAGACCGACATGAAGCCCGTATAGACGTAGAGGATCTTCTTGCCGAGGGCGTAGCGGCGCGGATGCTGACGGCGCTTCATCCGCAGCTTGTCGCACATGGCGTCCACCGTCAGCAGGCGCGTGAGATCCTGCGAATCCGCCGCCATGCGCGAGCGGTCGTCGGCATCGCTGCTGTCGAACAGGCGGTACAGCTGCTCGTGCTCCCGGCGCAGGGACTCCTCCAGCAACATCAGGTCGATGCGCACCGCCACCGGCACCTGCTGGCCGGTGGAGCCGTGCTCCTCCGCATCCAGCAGCCGCTGCCGGGCCAGCGCCGCCTCGGCCTTTTCATCCTGGCGCTCGAAAAACGGCGGCCGGTCCTGATTGCCGTAAACGATCACCTGCCCCATGCCCAGCGGCCCGCCGGTGTCCGTGACCGCCTTCAGTCGCGGCAATACCTTGGCCAGTTGCGCATCGACGATGTGCATCTTCTGCGAGGAAACCGTGTTGGTGTCCATTAGCCCATAGAGCTGGATCATGATGTAGAGCTGGTGGATGCTGATGTTCTGCGCCAGCCGGCGGGCCAGGCTGGCGTCGCCGTCCTTGCGCTCCAGCGGCACCTGCAGACAGGTCAGCGCCTTGCGCTGGGCGTGCACATCCTCGCACTGGCGGATGGCGAAGAAGATGCGATTGCAGTCCAGCCAGGCGGTCGCCGGCAGCTTCTGGTAGCGCAGCGCGCGCAGGCGCTGCTCCATGCGGATCAGTTCGAGGACCAGCTGCGCGCACTCCCGCACCCGGCCGCGCACGCGGCTGTAGCGCGCATCCGGCAATTGATAGTCGCGCCGCAGGATATGCTTGAAGCCGGCGGCCAGCTGGGAACAGACGTGGATCGCCACCATCAGCCCCTCGCGGCGGTCGTGTGCCTCCGGCACGGCATCGCCCTTGTGGTGCTCCGAATAGATCTTGCGGATCGCCGGACAGGCGTATTGCAGGCAGAAGATCACCCAGCGCAGGCGCTGCCTCGGCGGCAGGCGCTCGGTGTTGAGGCGCTTCAGGTAGCGGTCGATCTCGCGCAACAGCTCGATGGGATACTCGGCCAGCTCGCGCCAGGATTCCGGTGGCGGCAGCAACCTGTCCTTCCGGCGGGAAAAACGGCTGTGGGTGCGCAGTGCCGGCAGCTCCAGCGGCATCGGCAGTACCCGCGGCGCAATCGCCTCGCCCTTTTTTCCGGCAACAGGCAACCACTCCAGCCACTCCGGCAAATCCATCACTGCGTCGTCACCCGCTTATTCATGCCCTGCCACATTAGGGCCTGAGGCAGCGAATTTCAAATCAGCGCTCACCCGCCCGCAGGCCGTCGACGCGCTGAAAGCCGCGCGGCAGCTTGGCGCCGCGGCGGCCGCGTTCACCGGCATAGTGCTCGAGGTCCTTGGCCTTCAGCGTCAGGTGGCGCTTGCCGGAGAGGATGGTCAGGCTCTCGCCTTCGGGAATCACGGCAATGCCCACCACGTACTCCTCGCGATCCAGCACCCGCGCCGCCGGGATGCCGATGATCTTGTTGCCCTTGCCCTTGGCCATCTCCGGCAGTTCGCTGAGCGGGATCACCAGCAGCCGACCCTCGGTGGTCACCGCGGCAATGCGATCCGTATTCACGTCCGAGACCGGACACACCGGCAGCACCTTCGCCCCGCGTGGCAGGTTCAGCAGCGCCTTGCCGGCCTTGTTCTTGGCGAACATGTTTTCCAGTTTGGTGACGAAGCCGTAACCGGCGTCCGAGGCCAGCAGGTAGCGGTCGTCCGGCCTGCCCGCCAGCACATCGACGAACTGCGCGCCGTCGGGCGGATTCACCCGCCCGGTGAGCGGCTCGCCCTGGCCGCGCGCCGAGGGCAGGGTATGGGCCGGAATCGAGTACGAGCGTCCCGTGCTGTCGAGAAACACGGCGAGCTGGTTGGAGCGGCCGAGGGCGGCGGCGCGGAAGGCGTCGCCGGCCTTGTAATTGAGCGCCGTGGCGTCCACCTCGTGGCCCTTGGCGGCGCGTATCCAGCCCTTCTCCGACAGCACGATGGTCACCGGATCGGCGCTGATCAGCGCCGTCTCGTCCAGCGCCTGGGCCGCCTCGCGCTCGACGATGGGCGAACGGCGCGCGTCGCCATATTCCTCGGCATCGGCCAGCAGCTCCTTCTTCACCAGTGTTTTCAGGCGCTGTTTCGAGCCGAGGGTCTTTTCCAGCCGGTCGCGCTCGGCGGCCAGCGCCTCCTGCTCGGCGCGGATCTTCATTTCTTCGAGGCGCGCCAGCTGCCGCAGTTTGGTGTCGAGGATGTAGTCCGCCTGTTCCTCGCTGAGGGCGAAGCGCTGCATGAGCACCGGTTTGGGCTCGTCCTCGCCGCGGATGATGCGGATCACCTCGTCCAGGTTGAGGAAGGCGACGAGCAGGCCATCCAACAGGTGCAGGCGGTGCTTGACCTTCTCCAGCCGGTGTTCGAGGCGGCGACGCACGGTATCGGTGCGGAACACCAGCCACTCGCCGAGCAGGCTGCGCAGATCCTTCACCTGCGGGCGGCCGTCGAGGCCGATGATGTTCATGTTGACGCGGTAGCTGCGCTCCAGATCGGTAGTGGCGAACAGGTGGGCCATCAGCTGGTCCAGATCGACACGGTTGGAGCGCGGCACGATCACCAGGCGGGTGGGATTCTCGTGATCCGACTCGTCGCGCAGATCCTCCACCATGGGCAGCTTCTTGGCCTGCATCTGCGCGGCGATCTGCTCCAGCACCCGCGAGCCGGAGACCTGATGCGGCAGGGCGGTGATCACCACCGCGCCATCCTCCTTCTCCCACACCGCGCGCGCACGCACCGAACCGCCGCCCTTGGCATACATCTTCAGCAGATCGGCGCGCGGGGTGATGATCTCGGCAAGGGTGGGGAAATCCGGCCCCGGCACGTGCTCGCACAGTTCCTCCACCGTGGCCCTGGGGTTCTCCAGCAAGTGCACGCAGGCCGCCACCACCTCGCGCAGGTTATGCGGCGGGATGTCCGTGGCCATGCCCACGGCGATGCCGGTGGTGCCGTTGAGCAGCAGGTTGGGCACCCGCGCCGGCAGCACCGCCGGCTCCTCCAGGGTGGCGTCGAAATTGGGCACCCAGTCCACCGTACCCTGCCCCACCTCGGACAACAGCAGCTCGGCATACTTCGACAGCCGCGACTCCGTATAGCGCATGGCGGCGAAGGACTTGGGGTCGTCCGGCGCGCCCCAGTTGCCCTGCCCGTCGATGAGCGGATAGCGGTAGGAGAAGGGCTGCGCCATCAGCACCATGGCCTCGTAGCAGGCCGAGTCGCCGTGCGGGTGGAACTTGCCCAGCACATCGCCCACGGTGCGCGCCGACTTCTTGTACTTGGCCGTGGCCTTCAGCCCCAGCTCCGACATGGCATAGACGATGCGCCGCTGCACCGGCTTGAGACCATCGCCGATATGCGGCAGGGCGCGGTCCATGATCACGTACATGGAATAGTCGAGGTAGGCCTTTTCCGTAAAGGCCTTCAGCGGCAGCTGCTCGACGCCTTCGTAATCGATTTCGGTGGTTTCAGTCATGTCTTGATTTCGTTTCCAGTAAAAAACAGGTGGCGAAGTCCGCCAGTTTCAACGCAAAGGGCGCAAAGAATAGCCGTTTCTGGCGTGCATCCGAAAATCAATCAAGCCCGTAGGTTGGGGTGAGGAACGAACCCCAACAATTCCATCAGCGCTCACCAAATTTACCGTTCTTGGATACAAGCTCATCACAACCCCAATCCGCATTCAAAATTCCAGCCTTGATGTAACGATGGATACTTGAATATTTCCAATCCGATGCGCGCGCGGCGTATCCGTGTTTCACGGGGTTGTAATGAATATATTTCACGTGATCCGCAAAATCCTGTTCATTCCGGATCAGATGCTCCCAATACCGACGCTGCCATATTCCCCGTTCGCCTTTGGATAATCGGCTTGCACTCTGATACTCACCCTTTTCCACCAAACGGGAAAACCCGGCCTTTATCAGCATCATCCGTGTTGGAAAATCATTATCCCCTTTTGGCAAGGTCCACGACATGTGCAGATGATCAGGAAGAACAACCATGGCATCAACGTCAAATGGATGTTTCTCCTTCACTTTGCGTATCACCGTTCGCAATATATCCGCATGATCCACCAATAATGTTCGCTTCCGTTCAGCCAGGTTTACGGTAAAGAAATAAGTTCCACCTGCGATATCGCTCCGTCGATATTGCATTTCTCATCTCCATAACTTCCCAGGTTGGGAATGTTGGGGTTCGTTCCTCCCCCCAACCTACAAACTGCGTCCTTTGCGTTCCCATCCCCACCCTCGAAACATCCTCCATCAAACCTCCGCCAGGTTGCCCTTGCGCTCCAGCCAGGCCTTGCGGTCGGCGGCGCGCTTCTTGGCCAGCAGCATGTCCATCAGCTGGTTGGTGTCGTCACCGGCTTCGATGGTGAGCCGCACCA
>DRQN01000187.1 GCA_011371455.1 Gammaproteobacteria bacterium
CTGATCAGGGCGGCGGCCTGGGACAGGGAGGTCTGGCCCACGGCGTCGACGATGTCCGCCTTGCCGGCGGCGATGCGGGCGGCGGCCTCGCGGTCGCCGGGGCCGCCCAGCATCACCACCGGCAGGCCGGTTTCCTCGCGCAGGCGCGCCGCCAGTTCGGGCCAGCGCGCCTCGATCCAGTGCTTCTGCGGGCGGGTGGTGAAGGGGCAGATCACGGCATAGCCCGAAGACAGGCCGTGTTCGGCAATGAAGCCATCGGCAAAGCGTTGGTCACCGACGGACAGGGCCAGGTCCATCGCGAAGGGCTCGGTATTCAGCCCCAGGGCCTCGGCCATGCGCCGGTACTCGGAGCCGATGCGCTTGTCCCCGCGGGGCTTGTCCACCACCCGCGTCATCAGCCGCGCACTGCCCTCGCGCGAGCCCAGGCCAACGCGCTCGGGCGCGCCGCTCATCCACGCCAGCAGGCCGCTCTTCATCAGGCCCTGGATGTCCAGCACCAGATCGAAACCCCGCGCCCGCAGCGCGCGCCGGAAGCTGCGCACTGCCTTCAATAACTGCCAATAGCGCCTCTCGCGCCACAGCCGCTGCCACTCGCCGCGCGGCCAGACGATGACCTCGTCGAGGCGCGGATTGACCGCCAGCAGCGGCACCGCCTCCGCCTGCGCCAGCCAGGCGATGTGCGCCTCGGGGTATTTGTCGCGCAGGGCGCGGATCAGCGGCGAGGCCATCACCACGTCGCCGATGGCGCTGAGGCGGACGATGAGGATCTTCACCGGGCCGCCTCGGGCACCGGCCCCAGCGCCACGCGAAAGGCGCGCGAGGCCGCCGCGCCGGCCAGCAACCAGAGCAGGGCGGTGTTCTCCCAGCCGGTGAACTTGTAGTCGATCATGGCCCACACGGCCAGGGCCAGGAAGCCGCCGAGGACGCCCAACATGATCGGCTCCTCCTGGTCGGGATCGCGCCGGTAACTGAGCCACACACCGCGCACCAGCCAGCCGATGCCCGCCGCAAACAAGGCCCCGCCCACCAGGCCGAAGCGCAGCAGCACCTCCCAGTAGCTGTTATGCAGGTGGCCCCAGGGCAGGCCCAGGTCGCTGTTGTCGATCACCTGCTTGGTGTACGGCCCCCAGCCCAGCAGTGGCCGTTCCCAGAACCGCTGCCAGGCGAAGACCTGCATGTGTACCCGCCAGCCCACCGAGGTCTTCGGCATGTCCTTGATGTCCCCGGCGAGGATGCGCTGGTAGATATCCGACTCCGCCGTCAGGCGCTGGGTGATCTTCTCCGCACCCAGGCTGGCCACCAGCAACACGACAACGGACAGCGCGCCGGCCAGCAGGGCGACGTTACGCAGCCCCATGCGTCCGCGGCGCAGCAATTGCAGCAGCTTGAACAGGCCGACGAAGGCCGCGCCCACGACGAAGGCCAGCCAGGCCCCGCGCGACCAGGTCATCATCGATGCGGTAAGAAAGATGGCCAGCACCGCCATCATCAGCCCCGCCAACAGCCAGTGGCGCAGACGACGTTCGTCCCCGGCCAGCAGCCTCGACAGGACCACCACCAGCCCCACCGACAATACCGCCAGGTAGGTACCCAGCTGGATGGGGTGGATGGAACCGAACCCAAAGCGGGCGCCGCCGGCCAGCAGGGCCTCAGTCTGCCCATACGGGAAATGAATGACCAGACTCAGCAGCATGCCCGCCACCACCACCGCGAACACCCACTGCAGACGGATCCGCTGGCGGTAAATGGCCCAGCCGGCGAGCCAGAACAGGGACATCTGGATGTAGTCCCCCGCCTGCTCGAACTGGGATCCGGCATACCCGAAGGTCTGGCTGGCCCAGGCCGCGCTGAGCAGGGCCAGCAGCACGAAGGCGAGAAAAAGTTTGCCGTAGAAAGTCCGCAACACCGCCACGCTATGGCGCCAGTCCAGCAGGGCCGCCAGCAACAGAAGAACCTCGCCCAAGACCACTACCGGCGGACTGAGAAAACAAAAGAAGGCCAGCAGGTAGACACCCGCCAGCGACATCCTGTTCACCCAACCCTCGATCGACCGGTTCATCAATAAGCTCTCCTTGTAGACATAGCGGCAAGTGTCGAGGGCGCCCCCGCCACAGTAAAAAATTCACCTGAATCCGTGGGTTCAGGGTTCAGTTATGACGCCTTCGCCAAAGATCTTTCAACCAGTGAAGAGTCGCCTCGGGCAATGCCAACAACCAGAGTCCCTTGCGCGGAATATCTCGCCATTGCGTGAACAGGCCGACACCTGCAAGCAGTGAATAACGTCCATAACGCACTGCTGAACGGTACAATTCCAAGCGGCTACAGTAATCTGCACAGAACTCTATCGTCTCTAGCGCCGCAAGCCGAAAACCACGGGGGTTTTCGTATCGCAAACGCCGAATCCTGCCGGAAAGACCATCCGGCTGGTATTCCACATACTGAACAACCTCATTGACATAACGAAAATTATATCGTCTGGCGATGCGATTCCAAACGACCGATTCTGGCAGATGTTTTTCTCCCGGGAACAGGGGAAAAGGATGCATCCTCAGGACATCCGTCCGCATGGCATTTTTCTTGTCTCCGCCGATACCCAGCCGATAACGGGTTTCAAGGTAGCTAGAATCCATCACCGACTGAGGAAAACGGTCACCAATGATCTGCCCCGTTTGCAGATCCGCACAGAGTCCCTCGACACCGGCAAAATGTTCCCGCTCACGGGACGGGATCGCCTCCCACTGTCGCTGCAGGATCTCAAGAGCCCCGGGAGCCAGGACATCATCAGAATCCAATATCACGATAAACCGCCCTCGCGCCCGTCTGATTGCTTCATTATGTGCCGCAGGCTTACCCGCATTCTCTTGCCACACGTAGTGGACAGACAAGCCGGTGGCCGCCGCCCAGGACTCGACAACGGCCTGCGTGTCATCTGTCGAACCATCATCGATGACCAGCACTTCGAAATCCCGGCAGGTCTGTTGCTCGATACTCTGCAAGGCTCGTGGGAGCAGGTGCGCGCGATTGCATGTTGGGATAAATAGGCTAAACAGGCAATCACCCGTCGCTTTGGCAGGCTCTGACGCCTGGAGCCTTTTTCTCTCCAAGCGGTTCATTTAAAAACCAAAGCGGTTCAGATAGGCACGGACACTCGCCTCAATACTGAAATCCATGCCACGCTGATGCAGCATCGTCCCAGGCAGGGGCCGGTCCAGAGTAGCCGCCATGGCCTCGCAGAGGGCGACCGCGTCACCCACCGGGGTGAGCGGACCATAGCGGCCGTCGGCGAGGATCTCGCGCGGGCCGCTGGGGCAGTCGGTGGAGACCACCGGCGTGCCCACCGCCAGGGCCTCGGCCAGCACGTTGCCGAACCCCTCCCAGGCCGAGGACAGCACGAACAGGCCGGCCCGGCGCATCCAGGCGAAGGGGTTGTCCACATGCCCCGGCAGGGCCACCCGCCCGGCGATGCCCAGCTCCGCGACCAGCGTCTCCAGGGCGGCGCGTTCACGCCCCTCGCCGAGGATCACCAGCCGGCTCGGCCGCCGCGCCTGCAGGGCGGCGAAGGCGCGCAACAGGGTGGGGAAGTCCTTCTGCTGTTCCAGGCGCCCCACGCCGAGGATCAACGGCGGCTCTCCGGCTTGCAGCCAGGGATGATCCACGGCCTCCCGCGAACGCGCCAGCAGGGTCTCGTCCACCACCGGGTTGTAGATGGTCTCGACCACGCCCTCGGGCAGGCCGATCGTCTCCACCAGGTCGCGCGCCACGCCCTCGGAGACGGCGATCACCCCGTCACAACGGGGATACAGCCCGCGCATGGCGGCGAAACGCCGGTGCTGCTTGCGCGCCGGCATCCCCGCCGAACCCACCGAGACGTTCTCGTGCACACTGAGGAACACCCGCACCGGCGTGCGCGAAAGACGCCCGGCCCAGGCCGCCATCCAGTTGTAGCGATGGCCGGCGCCGAGCAGCACCTGCGGCCGCTGGCGGCGAAGATAGGACAGCAGGGCCCACATCGCCCCCGGCTTGTGGTAGCCATGGTTGAGGATGCGCGCCGAGGCATCGAGGCCGGCGCAACGCAGCGGCGTCTCCCGCCGCGCATTCACCAGGACGTCCACGGCCATGCCCCGGGCGACGAAGCCATTGGCCAGGTTGACCATCCAGGGCGTGATGCCGCCATAGCCGGAAGCATGGTGCAGATAAGGCGTGAGGATGGCGATGCGTGGCTGGGCGGACGACATTGGC
>DRQN01000188.1 GCA_011371455.1 Gammaproteobacteria bacterium
AACGAGCGCAGCGTGGAGCGCGTGGCCGAGTGCGAGATGCGCAACGACATCGGCGAATTCCATCTCGTCACCTACCGCGACCGCATCAGCGGCCAGGTGCACTTCGCCCTGGTCAAGGGCCAGATCATGCGCGACCGCCCTACCTACGTGCGCGTGCACATGCCCCACTACCTGGCCGACGTGCTGGGCATGAAGCGCTCCGACGCCAGCTGGCCGCTGGAGGACGCCATGTCCTTCATCGAGGCCCAGGGCGAGGGGGTGATCGTGCTGTTGGGCCAGAGCGAGGGCGAGCAGGAGCTGATCCAGCGCGTCAAGCACTACCAGGAGGAGGACGCGGGCCAGAGCGCCGGCAAGCGCGAATCCAACCCGGACCTGCGCACCTACGGCCTGGGCGCGCAGATCCTGCTCGACCTGGGCGTGCGCAAGATGCGCGTGCTGTCGGCGCCGAAGAAGATGCACGGCCTGTCCGGCTTCGGCCTGGAGGTGGTGGAATACATCGGCGGTGACGCCGCGGCGTCCGCGTGAGAAGATTGCAACGGCCCGATTTTTGATTGTGGGAGCGACGCCAGCCGCGAATTGCGGTGTTGAAAACTTTTCGCGGCTGAAGCCGCTCCCACAGGCAGTCTCCGAAATCGATTCAACCGGCGGATGTCGGCATCTCGCCCACTGCATGAACAACCAGAACCACGGAAAACAACCATGAGCATCAACACCATCGAAGGCGGCCTGACCCTGCACGGCAAACGCTTCGGTCTCATCGCCGCCCGCTTCAACAGCTTCATCGTCGACAGCCTGGTCAATGGCGCCATCGATACCCTCAAACGTCACGGCGCGGAGGATGCCGATCTCACTTTGGTGCGCGTGCCCGGCGCCTTCGAGATGCCCATCGTCGCTGCGCGCATGGCGGCCAGCGGCGACTACGACGCCATCATCGCCCTCGGCGCGGTGATCCGCGGCGGCACCCCGCACTTCGACTACGTGGCCGGCGAGTGCACCAAGGGCCTGGCCCAGGCCTCCATGCAGCACGACGTGCCGGTGGCCTTCGGTGTGCTCACCGTGGACTCCATCGAGCAGGCCATCGAGCGCGCCGGCACCAAGGCCGGCAACAAGGGCGCCGAGGCGGCCATGTCCGCCATCGAGATGGTCAACCTGCTGGAGAACCTCGGCTGATGGCCAACCCCCGTCAACTGGCCCGCCAGCGCGCGGTGCAGGCGCTGTACTCCTGGCAGCTCACCGACGGCGATCCGCGCGATATCGACGCCGCATTCCGCATCGAAAACGACATGGACGGCGTCGATGTCGATTATTTCCGCGAACTGCTGCGCGAGATCCCGCGCCTGCGCGAAGAGCTGGACGGCCACATCACGCCCCTGCTGCCGCGTCCGATGGACGAGGTGGACCCGGTGGAGCGCGCCATCCTGCGTCTCGGTGCCTATGAGCTGAAGTGCCGCCTCGACGTGCCCTACCGCGTCGCCATCAACGAGGGCGTGGAGCTGGCCAAGCTGTTCGGCGCCGAGCAGGGCCATCGCTTCGTCAACGGCATCCTCGACGGCATGGCGCGCGAGCTGCGTGGCACGGAACAGGCCGCCGACAGCCGCCCGCTACCGGCCCCGGCCACGCCCGCCGACGCCAGCGTGGGCAAGGGCAAGTACGGCCAGAAGCGCGCGCCCATCATCCGCACGGCGAGCAAGCAGCGGGTGATCAAGAAGCGCAGCACCGGCAAGCCCGCGGCGAAGGCGGTCACGGCCAGCGAGGCGCCTGCCATCCAGCGGGGGCTTGCGAAGAAGAGCGCGGTAAAAAAGGCCGCGGCAAAGAAGACGCCGGCAAGAAAGGCGCCGGCAAAAAAGAAGGCCTTTCCCGCCAAGCCTTCGTCAAGGCCTTCCATGAAAAAGCAGGCCCCGGCAAGGAAAAGCGGCGCCAGCCTCTACGCTGGCAAGAAAAAGCCGTCATCCTGAGTCCATCCCAGGGTTTTCGTGAACGAGTTTGACCTCATCCGCCGCTACTTCGCCGGGCGCGGCGTGCGTCGCGCCGACGTGCCGCTGGGCATCGGTGATGATGCCGCGCTGCTTGCGCCGCCTGCCGGGCAGACGCTGGCGACGACCGTCGATACCCTGCACAGCGGCGTCCACTTCGCCGCCGACATCCCCCCCGCCGACCTCGGCCACAAGGCCCTCGCCGTCAACCTCAGCGACCTCGCCGCCATGGGCGCCGAACCGGCCTGGGCGACCCTGGCGCTGAGTTTGCCCGAGGCCGATGAGGCCTGGCTGGGCGCCTTTGCCGACGGTTTCTTCGCCCTCGCCGAGCGCTTTGGGGTGCAGCTGGTGGGCGGCGATACCACCCGCGGCCCGCTTTCCGTGGCCGTGCAGGTGCAGGGCTTCGTACCGGCGGACGCCGCCCTGCGGCGCAGCGGCGCGCGCTCCGGCGACCACGTCTTCGTCACCGGCCACCTGGGCGATGCCGGCGCCGGCCTGGCCATCGAGCAGGGGCGGCTGGCGCTCAGCGGCCCGCCCGCCGCGGCATTGCTGGCGCGCCTGCACCGGCCCACGCCGCGCATCGGCGCCGGCCTGGCCCTGCGCGGCCTGGCCAGTGCCGCCATCGATGTCTCCGACGGCCTGGCCCAGGACCTTGGCCATATCCTCGCCGCCAGCGGCGTGGGCGCGGTGCTGGAGGCCGACGCCCTGCCGCTGTCCGATGCGCTGCTGGCCAGCGGCATCGAGCGGCCCTGGCGGCTGGCGGCCGCCGCCGGCGACGACTACGAACTGTGTTTCACCGCCCCGGCCGATGCCGCTCCCGGCGTGGCCGACGCCCTGGATTGTCCCGTTACCCGCATCGGCCATATCACCGCCGAACCGGGCCTGCGCTGGCGGGACACCGCCGGGCAGGTGGTCGAACCGCCGCCGCGCGGCTGGGACCACTTTGCGCGGGACGAGGCATGAAACGCCGCAACCAGGCCCCGTCCAGCGTGTGGCGCAATCCCGTGCACTTCCTCGCCTTCGGCCTGGGCTCCGGCGCCGCGCCCGTGGCCCCCGGCACCTTCGGCACCCTGGCCGCCATTCCGCTCTATTTGCTGTTGGCGCCGCTGCCGCTGTGGGGCTACCTGCTGGCGGTGGCCGCGGTGTCGCTCGCCGGCATCTGGCTGTGCGGCCGTACCAGCCGCGACCTCGGCGTGCACGACCACCCCGGCATCGTCTGGGACGAGTTCGCCGGCTACCTGGTGACCATGATCGCTGCGCCGGCGGGCTGGCTGTGGATCGCCGCCGGCTTCGTCCTGTTCCGCCTCTTCGACATCCTCAAGCCCTGGCCCATCCGCTGGATCGACCGGCGGGTGCACGGTGGCCTCGGCATCATGCTCGACGACCTGCTGGCGGGGGTGCTTGCGGCGCTGGTATTGCAGGCCGTGGCTTGGGGGTTCGGCTAGTCTGGTAGGCACGTCTTTTGTGCCCACGCATTATCCCATGCTCTGCAATGCCGCGTGGGCACACAAAACATGCCCTGACTCGCTACGATTACCTAAATCCGACAGCCTCCTAGAAATGCCCCGCGATGCTGAATGTTCCCCAGTTCATGAAACGGCTGCCCCTGCCATGGCGGATCTCCGGGGTCTGGCCGTGCCAGCTGTAGCTCAGGCGGATATTGCCGTTTAGTGCATAGTCCAGCCCCAGCCAGGCGGTGGCGATGAGCGGGTTCAACTGCGTGCCGGAATACTCAACGGCGTTGTCGCGGAATTGCCCTTCCAGCAGGGCATTGTAGATGCGCGCGCGCACGAACAGCCCTCCCCACAGGTAGAACTGGCGCCGCGATGTGCCGCGCGTGGCGTGGGCGGTGCCGCGTTCGGCGTATTCCTCCAATAGTGGATTGTGGCTCCACCAGGGGCTGCCGATGCGCCCCAGGCGGCCGCTGATGCCCCAGCCCAGGCCGGTCAGATAGCCGAGGTTGGCCTTGACGGTGGAGCTGAAGTCATAGTCCATGCCGTGACCGCCCTTGCGTGACCCGTGCAGTGTCTGACGGCTGAAGGCGTAGCGCAGGGTGGGTTCGCCATCGGCGGAAATCTGGTAGTCCCAGCCCTTGGCCGTTTCGATGCCGAACCGGCGATGCAGGGCGTTTTGCACGTCGGCGCTCACCACCAGGCCCAGGGCGCCGGCGGTGAAGGTCTGGGTGATGGCCTGCCGCTCGTTGGCCGACAGGGTCTGACGACTGCTGGAGAGGAACAGCAGGCTGGCATAGGGACGGTCGCCGTAGACGGCGGCATGGCGTTGGGTGTCCTCCGGCGTGAACACGGACAGACCAGTCTCGGTGGCATAGAAAGTGCGCCGGGGCGCCTCGGCGTGGATAAAGATCTGGCCGATGAAGCCGATCACGGCATCGAGACTGATGTGCGGCGGTCGGGATTGGCCGGTGGCGGATGTGGCGCTGGAATAGGTGAATGAGAAGCCGCCGGTGTAGTCGTGGTCATCGTTGTTGGGGGCGATGGCATCGTTGTCCATCGACAGGCGCCAGCTGGCGGGGATTGCCGTGTCGGCGTGGGTGCTTGCCGTTATCAGGCCACAGAAAACGATCAATAGTGGCAGGAATTGATGGCGAACCACTGGAATGATGTCAGTGAAGATACGCATATATCCAGACGATAACCCAAGTTCCTCCGCAGGGATACGATGGCTAACAGTTTAAGGCCAATGGCAAAAAACTGCGGGCTGATTCACATTCCGTTGTGTTTGCAGCCACTAGAATTCATAGAGATTTTATGGGCCAATTCTTACCAACTTACTGGGATAGTGAGCCATGAAAAAGCAGATGGTTGTGGTTAGCGGTTTGAGTGTTGTTCTGTTGCTGGCGGGTTGTGGTGGGGAAACGAATGACCCAGGCCCCGGTGGCCAGGGTGTATCCAAGGCCGCGGTGGGCGCCATGCTGTACAAGGATACCAATCTGTCGAATCCGCCGGGCCAGTCCTGCGAGACTTGTCACAGCCTTGATCTGATTGCTGCGGGCAGTGGTGTTTCCGCGCGTGGTTTCGCCGATCCGGACAGCACCTTCGATGCCCCCGTTTCCCCGGGTGCCGTCACGGGCGTGTTTGGCGACCGCAATGCGCCCACCGCGGCCTATGCCATGTTCGCCCCGGACTTTCAGTATGACACCACCACCGACCCTGCCAACCCCCGTTACATCGGTGGACAGTTCCTCGATGGCCGCGCCGTCGACCTGGTGGAGCAGGCCAAGGGCCCGTTCCTGAATCCGAAAGAGATGAACATGGCCGACGAGGCGGCGGTGGTCGCCAAGGTGCGCGACGCGGCCTATGCCAACATGTTCAAACAGGTGTTCGGCGCCAGCAGCCTGGACAGTGGCAACGAGGCCACCGCCTATAACCAGATCGCCGAGGCCATCGCCGCCTTCGAAAGCACGGCGATGTTCGCGCCATTCAGTTCCAAGTTCGATGCCGTGTGGGCGGGCAGGGACAGTTTCACGGCCGCCGAGCAGAACGGTTTCGACTTGTTCCAGATCGATGGCAAGGGCAAGTGCGCCGAATGCCACAAGCTGGAGAAGATTGGCGGTTCGTCCGGCGTGCTGTTCACCGACTTCAGCTACTGGAACATCGGCGTGCCGCAGAATCCGCACAATCCGGCGGGCACGACAGCCACAGGGTTTACCGATATCGGCCTGGCGGCCAATCCGAACCTCGTCGCATCTGCTCCGGCCGCCGGGGAGCGCGGCAAGTTCAAGGTGCCCACCCTGCGCAACGTGGAGTTGACCGCGCCGTATATGCACAACGGCGTGTTCGAGACCCTCAACGAGGTGATGAACTTCTACAACGTGCGCGAGAATCCCTGTTACGACACCAGCATCACCGATACCGGCAAGAACGGCTTCGTTTCCTGCTGGCCCGCCACCCTCGTGCCCGAAGTGAGCGACAACCTGGAGCTGACCTTCACCGGCGACCTGCTGCTCACTGCCCAGGAGGTGGACGACCTCGTCGCCTTCATGAAGACCCTCACCGACGGCTATTTCGTGCCCTGAAACCGGCCGATACAGATCGATCACCGGGTTGTGGACCACGCCCGAAAAGTGTCCTTGCTTGCCACAGGGGCACGGAGAACACAGAGATGCACAGGAACAACCGATTTGTCTTTCTCCATGTCTCTGTGGCAAACGGCCGTTTTATCGCGGGCACGGCCCGCCCCTGCGGGAGTTGCCAAAAGCGGAGAAGATCCCGCTACCTTTCTTCGCGGCGATGCTGCCTTGCCTCCCGTCGCCCGCGCCGCTGAACACCGCTAAAGCCCGCCGCGCCTTTGGCCGTTACTCACCCTGAGCAATCTGGCTCGCCTGGGGTTTGAGGCAATGGCGAAAAAAACCAGCCTGAGCGACGAAGAAGTGGTCGCCCTGTTGATGACGTCACCGGTGACGGTGTGCGAGTGGCTGCAACGGGGCATGCTGCACGTGCATATCGACGCGGGCGGTCACCGGCACTTTGGTTTGCAGGATGTGCATCATTTCGCCCGTGAGCAGAGTATCGGCCTGAGCCGCCCCGACCGCGGACGGCTGCGCATCCTGATCGTGGAGGGTGACCGCCGCATTTCCCGGTTGTTGACGGATCTTTTTGATACCCCCTCGGGGACGGTGGAGGCCTGCGCGGTGCACGATGCCTTCGAGGCCGGCCGCAAGATGCTCACCTTCCGCCCCGATGTGGTGTTGCTGGACTTTCATCTGCCCCGCCATGACGGCTTTGAAATCTGCCGCCGCATCAAGACCGATCCGGCCTCCCAGGGAGTGCGTGTCATTGCCCTGACGCGTTCCGATGACGTGGCGCTGAAGCAGCGTATTCTGATGGCCGGCGCCGAGGCCTGTGTGCCCAAGCCGCTCAGCAGCCGGGCACTGTTCGAGACCCTCGGTCTGAGTTTCGAGCCCCGGGTGCAGGGGGAGTTGTAGTGCTGAGTGCTCAGTCCTCAGTCCTCAGCCCCCCATAGATGTCATAGCGGGTGTTCTTCGACGCCACCTCGCCGGCCGGTTTCGGCCCGTCCAGCGGCGGCGCTCCCTTGGGGCGTTTGACCACCACCCGTTTTTTTGCGCATGCCAGCGCCGCGGCCAGCAGGGCCGGGGCGTCGGCATCGTCTCCCACCATCGCGCGCAGGGCGCGCATCTCCTTTTTTACCAACGCGCGCTTGCTGCGGTGCGGGTACATGGGATCGAGATAGACTACCTCCGGGCGATCACGCGGCGGACATTGCCGCAGCCATGTGGCGGCATCCGTATGCACTAACTGCAAGTGGTCGTCGACGATGAGGCGCGTCGCCGGGTGCTGGCGGGCGCGTTCCAGCCCGTCGTCCAGCAGCGCGGCCATCACCGGCGAACGCTCCAGCAGGGTGACCCGCGCGCCGAGGCTGGCGAGCACGAAACCGTCGCGCCCCAGCCCCGCGGTGGCGTCGACGATGTGTGGACTGGCGCCGCCCTTCAGGCCCATCGCCCGCGCCAGCGGTTGACCGCGTCCGCCGCCGAACCGCCGCCGGTGGCCCATCTTGCCGGCGATGAAATCCACCCACAGGGGATTGCCGTTGCCGCCGCTGGTGTCGCGCAGCGCCAGTACGGGTGGTGTATTTTCTTTCACCGCAAGGTAGACCAACAGAAAATCGAAGGCTGTGCAGTCGTCGCCGACGAGGCAGAGCGGCAGGCCGAATCGCTCGGCCAGGCGGTGGCCGCGCCCGGTTTCGTTGCGGCCATCGATGGCCAGTGTGGCCGGGGCGGCAGGGTGGAGGACAGGGTTCAAGCAAGGTTCCTTTGTGGGCGGTGAGCCGCGCCATTTTACACGCGATGCCGATGGGCGGTATCAGCGTGGGTTTTGCAGCCAGGCCGTGATAGCGGACAGGTCCGCCTCGCCTGCCGTGTTTACCAGGAAGGTCTCGGCCAGTTCCTCCTTGCCCAGGGGTTGGCGGTTTTTCAATTGCAGCGCCAGCACGCGCAGCCCGGCCTCGGAGGCGTCACGGCCCTCGTGGCTGCGCTGGCCGATGCGTCGGCGCAGGGTGTCGTTGTCGGCCTCGCAGTGAATGATGCGGAAGGGCACGCCGAGGTCTCGCGCCAGGTGGCGGAAGTGGTCCCGCCCGGCGCGGCGGATGAAGGTGGCGTCGACGATCACCGGGAAGCCCGCTTTCAGCAGCTGCTCGGCCAATGACGCCAGGCGCTCGAAGGTGCGGCGTGTGGCGCCGGCGCTGTAGATGCCCTTGCCCGGCGCCGAGTCGCTGTGCGCCAGGGGATCGAGGCCAAACAGGCGTTTGCGTTCCACGTCCGAGCGCAGGCGGATGGCGCCGCTGGCCTCCAGCAGGCGCTGCGACAGCCAGCTCTTGCCGGAGCCGGACAGGCCGTGGGTGATGAGCAGGGCCGGGCGGGTGGGGTGGGTGTAGTGTTCGGCTAACGCCAAATAGTTGGCCAGTTTGCGTTGCGTCTTTTCCGCTCCGGTCTGCTCGCCGCGCAGGGCGGCGACCTTGGCGCGCACCATGGCGCGGTAGCACTGGTAATAGCGCAGCAGGACAAGTCCGCCGTAGTCGCCGCTGTGGGCCAGCCATTCGTCGAGCAGGCGGTGGGCGAGGTCGGTGCGGCCGTGGTCCTGCAGGTCCATGGTCAGAAAGGCCATTTCGCTGATGATGTCGATCCAGCGCAGGGCGGGGTTGAATTCGATGCCGTCGAAGGGCACCACCTGGCCGTCGATCAGCACGATATTGCCCAGGTGCAGGTCACCATGGCATTCGCGCACGAAGCCGTCTGTTTTGCGTTGGGCGATGGTGGTCTCGAGCGCGGCAAAGCGCTGTTCGCTCCACTGGCGGACGTGCTCGAAGCGCTGCCGTTGTTCCTCGTCGGCGAGAAAGGCCGCTGCGTGCTGCTGCAGTTGCGCGAAGTTTTCGCGCACCGGGTGGTGCACGGTCTCGGCTTCGCCGAAGGGAGAGTTTTTTCCGGCGATGGCGATCCCGGCATGGAAGCGCGCCAGCCGGCGCGCCGTGGCGGTGATGATCTCTCGGCTCAACCGGCCGCGCTGGAGGAGCCGGTCGAACAGGCCGGCATTGTCGAACTGGCGCATTTTCACCGCGTATTCGAGAACCGTTCCGCTGCCGCCGATGTGCACGCCATCGGCATCTTCACGGATGGCCACTACTTGCAGATAGATCTGCGGCGCCAGGCGGCCATTGAGGCGGATCTCTTCCTCGCAGAAGTGCTTGCGCCGCGCCAGGGTGGAGAAATCCAGAAAGCCGAAGTCCACCGGCTTCTTGATTTTGTAGGCATGGTCGCCGCTGAGCAGCAGCCAGGAGATGTGCGTTTCGATGAGCTGGATATGCCGGCACGGGTGGTCGTAGGCGGCGGGGTCGAGCAGGGCCGTGATCAGCGCCGGATGGTTTTGCGTGCTCATGTTCGGTCTTTTCCACTTGTCT
>DRQN01000189.1 GCA_011371455.1 Gammaproteobacteria bacterium
CCACAGGTCAATACCGGCAGCAGTCACGAGGGGAGCGATGGAACTGGAACTTGTACCGGAAGATGACGACAAGGGTTCGGCCAAAAAGGCCGAAGAGCGGGCGGCCGAGGAGGCCCCTGCCTACACCGGTCCCGAGCGCCGCAAGCAGCAGCGGCGGCAAAAGGTGGATCGCCGCGAGATGGTACGCTTCGAGGAGAAGGCGGACCGCCGTTCCGGCAACGACCGCCGTCGCCCCCAAGGCCTGTGGAAGAATCGTGATTTCTGAGCCGGCTTTCATCCCCTGAATATCTCCGGCGTTTTTCGCCTGTTCCCGCATTTCCCCACACCGGCGCAGAAACACTGCGGCGCGCTTGAATCGTCCTGCCCCCATCCCCATCTACCTCTCAACACTTGACAATTTCATACTTTCACAGGGGTTGATGCGACATGCGTATGGACAAACTCACCAGCAAATTCCAGTCGGCGCTGGCCGATGCACAGAGCCTGGCGGTGGGCCGGGACCACCAGTTTATCGAGCCGATCCACCTGATGACGGCGATCCTCGACCAGGAGGGCAGCACGGTGCGCCACCTGCTGGCCAATTCAGAGGTCAACGTCAACCAGCTGCGTGCCTCCCTGGGCGAGGCGCTGGATCGGCTGCCGCAGGTCGAAGGCGCGGCCGGTGACGTGCATGTCTCCAATGACCTGAACCGGCTGCTGAATCAGACCGACAAACTGGCCCAGCAGCGCAAGGACCAGTACATCTCCAGCGAGCTGTTCGCCCTCGCCGCGGTGGAGGACAAGGGCACCCTGGGCGAGCTGATGCGCAAGGCCGGGGCCTCCAAGGCCGGCCTGGAGAAGGCCATCGAGGCCATGCGCGGCGGCGAGGCGGTCACCGACCCCAACGCCGAGGAACAGCGCCAGGCCTTGGAGAAGTACACCATCGACCTCACCGAGCGCGCCGAGCAGGGCAAGCTGGATCCGGTGATCGGTCGCGACGACGAGATTCGCCGCACCATCCAGGTGCTGCAGCGCCGCACCAAGAACAACCCGGTGTTGATCGGCGAGCCCGGCGTGGGCAAGACCGCCATCGTCGAGGGCCTTGCGCAGCGCATCGTCAACGGCGAGGTGCCCGAGGGCATCAAGGGCAAGCGCCTGCTGTCGCTGGACATGGGCGCGCTGATCGCCGGCGCCAAGTTCCGCGGCGAGTTCGAGGAGCGTCTCAAGGGCGTGCTCAACGACCTGGCCAAGCAGGAGGGGCAGATCATCCTCTTCATCGACGAACTGCACACCATGGTCGGCGCCGGCAAGGCCGAGGGCGCCATGGACGCTGGCAACATGCTCAAGCCCGCCCTGGCGCGCGGCGAACTGCACTGCGTGGGCGCCACCACCCTGGACGAATACCGCCAGTACATCGAGAAGGACGCCGCCTTGGAGCGCCGCTTCCAGAAGGTGCTGGTGGACGAGCCCAGCGTGGAGGACACCATCGCCATCCTGCGCGGCCTGAAGGAGAAGTACGAGGTGCACCACGGCGTGGAGATCACCGACCCGGCCATCGTCGCCGCGGCCACCCTGTCGCACCGCTACATCACCGATCGCCAACTGCCGGACAAGGCCATCGATCTCATCGATGAGGCCGCCTCGCGCATCCGCATGGAGATCGATTCCAAGCCGGAGGCCATGGATCGCCTCGAACGCCGTCTGATCCAGCTCAAGATCGAGCGCGAGGCGCTGAAGAAGGAGAGCGACGAGGCCTCCAAGAAGCGCCTTGCCACCCTGGAGGAAGAGATCGACAAGCTGGAGCGGGAATACGCCGACCTGGAGGAGATCTGGAAGGCCGAAAAGGCCGCCCTGCAGGGCACCCAGCACATCAAGGAGGAACTGGAGCGCGCCCGCCTCGAATTGGAGACGGCGCAGCGTGCCGGTGACCTGGCGCGGGCCGGCGAGCTGCAGTATGGGCGCATCCCGGACCTGGAGAAGTCCCTGGAGATGGCCGCGCAGGCGGAACAGCAGGAGATGCGCCTGCTGCGCAACAAGGTCTCCGAGGAGGAGATCGCCGAGGTGGTGTCCAAGTGGACGGGTATCCCCGTGTCCAAGATGCTCGAGGGCGAGCGCGAGAAGCTGCTGAAGATGGAAGACAACATCAGCAAGCGCGTGGTGGGCCAGGACGAGGCCGTCAAGGCGGTGGCCGACGCCATCCGCCGCTCACGCGCCGGCCTGTCGGATCCCAACCGGCCCAATGGCTCGTTCCTGTTCCTCGGCCCCACCGGCGTGGGCAAGACCGAGCTGACCAAGGCCCTGGCGGAATTCCTCTTCGACACCGAGGACGCCATGGTGCGCATCGATATGTCCGAGTTCATGGAGAAGCATTCCGTGGCGCGGCTGATCGGTGCGCCCCCCGGCTACGTCGGCTACGAGGAGGGCGGCTACCTGACCGAGGCGGTGCGCCGCAAGCCCTACTCGGTGATCCTCCTCGACGAGGTGGAGAAGGCGCATCCGGATGTGTTCAACGTGCTGCTGCAGGTGCTCGACGACGGCCGCCTCACGGACGGCCAGGGCCGCACCGTGGACTTCCGCAACACGGTGATCGTGATGACCTCCAACCTGGGTTCGCAGCTGATCCAGGAGATGGCCAAGATCGACGACTACGATGCCATGAAGGCTGCGGTGCTGGAGGTGGTGGGCGACCACTTCCGTCCCGAGTTCATCAATCGCATCGACGAAGTGGTGGTGTTCCATCCCCTGGGACGCGAGCAGATCCGCGCCATTACCTCGATCCAGGTGGCGTATCTGCGCCATCGTCTACAGGACCGCGACATGGACCTGGAACTCAGCGAGGCGGCGCTGGACAAGCTCGGCGAGGCCGGCTTCGACCCGGTGTACGGGGCGCGGCCTCTGAAGCGGGCCATCCAGCACCAGGTCGAGAACGGCCTGGCGCAGGAGATCCTCGCCGGCCACTTCGTGCCGGGCGACGTCATCCTGGTGGACGTGGAAGGCGACCGGCTGGTGTTTCGCAAGAAGGAAGGCGTGCGCGCCAGCGCCGCCTGATCCGGCTCACCCCTGGCGCAAGGCCCCGTTTCGTGCGGGGCCTTTTTTTATGGGAAGTTGGCATGGCCGGTTTTGACATAAAAAAGCGTCGTGTGTAGGGTAGGTGGCCATACCGAGGGGAGAAACGGTAACAATGGGGGCGGGGTCCGGCTTGAGGCCCGCCAGCGTAAAACAATAAATCAGGAAACTTGGAGAGGAGATAGCGCAATGACTTTCATGACGGGTTTTATCATTACCGCAATCGTGGGCGGGGTAATTGCCCTGGTGACCATCAAGGATGTCATGGCCGAACGTAATCAGTAACGTTTGGAGGGGTACCGAAACCGCGGGCAGCGAGAGCCGACCCGCGGTTTTTTATTGCCCGGCTATGCCCGGCGTCCGCTTTTCAGGACAGCTGCGCGGGGAAGGCCAGTACGGTGGCCGCCGGTGCCATGTCTTGCGGCTGGCGAAGCGTCTCCGGCGTGGCCGACAACAGCTCGTGCTGGCGCCGGTTGAGCTGGTGGAGCGAGTCCCACATCATGTTGGAGATGGCAAGGCAGGAGGCCATGGGGCTGCCCGCCAGCTTGCGGGTCTGGTCGATCTGCCATTGCAGGCCCTGCAGGCGGCGGCGTTGCGTGGCTGGCGCGCGGGCGATCAGTTGCTCGACCTTTTCCCGGCGCAGGGTCTCGAAGGCCTCCGGATCGTCCTCGGCCAACTGCTTCCAGAAATCGAAATCCAGGCCGTCAGTGTTGTGAGATCGTTCGTTCATGATTCCCTCCACCTTGTCGGTATTGCATTGGGGTGGAGTGATTCGCCCCTGCGAAAAACTCCGGGAAGATGACCGGAATGGCTAAAGTCGTCGCGGCGGTGGCCGCTAATACTCAGTTTGCCCCGGACATGGGTTCATTTTCCCGGTTTTGCAGGGGAGTGTCAAAAAACCGACCATTCGGTCTGCTGTGGTTTTTAACTTATTGAATTGGAAGATGTTATTTTCTTCTGCGGGCTTTGTTCGTCGTCTTCCTGGCGTACCTTGGCGAGGAATTCAACGAAGAAGGCGGCAAAGATGCCGAGGAACAGGCCAAGGAAAAGGCTGAGAATCAGAATGATTTTCTTGCCGGGACCGGCCGGTTCGAGAGACTGCAGGGGCGGGGACAGGGCGCGCGTGGTCTGCAGGTTGTTGAAGCGGATTTCCAGCTGCTCGATGGCTTGTTGCTGGCGGGCGATCTTGCGTTGGTGGTCGGCGAGCAGCTTGCGCAGTTGTTCTTCCAGTTCGCCCACCCGCGGCGCCTGGAGTTTTTGCGCACGCTCGTTGTCGCGGACCAGCTTGTCCAGTTCCTGGTCGATCTTGCTGATGGCCTCGCGCTGAATGGCGTACTCGCGCTGGTTGGCGGCGATCTGGTTTTCCAGCTGCTCGCGGGCATCCTGCTGCTTGATGAACAGGCGTTCCTCCAGGGCGGCGAGGCGGGTCCGGTTTTGCTGCAGTTCGTTGTCGATCATCAGCATGGTCATGGCCGAGGCCTCGGAGGCGAGATTGGCAATGGCCTTGGCGCGGCGGCTGTTGGCATCGTCGATCTGCGTGCGCAGATCGGCAATCTGCTGCTTGAGCAGCTTGTCGACCTCGTCCAGGCGCTGGTAGCGGGCCTTGAGCAGGTTCGCCTTGTCGCGCAGATCGGCGAGGGATTCCTCCGCCTTGGCCTTGCGGGTTTGCAGATCCTTCTTCGGCAGGGCCAGGGTCAGGGGATCTTTCAGCCGTTCCAGCTCCAGGCGGGCCCTGAGCAGCTTGCTCTCCAGGGCGCGCTTTTCGACCGCCAGGGTGCTGGGGTCAATGAGGTTGTCGAGGGCCAGCCTGGCCTGGTTCAACTGGGTTTTCAGGTTGCTGCGGATTACCGCTGAGACGCGGCGGTGGTCGCCTTCCACCTTGTCGATGACCGTCTGCATGATGGTGAGGTAGGCCGGACCGTCTTCCTCCGGCGCCTTGGCCTCGAGGACGATCAGCTCGCTGCCCTTGGGGATGCGGCCCTCGACCTCGTAACCCGTGTCATCCTCTTGCGCCTGTGTGAAGTCGTGCAGGGCCTGGGGGATGTAGCTTTCCTTGATCTTGGCCAGCACCGTCTCCGGCGTCTCGATGGGCTCCGTGCCGGTTCCGGTGCCTGCGGGCTTGGTGCCGATCTCGATGGCCGTGGTATAGGTGTATTTTGCCGGCATCAGCAGGGCCAGCAGCAGGCCGGCCAGTAGCGCCAGGGCGAGGACGCCGAAGATCACCCCGCGCCGCCGCGACAGCACCTTCCACAGATCGATCAGGCTGATGCTGTCTTCTTCGTGCCAGGGTTCGGCGAGTACGACTTGGGGAACTTGCGGGGTGTCGGTGCCGCGTACAGCTTTTGTCATCTACTGCGTCCTTTGAATGTGTTCGATACATCGGTGTCTTCTCCGATGCCGGCCGCCAAGGATAAGGCCTGGAGGAGGGGGAGACAATGCGCGGCCTTTGGGTATATGCCCGAGATCACTGCCGTTCGAGCACCGGGCCGAGGTAATGGCCGGTGTGCGAGGCCGTGACCGCGGCGATCTGCTCGGGGCTGCCGGTGGCGACGATGGTACCACCCTTTTCGCCGCCCTCGGGGCCGATGTCGATGATCCAGTCGGCGGTCTTGATCACGTCCAGGTTGTGCTCGATGACGACGATGGTGTTGCCGTGGTCACGCAGGCGGTTGAGCACGCCGAGCAGTTGCTCGATGTCGTGGAAGTGCAGGCCGGTGGTGGGCTCGTCGAGGATGTACAGGGTGTTGCCGGTGTCGCGCTTGGACAGCTCGCGCGCCAGTTTGACGCGCTGCGCCTCGCCGCCGGACAGGGTGGTGGCGTTCTGGCCCAACTTGATGTAGCTGAGGCCGACGTCCATCAGGGTCTGCAGTTTGCGTGCCACCGGCGGCACGGCGTCGAAGAACTCGCGTGCGTCTTCGATGGTCATCTCCAGCACTTCATAGATGCTCAGTCCCTTGTAGCGGATTTCCAGGGTTTCGCGGTTATAGCGTTTGCCCTTGCAGATGTCGCAGGGCACGTAGATATCGGGCAGGAAGTGCATCTCCACCTTGATCACGCCGTCGCCGCGGCAGGCCTCGCAGCGGCCGCCCTTGACGTTGAAGCTGAAGCGCCCCGGCGTATAGCCGCGCGCGCGCGCCTCCTGGGTGCCGGCGAAGATCTCGCGGATGGGGGTGAACAGGCCGGCGTAGGTGGCCGGGTTGGAGCGCGGCGTGCGGCCGATGGGACTCTGGTCGATGTCCACCACCTTGTCGAACTGTTCCAGTCCTTCGACGCCGTCGCAGGGGGCGGGGCTCTCCGGATTTTTGTTGATGACCTGTGCGGCGTAGCGGTACAGGGTGTCGTTGATCAGCGTGGACTTGCCGGAGCCGGAGACGCCGGTGATGGCGGTCATCAGGCCCACGGGGATGTCCACGTCCACCGCTTTCAGGTTATTGCCGCGCGCGCCGCGGATGCGTATCTGCCGAGCCGGATCGGGCGCTGTGCGTTGCGTGGGTATCTCGATGCGGCGGCGGCCGGAGAGATAGGCGCCGGTCAGTGAGGCCTGGTTGGCGAGGATGTCCGCCGGGGCGCCCTGGGCGACGATCCCGCCGCCGTGCACGCCGGCGCCGGGGCCGATGTCCAGTACGTGGTCGGCGGCCCGGATGGCATCTTCGTCGTGTTCGACCACGATCACCGTGTTGCCCATGTCGCGCAGGTAGGTGAGGGTGTTGAGCAGGCGCTGGTTGTCGCGCTGATGCAGGCCGATGCTGGGTTCGTCGAGCACGTACATCACGCCCACCAGGCCGGCGCCGATCTGGCTGGCGAGACGGATGCGCTGGGCCTCGCCGCCGGACAGGGTGTCGGCGCTGCGGTCCAGGGACAGATAATCCAGGCCCACGTTGACCAGGAAGTCGAGGCGCTGGCTGATCTCCTTGACGATCTTGGCGGCGATCTCGCCGCGGTGGCCGGCGATGTCCAGCTGGGCGAAGAAGGCCTGCGCGCGATCCACCGGCAGGGCGGTGATCTCCGGCAGGTTGCGTTCGGCGACGAACACGTGGCGCGAGGCCTGTGCGAGGCGCGTGCCCTGGCAGTCGGGGCAGGTCTGGTTGTTGAGGTACTTGGCCAGCTCCTCGCGTACCACGTTGGAGTCGGTCTCGCGGTAGCGGCGCTCCATGTTGGGCAGGATGCCCTCGAAGGGATGGTGGCGCGTCTTTGCGCCACTGCGGTCACCGTGGTAGCGGAATTCGATCTCGGTGTCGCCGCTGCCGTAGAGGATGACCTGGCGGATGTCTTCCGGCAGTTGCTCGAAGGGGGTGTCGAGGTCGAAGCCGTAGTGTTTGGCGAGTGAAGTGATCAACTGGAAATAGTAGGCGTTGCGGCGGTCCCAGCCGCGGATCGCGCCGGCCGGCAGACTCAGTTCCGGGTGGCGTACTACCCGCTCCGGGTCGAAGAACTGCTTCACGCCCAGGCCGTCGCAGCTGGGGCAGGCGCCGGCCGGGTTGTTGAAGGAGAACATGCGCGGTTCCAGTTCCTGCAAGGAATAACCGCACACGGGGCAGGCGAAACGGGCGGAAAACAGCAGCTCTTTCTGGCCTTCGGCGACCGCGCCCTGGGTGTCGCCCGGCAGGGCCACGGCGGCGATGCCGTCGCTCAGCGCCAGGGCGGTCTCGAAGGAGTCGGCCAGGCGTTGCTGCTGATCCGGCCGTACCTTGAGCCGGTCCACCACCACTTCGATGCTGTGTTTCTTGCGCAGGTCCAGCGCCGGCACGCCATCCAGTTCGTACATCTCGCCGTCCACGCGCACGCGCACGAAGCCCTGCGCGCGCAGGTCCTTGAACACGTTGAGGTGCTCGCCCTTGCGCTCGCGCACCACCGGCGCCAGCAGCAGGATGCGCGTGCCTTCGGGCAGGGCCAGCACCTGGTCCACCATCTGGCTGACGGTCTGCATTTCCAGGCTGGTGCCGTGCTCGGGGCAGCGCGGTTGGCCTGCGCGGGCGAACAGCAGGCGCAGGTAGTCGTAGATCTCGGTGATGGTGCCGACCGTGGAACGCGGATTGTGCGAGGTAGACTTCTGCTCGATGGAGATGGCCGGCGACAGGCCCTCGATGTGGTCCACGTCCGGTTTTTCCATCATCGACAGAAACTGCCGCGCATAGGCCGACAGCGACTCCACGTACCGGCGCTGGCCCTCGGCATAGATGGTGTCGAAGGCCAGCGAGGACTTGCCGGAACCGGACAGGCCGGTGATGACGATGAGCTTGTCGCGCGGCAGGTCGAGGTCGATATTTTTCAGGTTGTGGGTGCGGGCGCCCTGGATGCGGATAAATTCCATAGAGGTAAGTCGGTACCGGGTAGGCATCCCGGGAGTGCTGATTCCCGGAATAACAGAGTAATTTTCTGTGTCATGGCGAACCTGTTAATATACGCGGTTCTACCCTGTCGAATCAAAGCCGGCATATTGATCTGAGTCATTCCGCCGCCTTTGGCGGCGTGCAACAACGAACAATAACAAAACTCTCAGCCATAAATCCCAGCCACAATGAAAGGTCAAGCGTGAGCAGTCGATCCACCTCCGAGAACATCACTGAAAAAAAGGACGGGCACGAGGGCATGGTGCCGACCGAGCGCCGCGCGGTCTTTTCCCTGGCGAGCATCTATGCCCTGCGCATGATGGGGCTGTTCATGATTCTGCCGGTGTTCGCCCTGTATGGCGAAACCCTGGAGGGTTATACCCCGGCCCTGGTCGGCATCGCCATCGGTATCTACGGTCTCACCCAGGCGCTGTTGCAGATTCCCTTCGGCATGGCCTCGGACCGCTTCGGCCGCAAGCCGGTCATTACCCTGGGACTGCTCGTCTTCGCCATTGGTTCAGTGGTGGCGGCCATGTCCGACAGCATGACGGGCGTGATCATCGGCCGCGCCCTGCAAGGCGCCGGCGCCATCGCCGCAGCGGTGATGGCGCTCACCGCCGACCTCACCCGCGAGGAACACCGTCTTACCGCCATGGCCATTATCGGCATGAGCATCGGCGCGGCGTTTTCCGTCTCGCTGGTGGCCGGGCCGATGCTCAATAACTGGATCGGCGTCGACGGCATCTTCTGGCTCACCGGGCTGCTGGCCCTGGTGGCGGTGGGCGTGCTGCATTTCATCGTGCCCAATCCCATACACACCCGCCTGCACCGCGACGCACAGACCGTGCCCAGCCAGCTCAAGGGCGTGGTCAAGGACGCCCAGCTGCTGCGCCTGGACTTCGGCATCTTCGCCCTGCACATGATGCTCACCGCGACCTTCGTCGTGCTGCCGCTGGCGCTGCGCGACGCCGCGGGCCTCGATACCGAACACCATTGGTACGTGTATCTGCCGGTGATGCTGCTATCCATGCTGATGATGATTCCCTTCGTCATCATTGCCGAGAAGAAGCGGCGTATAAAATCCATCTTCACCGCCTGCGTGGTGGCGCTGGGGGTGGCCGAAGTGATGTTCATGACCTTCAATGACTCCCTGTATGGCATCGTCGTCGGCCTGTTCATCTTCTTTACCGCCTTCAACGCCCTGGAGGCCACCCTGCCGTCGCTGATCGCCAAGGTGGTGTCGCCCGATAACAAGGGCACGGCCATGGGCGTCTATTCCAGCTCGCAGTTCATGGGCGCCTTTTTTGGCGGCACGCTGGGTGGCTGGTTGTATGGCATCGGCGGTTTCGAGGCGGTGTTCGGTTTTTGCGTCGCGGTGACCATGGTATGGTTCTTTGTCGCCGCTACCATGCAGAGCCCGCGCTACCTCAGCAGTCACCTGGTGCGGGTGGGCAAGGTCGACGAAGCGCAGGCGCGCCACCTGGTGGGTGAACTCACCAAGGTCACCGGCGTGGCCGAGGCGGTGGTGATCCCCGAGGACGGCATCGCCTATCTGAAGGTGGACCTGCGCGCCCTGGATCGCGAAGCCCTGCGGGCCTTTGCGGAACAAGACGAGCCCGTCGCGGAGGGAGAAGAGACGGCCGCGAGCAAGCCGGCGACGGCGGGCTGACGGCAACAGACAACAACGAATTCAGGTTAGGAGAGAATAATGGCACGAGGCATCAACAAGGTTATCCTGATTGGTAATCTGGGGCAGGACCCCGATGTGAAATACATGCCCAGCGGCGACGCGGTGGCCAATGTCACGGTGGCCACCAGCGAGAGCTGGAAGGACAAGAACACCGGCGAGATGCAGGAGCGCACCGAATGGCACCGCGTGGTGTTCTTCCGCCGCCTGGCGGAGATCGTCGGCGAATACCTGAAAAAGGGTTCCAAGGTCTACATCGAAGGCAAGCTGCAGACCCGCAAGTGGCAGGATCAGAGCGGCAACGACCGCTACACCACCGAGATCATCGCCAACGAGATGCAGATGCTGGACTCGCGCGGTGGTGGTGGCGGCCAGTTTGGCGGTGGGCAGCAGGCTCAGGGCCAGAACCCGAGACAAGCCCAGCCGGCCGGCCAGGCCGCGGGCGGCGCGGCCGCTGGCAGTGGCGGCTTCGATGATGGCGGCTTCGACGACGATATTCCGTTCTAAAGGCCGGTCAGGGTGGGTACGTCTTGTGTGCCCACGCGGTATTTACTTGGCCCTGAACCCACGGGTTCAGGTTGGCTTGAAAGAGTCCACGACAGACAAAAAAGGCCGGTCAGTGACCGGCCTTTTTTGCGTCTGCCTTTTCTGTCGCCTCACTGCTGGTTGTTTGCCTGCTCGGTATCCTCGCGCAGCAGTGTGACACGGGCGCGCCGGTTACGGGCGCGGCCTTCGTCGGTGGTATTGGTGTAAACGGGCCGGCGTTCGCCAAAGGAGCGTAATTCGAACCTGGCGGCCGGCACGCCCGCGGCCTGCAGGTAGCTGCGGATCGCCAGGCTGCGGCGTTGCCCCAGCTCGTCGTTGTCGCGGTACTGGCCGATGTCGTCCGTGTGTCCTTCGATGAGGATCTTTTTCACCGCCGGGTCGGTGCCCAGGTATTTGGCAATGGCGTCCAGCCGCTGACGGGCCTGGGAATTGAGTTCGTCGCTGCCGGGGGCAAAGTGCACCACGGTGTCGCGGTAGTCGGCGAAATCATAGACCGGCAGCTCGGCCAGGCAGGAGGTAAAGGCCTCCATTGCCTGGCGAAAATTGACCCCCGGCAGGGAGATGCTGACGAGATCCCGGGCATCGGCCCAGTCACGATAAGAAAAGGTGGGGTACATGCCTTTCTGCAACTCCGCCAGCATGCGGCGTGCCAGTGGTTCCCCTAGCTGGAAGGGGGTATTGCCCTGCCGAACCTCGATTTCCCCCAGATCCAGCCCGTCCTCGGCATGTCGCCAGCCCGGTGGCAATGAACGCAGCCGTGCGCGGTCGCCTTCACGGCGGGCGCCCTGTTTGACATGCATGCTGAAGCCCAGCGCATGGCCCGCGGATCGTGCGAACACGGCGCGGCCGTAAAGGGGAATGTGGTGACTGAGGCTGCAGCGCAGTTTTTCCGCCGAGGGCTCCCATTTCACGGCGGTGAGGGGCGCCTGAAAATGTTGTGTGCCGGCCAGCAGGGAGGGGGTGCATAGCAACACGAGCAGACCGAGGGGCAGGGCTGTGCGCCAGCGGGTGGCGGGGCGGCATCGATGCTTCATGATGCAGAAAATGTCGGCACGGGATCTGCATTCTTTAGCCTGTCACGGTGGCATCGGGGTTCGCCGGGTTTCAACCTGAACCCACGGATTCAGGTTCAAGATTATGGGTTTGTCTGCCGCTGAGGGGGAGAGTGCCACCCGGGTGGCGACGGAGGAAATGTCGTGTTCAAGCTGTTGAAGATCCTGCTGCCGGTGCTGATCCTGTCGCTGTCGGGCGGTTTGGCGCGGGCGCAGACCGTGGAGGCCGAGGGTGCCGCGCGCATCGAGACCTCGGTGGCGCTGGCCAAGCGCATGGCCCTGCAGGACGCCATTCGTCAGGCCCTGATGCAGGCCAATGCGAAGATATCCACCACTACCGTGACCAGCCGCAAGGGCGTGGTGGCGGACAACATGCGCTTTTCCGCCCAGGGGCGCGTGACCCACGTGACGATCCTGCGTGAATGGACGGACGAGGATCACTATTACGTGAAGATCCGCGCCCAGGTACCGGGCGATGAGCTGATGCAGGCGCTGCTGAAGGCGGAGCAGGACGGCGATGGCCGTGTCGGCCCGGCCCGTTGGCACGACAATGGCGATGCCGAAGCGGCAAAACGTTACCGCCGCAAGGTCGCCGTGAGCCAGTTTCACGTCCTCGACCGCACCCAGATCCACGACCTGCCGAAGATCGAAACCGAGTTGGCGCGCGAACTGGAGCGGCGCCTGATCAGCGATGGCCGGGTGCTGACGGTGGATGCCAGCCAGTACCTGCTGCCGCTGACCGAAGAGGGCGTCATTTCCCAGCGGCGCATCCTCGGCGCCCTGCCGCCGGCGCGCGAGCCGCACCAGGTGGCCTCGGAATTCGCCGAGTCCCTGGGGGTGCAGTTCGTGGTCACCGGCGTGATCCGCGACATGAGCGTGAGCAACCACTTTCTCGGCCGCAAGATGCGCCACCTGGAACTGGATCTGTTTATCCACGACGGCATTTCCGGCGCCTCGGTGGCGCGGCACCGGGTCAGCGAAACGGTGGAGGAGAACGCTCTGAGCGAATCGCATCCCGGCGATACGGTGCCCATGAGCGAGAAATTCTTTGCCTCGCCTTTCGGCCGGAAGGTGGATCAGATGCTGGACAGAATGGTGGCGTTGATCGTCAGTGACGTTACCTCACAGCCTTTCACCGCACGGGTGATCCGCGCCGAGGGCAAGCGGGTCTATTTCGATGCCGGCGGCCTGGCCAATATCCGTGTCGGTGATGTGTTGAACACCTACAAGCTCAGCGAGACGCCGGTGAAGGACTTCCCCGGCCAGCGCGCCCTGGGCTATGCGGAACAGCCGGCCACCGGTCTGATCGTCACCCAGGTGCAGCGCCTGTTCTCGGTGGGCGAACTGGCCGAGGATACCGCCCGCCTGGCGCCCGGTGACGTGATCCGCTTCGAGCCTTAGCTGATGCCTGAATCCACGGATTCAGGTGATAGAAAGAATCCTGACGGCGATCTCATACTCCCCCTCGACGCCATTGGGCTTGCAGCGCAACACCTCGGCCTCGGCCTCGAAGGGTGACACCACCGAATACTGTGGCGTGATATTGATGCTCAGCGGGGTGCCGGTGGCGATGGGCTGGTCGGTATGAAACAGCACCCCGGTGGCGCTGAGATTGATGCAGGTGCCCTGGCCCGCCTGCCCGGATTCCGCGATCTGGAATTGCAGCGGGTGATCCGCGGCCATGCGGATGAAGTCGCGTTTTTCATCGAAGTTGATCATTGATCGTTCCCCCTGGCGTCGTTGATCCGAGTAGTTACCAGAACCGTCGGGGGCATGCAACAAATGCGGGGAATCAAGGCGATACGGGGAAGGAAAAATAATGGCGCTCCCTAGGGGATTCGAACCCCTGTTACCGGCGTGAGAGGCCAGTGTCCTAACCACTAGACGAAGGGAGCGGCAAGCATATCGGGCAGCGGAGGAAAAGTGCGTACTGCTCGAAAAGGGTGGTATTATACGCGCCCTTACTGATTGCTCAAGCCGTTTTTTTACCGTTCTGTCTAACCAACGACACGCCAGAAAAAACCAATAAAAATTGAAAACCGATCATCAAAACGGGGCACCCAGGATAGTCCCACGCCCCCAACACGTCATCACCCGCGCCAATATCGCCGAGACGGCACTCAAGGTCCTCTACCGTCTCAAGGCCGCCGGCTTTGAAAGCTATCTCGTCGGCGGCGGCGTGCGCGACCTGTTGCTCGGCCGTGAGCCCAAGGACTTCGATATCGCCACCGATGCGACCCCGGAGGAGGTGCGGGCGCTGTTTCGCAACTGCCGCCTCATCGGTCGCCGTTTCCGCCTCGCCCACGTGCACTTCGGCCGCGAAATCATCGAGGTCGCCACCTTCCGCGGCAGTCACGATGGCAACGGCAACGGCGGCGCCGTCGAGGACGGCATGATCCTGCGCGACAACGTCTACGGCACCCTGGAAGAAGACGCCTGGCGCCGCGACTTCACCATCAACTCCCTCTATTACGACATCCGCGACTTCTCCGTGGTGGACTATACCGGCGGCCTGCAAGACCTCGAGGCCGGCCTGCTGCGGGTCATCGGCGACGCCGGACAGCGCTACCGCGAGGATCCGGTGCGCATGCTGCGCGCGATCCGCTTCGCCGCCAAACTGGGTTTCCGCATCCACCCCGACAGCGAAGGCCCCATCTTCGAGCTGGGCGAGACCCTGGAGGCGGTGCCGCCGGCGCGCCTGTACGAGGAAGTCCTCAAGCTGCTCCTCACCGGCCACGGCGTGGCCAGCTTCGAACTGATGCGCCACTACGATCTGTTCCGCCACCTGTTCCCCCTCACCGAGGCTTGTCTGGCGCGGGAGGAGAACGGCTTCCCGCACCAGATGGTGTTGCGCGGGCTGAAGAACACCGACGCCCGCGTCGCCGAGGGCAAGCCGGTGACGCCGGCCTTCCTGTTCGCGGTGCTGCTGTGGGAACCGGTGCGGGCCCGCGCCGAGACCTTGCAGGCCGAGGGCATGAGCGAGATCCAGGCCCTGCAGTCGGCCAGCGAGATGGTCATCGCCGAGTCCGTGCGCCACGTCGCCCTGCCCAAGCGCTTCAGCCTGCAGACCCGCGAGATCTGGGTCATGCAGGCGCGCCTGCCGCGCCGCAACGGCAAGCGCGCCCAGCGCCTGCTGGAGATGCCGCGCTTCCGCGCCGCCTATGACTTCCTGCTGCTGCGCGCCGAGAGCGGTGACGAGGCGCTGCAGGAACTGGCGCAATGGTGGACGGACTTCCAGGCCGTCGACGAGGAATCGCGCGCCGCCCTGAGCCGCAACGCGCCCGCCGGGGAGGGCGGTACTGGCAAGAAGCGCCGCCGGCGGCGTCGGCGCAAGAAGCCCGCCAGCCCGGAATAAGCGTTGATGGTAACGGCGTACATCGGCCTCGGCAGCAACCTGGCCGATCCGCGCAGCCAGTTGCTGACCGCCTTCGACGAACTGGCCCGGCTGGCGAACGGCCGCCTGCTGGCGGCGTCTTCCCTGTACCGCAGCGCGCCCCTGGGGCCAGCTGAGCAGCCCGACTACCTCAATGCCGTGGCGGCGCTGGAAACCGGCCTTGCGCCGCTGGCGCTGCTCGCCGAACTGCAGGCCATCGAGGCCGCTCACCAGCGCGTGCGCGGCGAGCGCTGGGGGCCGCGCACGCTGGATCTCGACCTGCTGTTGTACGGCGACCAGCGCCTCGACCTGCCTACCCTGAAGGTGCCGCACCCCGGGCTGTATGAACGTAACTTCGTCCTGTATCCTCTGGCCGAGATAGCGCCCGGGCTGGCGATTCCCGGTCTCGGTGCGCTGGGCGAGCTGTTGGCCCGATGCGAGCGCGGGTCCTTGGCCGTTGTCGAAAAAGCCATCCACGGGCGCCCCCACGCGCCAGACTGAACCGGATCTGCACACCATGAATACCGCGGACATTCCCCGCCACATCGTCATCGAAGGCCCCATCGGCGTCGGCAAGACCAGCCTCGCCCGGCGCCTGGCCGAGGACTATGAGGGCGAGCTGTTGCTGGAGGGGGCGGAGGAGAACCCCTTCCTCGAACGCTTCTACAAAAACCCGCGCCACGCCGCCCTGCCGACGCAGCTGTTCTTCCTGTTCCAGCGCGCCCGGCAGATGCAGGCCCTGCGCCAGAGCGACCTGTTCGCCGCCCCGCTGCGCATCGCCGACTTCCTGCTGGAAAAAGACCGCCTGTTCGCCCAGCTCAATCTCGACGACGACGAACTGCGCCTCTACGAGCAGGTCTACGCCAACCTCACCCTCGACGCGCCGCGCCCGGACCTGGTGATCTACCTGCAGGCGCCGGTGGCGGTGCTGCTGGAGCGGGTGCAGAAGCGTGGCCGGCCCTTCGAGCGCTTCATCGAGAGCAACTACCTGCAGCGCCTGGTGGAGGCCTACACGCGCTTCTTCCACTATTACAGCGACAGCCCGCTGCTGATCGTCAACGCCGCGGAAATTGACCTGGTCAACAAC
>DRQN01000190.1 GCA_011371455.1 Gammaproteobacteria bacterium
CAAAGTCCGGAAACGAGGTGTTCACATTGGCGCAATCGTCAATGACGATGGGGCCGCTGGCGCGCAGGCCGGCCATGGCGAAGGCCATGGCGATGCGGTGGTCGCCGTGGCTGTCCACGCGACCGCTGCCGAAGGGTGCCGCCTCGCCGCCACGGCCCTGGATGACGATGCCGTCCTCGGTGGGCCGGGCGTCGACGCCGAGGGTCACGAGGCCGTCGGCCATGGCCTGGATGCGGTCGCTCTCCTTGACGCGCAGCTCGCGGGCGCCGGTGAGCACCGTCTCGCCCTCGGCGCAGGCGGCGGCGACGAACAGGGCCGGGAATTCGTCGATGGCCAGCGGCACCTGGGCCTCGTCGATGCGGATGCCCTTGAGCCGGGCCGCGCGCACGCGGATGTCGGCCACCGGCTCGCCGCCCACCTCGCGCTCGTTGCTCACGGCCAGGTCGCCGCCCATGGCGCGCAGGATATTGATCACGCCGATGCGGGTAGGGTTGATGCCGACGTGGCGCAGGGTCAGATCCGAACCCTCGCTGATGCTGGCGCCGACCAGGAAGAAGGCCGCCGAGGAGATATCCGCCGGCACGTCCACGGCGGTGGCGGTGAGCTTGCCGCCGCCGGTGACGCAGGCAGTCGCACCGTCGCGCTCCACGGGGTAGCCGAAGCCGGCCAGCATGCGCTCGGTGTGGTCGCGGGTGGGGGCCGGCTCGGTGACGCAGGTGCGGCCCTTGGCGTACAGGCCGGCCAGCAGCAGGCAGGACTTCACCTGGGCACTGGCCACCGGCATGTCATAGTCGATGCCGTGCAGCGACTGGTCGCCGCAGATGTCCAGCGGTGCGGTGCCGTTTTCGGTGGTGCCGATGACCGCGCCCATCAGCGCCAGCGGGTCGGTGACGCGGCGCATGGGACGGCCGGACAGGGAGGCGTCGCCGGTCAGGTGGGTATCGAAGGCCTGCCCCGCCAGCAGCCCGGCCAGGAGGCGCATGGAGGTGCCGGAATTGCCCACGTACAGCGGCCCCGGCGGCGGCTTGAGGCCATGCAGGCCGACGCCGTGGATGGTCACGCGGCCATGATCCGGGCCCTCGATCTCCACCCCCATGTCGCGGAAGGCCTGCAGGGTGGCGAGGCTGTCCTCGCCTTCCAGGAAGCCGGTCACCTCGGTCACGCCCTCGGCCAGCGAGCCGAGCATGATGGAGCGATGGGAGATGGATTTGTCGCCGGGCACCCGTGCCTCGCCGGTGAGGCGGCCGCCGGGCTGCACGGTAAAGGTTACGTTTTCAGTCATACATCAACTCGCAAATGCGTAGGTTGGGGTGAGGGACGAACCCCAACGATGAAGGGTGTGTCGGAGCCTGTCATGTTGGGGTTCGCCATGCTCGCCCCAACCTACGGATCAATCCTCATTCCCTGTCACAAAACCGGTCGCGCGCTGCCTTGGCGCGGCCGAAGACCTTCAGCAGGTAGTCGCCGTCGTCGCCGGCGATGGCCTGGCGCAGGTTGCGCAGGTCGGCCTCGAAGCGGTCCAGCATGGCCAGCAGGGCCGGCTCGTTGTGCACGCAGATGTCGCGCCACATCTGCGGATCCGAGGAGGCGATGCGGGTGAAATCGCGGAAACCGCCGGCAGCGTACGCGAAAATCTCCTCTTTTTCATCCAGCTTCGCCAGCGTGCCCACCAGACTGAAGGCCAGCAGGTGCGGCAAATGGCTGGTGGCGGCCAGCACCCGGTCGTGATGCTCCGCGTCCATTTCCGTCACCTCGGCGCCGGCGGCCCGCCACATCTCGCGCACCCGCGCCACGGCCTCCGGGCTGCTGGTCGCCGTCGGCGTGAGGATCACGCGGCGCCCCCGGTACAGCTCGGCGAAGGCGGCCTCGACGCCGCTGTTCTCGGTACCGGCGATGGGATGGCCGGGGACGAAGTTGGCCGGCAGCTCCCCGAAGGCCTGGCGCGCCGCCTCGATCACGCTGCCCTTGGTGGAACCGGCGTCGGTGAGCACGGTATCCGCACCCAGGGCCGGGGCGATGGCGCGCATCACCGCCTCCATGGCCCCCACCGGCACCGCCAGCAGCACCATGTCCGCGCCCCGCACCGCCGCGGCCGGATCGAGGCTGTAGCGGTCGATGACGCCCAGCTCCTTCGCGCGTTGCAGGTGCGCCTCATCACGCCCGGCGCCGACGATCTCACCCACCGCGCCGGCGACACGCAGGGCGCGCGCCAGGGAACCGCCGATGAGGCCGACGCCGATGATGGTGAGCTGTTGGATCATTCTGTTAAACCGAAATCATTTTTAACCGCAAAGGACGCGAAGTAACGCAAAGAAATGATGTGTAAAAAAACTTTGCGTTCTTTGCGTTCTTTGCGTTCTTTGCGGTAAGCAACCACAGTCGAAAACCCTATCACGCCAACACCTTGCGCAACGCGGCTAGAAAACGCTCGTTATCTTCCTGCAAACCCAGCGTCACGCGCAGGTGCCTCGGCATGCCGTAGTTGGCCACCGGACGCACGATGACGCCCTGGCGCAGCAGCGCATCATACACAGACGCCGCGTCGCCGCCCACATCGATGCTGACGAAATTACCCACCGAGGGAATAAATTCGAGGCCCATTTCCGTCACCGCATCCGTGACCCGTGCCATCTCCTCTACGTTCAGATGCACCGCCTGCCGCACGTGCTCCTCATCCGCGAGGGCCGCCTCCGCCGCCAAAAGGGCCAGGCTGTTGACGTTGAAGGGCGGACGGATGCGGTTGAGCAGGTTGGCCAGGTCCGCGTGCGACAGCGAATAGCCCACGCGCAGCCCGGCCAGGCCATGGGCCTTGGAGAAGGTACGTGTCACCACCAGGTTGGGGAAGTCGCCCAGCCAGCGGCTGGCATCGGGATAGCCAGCGGCGCCCAGGGCGGGGTCGCTGGCGTATTCGAAATAGGCCTCGTCGATGACCACGATGACGTTCTCCGGCACCGCGGCGACGAAGGCCCGGAGTTCGTCCCCGTGCAGCCAGGTACCGGTGGGGTTGTTGGGATTGGCGACGAAGATCACCCGCGTGCGATCCGTGATCAGCGCCTGCATGGCCTCCAGGTCATGGCCCCAGTCGCGCGCCGGGGCGACCACGGCCTTCGCGCCGGCGGCCCGGGTGACGATGGGGTACATGGCGAAGGCGTGCTCGGAGAACAGCACCTCGTCGCCCGGCTGCACGAACACCCGCACCACGAACTCCAGCACGTCGCTGGAGCCGTTGCCGAGGGTGATCTGCGCCACGTCCACGCCGTGGCGCGCGCTCAGGGCCTGCTTGAGGGCGAAGCCGTTGCCGTCGGGGTAGCGGGCCAGTTCGTCGAGGCCGTTGGCCAGCGCCTCGCGCACGCGCGGACCGGGGCCCAGCGGATTCTCGTTGGAGGCCAGTTTGACGATGTCGCTGACCCCGTACTCGCGCTGCAGCTCCTCGATGGGCTTGCCCGGCTGATAGGGTTGCAGGCCGCACACGCCGGGCGTGGCCAGGTCTTCGAAACGGTTCATGAATGATGATCCTTGGTATTGCTCACAACGGCGCGGGGCCCACATGGAGAAAATCGATAAACACTGCCGGGAATCCGCTCCGCAAATGAACGCCAATGTCATGAATGTTTCATTTGCGTTTATTGGCGGACACCCCCCTTCGGCTACAACACCGCCTTGGGATAGGAACCCAGCACCTTGAACATGGGCGAGTCGGCCTTCAGGGTCTCCAACGCCCGGGCCACCGGCTCGTCGTCCACGTGGCCGTTGATGTCGATGAAGAACACGTATTCCCAGTTGGCCAGGCGCGAGGGCCGTGACTCGATGCGACTCATGGAGATGCCGTTGCGCTCGAAGGGCGCCAGCAGGCGGTACAGGGCGCCGGGGCGGTTGGGCGTGGAGACCAGCAAGGAAGTCTTGTCGTCGCCACTGGGCGGCACCTTCTGCTTGCCGATCACCAGGAAGCGCGTGGTGTTGTCCGGATTGTCCTCGATCTTGGCCTCCAGCACCGGCACGCCGTAGATCTCGGCGGCGGTCTCGCCGGCGATGGCGGCGGCGCCCTCGTCTTCCGCGGCACGGCGCACCGCCTCGGCATTGGAACTGACTGCCACCCGTTCCACCTCGGGCAGGTGGGCGTCCAGCCACTCGCGGCACTGGGCCAGGGACTGCTGATGGGAGTAGATCTTGCGGATGTTGTCGCGCTCGCGGCCGATCAGGTGGTGATGGATGCGCAGCTCCACCTCACCACAAATGGTCAGTGAGGAACGCATGAACATGTCCAGGGTGTGATTGATCACACCCTCGGTGGAATTCTCCACCGGCACCACGCCGAAGTGGGCGCTGCCCGCCTCCACCTCACGGAACACCTCGTCGATGGCGGCCTGCGGGCGGGTGCGCACGGAATGGCCGAAGTGCTTTAGCGCCGCGGCCTGGGTGAAGGTGCCCTCGGGCCCGAGGAAGGCCACCGTCAGCGGCTGCTCCAGGGCCAGGCAGGCGGACATGATCTCGCGGAACAGGCGCGCCATCTCCTCGCCCGGCAGCGGGCCCTGATTGCGCTCCAGCACCTTGCGCAGCACCTGGGCCTCGCGCTCGGGGCGGTAGAAGACGACCTCCTCGTCCACCTGCCCGGCCTGCTTGATCTGCGCCACTTCCTGCGCCAGCGCGGCGCGTTCGGAGATCAATCGCTGGATCTCCGCGTCCACGGCGTCGATACGTTTGCGAATTCCGTCCAGTCTGTCAGTCATTACCACCAGCCCATTCGTTTTACAGTGCGCGCACGGCCAGTACGCCGTCGATGGCCTCGATATTTTTCAACACCGAATCACTCACCGGCTGGTCCACGTCCACCAGGGTGTAGGCCAGGTCGCCGCGCGACTTGTTGATCATGTCGATGATGTTCAGGCCACCCTCGGCCAGCGCGGTGGATATCTGCCCCACCATGTTGGGGACGTTGGAATTGACGATGGCGATGCGGTGGCCCTCGGTGCGCGGCATGAACACCTCGGGGAAATTGACGGAGTTGCGAATGGTGCCGTTTTCCAGGTATTCGCGCACCTCGTCGGCGACCATGATGGCGCAGTTGTCCTCCGCCTCCCGGGTGGAGGCACCGAGGTGCGGCAAGGCGACGACGCGCGGGTGCTGCTTCAGCAGGTTGGTGGGGAAGTCGCACACGTAGGCGTAGACCTTGCCGGCGTCGATGGCCTCGCAAACGGCTGCGTCGTCGACGATGCCGCCGCGGGCGAAATTGAGGATCACCACCCCGTCCTTCATGATCTGCAGGCGGCCGGCGTTGATCATGTGGCGAGTCTCGTCGATCAACGGCACGTGGAAGGTGACGAAGTCCACCTGGGACAGCAGGTCGTCCACGTTGGCCGCCTTTTTCACGTTGGACGACAGTTGCCAGGCGCCCTCCACGGTGATCTGTGGATCGAAGCCGATCACGTTCATGCCCAGCGACACCGCGGCGTTGGCCACCTGGCGGCCGATGGCGCCGAGGCCGATGACGCCGAGGGTGCGCCCCGGCAGCTCGAAGCCGGCGAAGTTCTTCTTGCCCGCCTCCACCTGCCTGCCGATCTCGGCATCGTCGCCGGCCAGGTTGCGGGCGAAGTCCCAGGCCGGGCAGATGTTGCGCGCCGCCAGCAGCATGCCGGTGAGCACCAGTTCCTTCACCGCGTTGGCGTTGGCGCCGGGGGCGTTGAACACCGGGATGCCCATGGCGCTCATCTTGTCCACGGGGATGTTGTTGACCCCGGCGCCGGCGCGGCCCACCGCCTTCAGCGTGGGCGGGATCGCCATGTCGTGCATCTTGAAGGAGCGCAGCAGGATGGCGTCCGGGTGCTGGATCTCGGAGGCGATTTCGTAGCGGTCGCGCGGCAGGCGTTCCAGGCCGGCGACGGAGATGTTGTTGAGCGTCAGGATCTTGTACATGCGTCCCCCTTGATTTCACCACAGAGACACGGAGCACACAGAGAAAAACATTAATTGACTTCGTGTGCTCTGTGTCTCTGTGGTGAATGATTTGTTCAGCCGTGGCGTTGTTCGAAATCGGCCATGAAGGCGATCAGGGCGTCAACCCCCTCCTCCGGCATGGCGTTGTAGATGCTGGCGCGCATGCCACCCACGGAGCGGTGACCCTTGAGGGTGACCAGGCCGGCCTCCTTGGCCTCGGCGAGGAAGGTGGCGTCCAAAGCAGGGTCGGCCAGGGTGAAGGGCACGTTCATCCACGAACGGCAGCCGGGATCGACCGGGTTGTGGTAGAAACCAGAAGCGTCGATGGCGGCGTAGAGCTTGCCGGCCTTGCGCTGGTTGACCTCGGCCATGGCGCCGAGCCCGCCCTTGCGCTTGATCCAGTCGAACACCAGCCCGGCCAGGTACCAGGCGTAGGTGGGCGGCGTGTTGTACATGGAGCCGGCCTTGGCGTGGGTCTGGTAGTCGAACATGGCGGGCGTGCCGTCCATGGTCCTGCCGATGAGGTCCTCGCGCACGATGACCACGGTGAGGCCGGCGGGGCCGATGTTCTTCTGAGCGCCGGCGTAGATGATGCCGAACTTCGAGACATCGATGGGACGCGACAGGATCGTCGAGGACATATCCGCAACCAGCGGCACGTCGCCGGTGTCGGGGACGTAGGGGAATTCCACGCCCTCGATGGTCTCGTTGGGGGTGTAGTGCACGTAGGCGGCATCGCTGTCGAAGTTCACGCTGCCCTCGGCGGGCACGGTGGTGAACTTGCCGTCGCTCTCGGTATCGGCGACCACGTTGACGTTTCCGAAGCGCTTCGCCTCGGCGATGGCCTTTTTCGACCAGGAGCCGGTGCGGTAGTAGTCGGCCCTGCCGCTCAGGTCGCCGACCGCGCCGCCGAGCAGGTTCATGGGCACCATGGCGAACTGGCTGGAGGCGCCGCCCTGCAGGAACAGCACCTTGTAGTCGTCGGGGATGGCCATGATCTCGCGCAGGTCGGCCTCGGCCTTTTCCGCGATGGACATGAATTCCTTGCCGCGGTGACTCATCTCCATCACCGACATGCCCGCGCCGTGCCAGTCCAGCATCTCGTCCCGGGCCTGTTCCAGCACTTCCTGCGGCAGCGCGGCGGGGCCGGCGCTGAAGTTGAATACGCGACTCATGGATGACTCCTGTGGTTGTTCAATTCGTCA
>DRQN01000191.1 GCA_011371455.1 Gammaproteobacteria bacterium
CCAGCACGCCGGGCAGCACCCTTTCACCGCTGCCACCCAGACGCCGGGCCGCCAGCAGGACGAGTCCAAGCAGGGCCAGCAGCAGTTCCACCGGGCCGGTGCTTCCGGTGCCGCCATCACCGTCACCGGTGAAGAAGACGCCGGCCACCGTGCCACCGACCGCGGTGCTCTCCGTCTGGGTGGTCGGCGGTGTCTCGTCGCTGTCGATGGTCGCGGCGTTGAGCAGCGTCGTGCCCGTCGCGGCCGTGACATTGACCACCATGTTGTAGCAGACCTGCGCCGCACCGGCGGCGACCGTACCGACACTCCAGGTAACCGTCGTCGGCGTGGTCGAGAACGGTCCCGTCGCCGACACGAAGGTGGTCCCGGCAGGAATGTCGTCGGTGATGAGGACGTTGTTGACGGCGCTGACATTGCCGACGTTGTCGTAGCACAAGGTGTAGGTCAGGTCATCGCCGCTGGTTACCGGATCGACATCGTCCGTCTTGCTGAAGTTGAGCGGGTTGAAACTGATGTTCGCCCGCGGAATGACGAGCCCGGTCGGGTCACCGATGTCACCGATGTCGTTCTTGAGGATATTGAGGTTCGAATCGAAGACGATCAGCGTGTCTGTACCCCCGACGGCCTGGTTGCCGGTGGTCGTGTAGACGTTGCCCGTATCCTCGTCGACGGCCACGCCCACGATGTTGTCACCCGAGGTCGGCAAGGTGTACGAACTGATGGCGCCGCTGCCGATATCGTACTTGACCAGCTTCTGCACACTGCCCGAACCTGACCAGGCGTTGCCGGTGTAGAGGATATTCCGGATGGAGTCGATGGCGATACCCTGCACGGTCTGCCCTTCGGCACTGAGATCGATCGACCCCGCCTCTGCGACCGGCGAGGCGCCAAAGGTGGATGTATCGTAATAGCGCACGATCATGGAATTGGCATCGCCGACATACAGCCGTCCACGGATCTCGTCCAGCGCGATACCATGGGCCTGCGCGGTATTCGAGAGCGCAACAGGCGCACCGCCGTCCAGGGTCAGGGTGTCGGTAGCCGCAACCCAGCTGTATACATACAGGTTATTGGTATTGCGGTCGACGGTGTAGACCTTGCTCTTGCCCTGGTCGACCACGATGCCGGCAAGGTTGGTTGCACCGGGTGCAGTGGTCGTACTCAGTACGGTAAAGGTCCTGGCATCCACGAGCTGCATGGTGTTGCTGCCTTCATAGGTGACGAACAGCTTCTCGCTGCTCTCGTCCAGGGCCAGGCCCACCGCACCGCCCGCCAGCGAAGGCACGTTGGCGGTCGCCTGGAACACCAGGTAGGCCGGCGCCGGCTGTATGTCATAGGTCCGCAGGGGCGTCGGATTGGCATTGATGTTGGCAATGACATAGAGCGACTTTGCCGGAACGACGCTTGTGTAGACAGAGGCAAACGCAAGAACAGCGCACGCCGTGAACTTGAACAACTTCCTGAGTCTGTTCATCTGGCTTCTCCCCAATATAGTAATAATACGTCTCCGGGTACTTCACGATCCCGGATGATCGTCCTGCCGATTTGCGCTTCCATAGCCCGGGCAGGTTCCTTCGACTTCCAAACTAGATGAGGCGAGCGACGGCGACATTGACTTGGATCAACAAAGAAACGGGAGCACAGAAACAAACAGACGACACATGGGGACTGTGATTTTCATCGACTGAGATCTGAAAATCACAGTTGCGAAATGGCGTCACAGGAAAATCCCGCACCACCATTCTGAAAGTAAATAACAGTGTCTTCTACTGATGCGAACGTCAGCGCGACACGGTTCGCGGCACACGACGGCAGACAATGAGCGCACCTGCCAGGACGCCACCCAGCGCGCCATACAAATGCGCGTCGACGACGACAGCACCACCGACGGCAGCGACACTCCCGGGCAGCGGACCGAGCAGTTGTTCCCAGGAAAGTTTGACGACTAACCCAGCCAGCACCCAGACCCCCGAACGATCGCCGTGGCGCCAGCGCACCAGGGCCGCGGTCGCGAGCAGGCCATGCAGCACGCCCGACAACCCCACGTACCAGTCGATGCCCGGGCTGACCAGCAGCAACCCGAAACCGGTCGTCAGCGAGCAACACAGCAGGCCGGCCAGCCACTGCGCGCCGTTCAGCTTCCGCCCCGCGTAAAACCAGATCACCAGCCACGCCAGCAGGTTCATGACCAGGTGACCACCATTGAGGTGCACGAGGTGCGCCGTCAGCAGCCGCCACCAGTCGCCGTCGAGAACGGCGGCGCGCTGGTAACGCAGCCAGCCGGCGGTGGCGGCACCGCCCAGGTGAACGGCGATCGCCGCACCGCCGAGCCCGGCGAGAACGAGCAGCCGGGGACCATCGCCCTGGGTGATCTTCATGCTGCTACCTCGGCAGGCCGGCCATAGGACGCGCGAAAAGAAATGGTGGCTACGCCCTGATTCGAACAGGGGACCCCATCATTATGAGTGATGTGCTCTAACCAGCTGAGCTACGTAGCCAATTTGCCTGCGGCCGGCGCGGGACCGGCGGCGGAAAGAGGCGAAATTGTAGGGGGTCGGGCGG
>DRQN01000192.1 GCA_011371455.1 Gammaproteobacteria bacterium
CCCACCCACCTGCCGCGCCAGCAGCGTCAGTGGATGCAGTACCTCGATATCCCGCCCCCGTTCCCGCAAGCCCGCCTGCAAGTGCAGGGCGCAGCCGATGTTGCTGGTGACGAGGATCTCCGCCCGCGCGTCGTGCAGGGCATCCAGCTTGTCTTCGCGCAAGCGTGCCGCCCGTTCGGGCTGGCTCAGCAGGTAGCCGCCGGCGCCGCCGCAACAGAGGCCGTTGTCGGCCAATGCCAGTAGCTCGATGTCGGGGATGTTTTTCAGCAGGCGAAACGGCGCCTCGGCCTGGCGCAGGACATTTTTCAGGCTGCAGGGGCTGTGTATGGCGACGCGCCTGGGCAGGGGCGAGAAAGTCATTTCCCCGCGCCATGGCAGCCGGGCGAGAAAATGGCTGGCGTCCTGCACCCGGGCGCCGAATGCCGCCGCGGCGGGAAGTGGCGTGTCGCCGGATTGCCCGTGTTGGCCATATTCCCGCAGCGTGCTGGTGCAGCCGCTGGCGGTGTGCAGGATGGCCGTGATGGGCAGTTTTTCAAAGGCGCGCAGATTCCGGCGGGCGAGTCCGTCGGCGGCGCGAAGATTGCCGTTGTGCCGATGCAGGGCGCCGCAGCAGGTTTGTTGCGGTGGCACGTGCACGCCATGGCCGGTGCGGGTGAGCAGCTGGATCGTGGCGCGCAACTCCGTCTGTCCCAGGGTCTCGTTGATGCAGCCGAGAAACAGGCCGACCTCGCCCCGGGCCTCGCCAACGGGCGGGTAATAGGTCTGCCAGGCGGGGCTGGCGGGGATCGGCGGGAGGGCCTTCGCGGCCTTGCCGAGGCCGCTCTTCTGCAGCCAGCGCAGGCTGGTGAAGGCGCTGCGCAGGATGCGGCGATGGCCGAGCAGGGCGTGGCCGATGCGTTTGTGCAGGCGTTGTTGGCGAGGGCGGTGGCTTTCGAGCAGCCCCCGGGCCTGGTCCATGATCTCGCCAAAGGCCACCTGTGAGGGGCAGGCGCGTTCGCAGGCGCGGCAACCCAGACAGTGGTCGAGGTGGGCGAGCAGGGGCGGGGTGACGGCCAGTCGTTCCTCGTTGACGGCGGCGATCAGCGCCAGGCGTCCGCGCGGCGATTCGTTTTCGTCCGGACTCAGGGTGTAGGTGGGGCAGTGCTGCGAGCAAATGCCGCACATCACGCAGCGGTCGATCTGTTGGCGAAGGGACTGGGAGAGGGGCAAGGTGTTATCCGCAGGGGTTTTGGCGCGCGGGTAGTATAGCGGCTGTGGAACTCATCCGCCGCCTGGGCGCTTCTCCTTGATCGCCTTGGGCGTTGATTGCCTTCGGGTGCAACGGCTATGCTGGCACCTTTTCCGTCTTTGTGTGCCTGACCCATGGCCTATTTCAAATATCACATTTTCTTCTGCACCAATCGCCGCGAGGACGGCAGCGTCTGCTGTGCCAATGCCGATGCGCAGGCGATGCGCGACTTCGCCAAGCAGCGCACCAAGGCGCTGGGCATCGCCGGCCGCGAGGGTTGCGTGCGCGTCAACTCGGCGGGTTGCCTGAATCGCTGTGGCGAAGGCCCGGTGGCGGTGGTCTATCCCGATGACGTCTGGTATCGCTATGCCAGCCGTGATGACGTCAACGAGATCGTCGAGGAGCATCTGCTGCACGGGCGTGTGGTGGAGCGGCTCAGGCTCTGAACATCATGCCTTGTGCAAATTTTTCCCGCCGGTATCGTGATGGGCGCGGATAGGCCGCCTGCTGCGCCCTTGCCGGTATTCGATGGCGCGGTTGGCCTCCCGGCCTCGGGCGCTGGCTTTCTGCTGCCGGGGCCGGCCGGGATGTTGGAAGCGGTACTGACATATTCGGCGCTGCCGGATGCCGCCAGCCCCATCGCCGTCGTCTGTCATCCGCACCCGCTCTACGGCGGCACCCTGAGCAACAAGGTCGTGCACATGGTGGCGAAGGCGTTCGGCGAGCTGGGCGCGGTGACCCTGCGCTTCAATTTTCGTGGCGTCGGCCGCTCGGACGGCCAGTTCGATCACGGCGTCGGCGAGGTGCGGGACATGCTGGCGGCGGTCGGCTGGCTGCGGGGGCGGTTTGTGCAATCGCCGCTGTGGCTGGCGGGCTTCTCCTTTGGCGCCTTCGTCGCCTGGTCGGGGTATCGCCGGGCCGGTGCGCAACGGCTGCTGCTGGTGGCGCCGCCGGTTGAAATGTTCGACTTCGGCCGGGATGTCGTCGACGTGCCGTGGATGATCATCCAGGGTTGTGCCGATGAGGTGGTGGATGCCGACAGCGTCTCACGCTGGGTGGCGCAGCAGGCGCGCCCACCACGCTATGAATGCCTCGATGATGCAGGCCATTTCTTTCATGGCCGCTTGATTCCGCTGCGGGAGCGCATCGTGCAAACCTGGGGGCGAGAGCCTGCCCCAAGTATTCTTTCTGGTTGACAAAGAAAAATTTATGGCTCAGGATCGAAGGCGGTCACCGATGGCTGTAGTTGCCGGTCGATCCCTCGTTGAGGGTTACGCAGTTTTTGGGTGGCGGGCTGGGCCCGTGCCAGTGCCCGGTCAATTTTCCATTTGTGGAAAATCTTCCTTCTGGTGGTTTATTGCGCGGCCTTTCGGTCGCGCTTTTTTATGTGGGCTTTTTGCGTCGAGACGGCTTGACAGGGCTGCAGGCAATCCGTACTATTTTGCGCCTTTTCCAAGCCGATTCTTTTGGAGTACAGGCCGATATGAAGACGTTTAGTGCGAAACCCGCCGAGGTTGAGCGTGATTGGTACGTGATCGACGCGACAGGCAAGACGCTGGGGCGTATGGCC
>DRQN01000193.1 GCA_011371455.1 Gammaproteobacteria bacterium
CGATCATGATCATCCTGCTGGCCTTCTTCAACGACGTGCCCATCATGACCATCGCCTACGACCACACCGGGCTGGAGAAAAAGCCGGTGCGCTGGAACATGCAGCAGGTGATCACCGTGGCCACCGCCATGGGCATCGTCGGCGTGGTGGGCAGCTTCGGCATGTTGCTGATCGCCATGGACTGGATGCACCTGGACGTGGCGCAAATCCAGACCTACGTATTCCTGAAGATGGCCGTGGCCGGCCACCTGGTGTTGTTCGTGGCCCGCACCAAGGGCCACTTCTGGGAGCGTCCGTGGCCAGCACCCATCATGGTCTGGTCGGCGGTGATCACCAAGCTGGCGGCGACCCTGCTGGCGGCCTATGGCTTCGGTCTCATCACCCCTATCACCTGGCCGGAGATCGCGCTCATTTGGGGATACTCCATTACCTCTGCCTTCGTAACCGATATCGTCAAAGTTCAGGTGTATCGCCACCTGTCACGGGAAACACCACGCCACCGCGGCTTCCTGTTTCGCCTGCAACGATCCCTGCATGCCTTCGGCGGCAGAAAATGAGGGACCCGGTCATGCCTGCCCTGCCCGTCCTGTTTGTCGCACTGACACGCTTTTGCCGCGCGCCTTCCCCCGCTTTGTCCGCTCGGCGCAGGAGCCAGCCATTGCTGCCAGGGCGGGTTATGTGGCGCTGCCTGCCAAACCATGAAAAAAAAGCAATCCGCGGCAAGAAACGAAAACGCTGGACAGGGGATTTGAAAGGTACTGGAACGGATACTGATCGTTCGGGGCAGGACGCCCCAACGGAAACAAAATATGGTCGGGGCGAGAGGATTTGAACCTCCGACCACCTGCACCCCATGCAGGTGCGCTACCAGGCTGCGCTACGCCCCGAACAAGATACGTCTACTCACCGAATCACCCTTGCAGCGATTCAGAGCGGCGTATTCTACCCTAGCGGTGGGCAGATACAAACTGTTTTTGCTGTGCAGTGTGAAGCGCCGTTGAGCATTCAGCGGCGTAGCAGTTCGAGCAGTTCCTCGAGTTCGCTGACCATCTGACGAATGATCTGCCGGCTGTGGTTGACGTCTTCCTTGGCCTCGCCGCCATCGAGCTTCTGACGGGCGCCGCCGATGGTGAAGCCATGCTCGTACAGCAGGCTGCGGATCTGGCGGATCATGAGGACGTCGTGGCGCTGATAATAACGGCGATTGCCGCGACGCTTGACGGGTTTCAGTTGGGGGAATTCCTGCTCCCAATAACGCAGCACATGGGGTTTGACCCCACACAGCTCGCTGACTTCGCCGATGGTGAAGTAGCGCTTGCCGGGAATGGCAGGTAATTCACTATTGTTGGCTGCTTCCAGCATAGGCCTCTACTCTGGCCTTGAGTTTCTGGCCAGGTCTGAATGTCACCACGGTACGCGCGGAAATAGGGATTTCCTCGCCGGTCTTGGGATTGCGCCCGGGACGTTCATTCTTGCTTCTCAGATCGAAATTGCCAAACCCCGACAGCTTGACCTGTTGTCCGGCCTCCAGGGCATCCCTGATTTCCGCGAAGAACAGTTCGACGATTTCCTTGGCCTCACGTTTGTTGAGGCCTAACTCTTCATAAAGCCTTTCGGCCATGTCCGCTTTGGTTAACGCCATACACCTTAATCTCTCGTTATTCTCTCAGCGTTGCACCCAGTTTGCCGGTCAGCGCCGACAATATCCGCGACAAAGCACGGTCAATATCACCATCCTCGAGTGTGCGTGACTGATCCTGGAAGGTCAAGCCGAATGCGATACTTTTTCTTCCTGAATCAATGCCTTCCCCTTCATAGAGGTCAAACAGATGGAAGTCTTTCAGGGTCGGATCGGCACTTTCCCGGACCACCTTTTCCACCTCTGCAGCGGTGATCCCGCGGTCGAGCAGCAGGGCCAGGTCACGGCGAATGGCGGGGTAGCGGGAGACCGGTTCGAAGCGCGGCACCGCGGCCTGATCGAAGCAAGATAGGCGTAATTCGAACACGAACGCGCGCTGATTGATGCCAATTTCCTTTTCGATGGCGGGATGGAGGGTGCCGATCCAGCCCACGTGCTCCTCGCCGCGCAGGATCCTGGCGGACTGCCCCGGGTGCAACGCCGGCAGGGATTCCGGCACGAAGCGGAAGTCGCCGAGTTCGCCGGTGGTGGCCAGCAGGGCCTCCACGTCACCCTTGAGATCGAAGAAATCCACTTCGCGGCCAGTGACGCCCCACTGCTCCGGGTAGAGGCCGCCGGAAACGAGGCCAGCGATGCATCTTTCCTGTTTCAATTCATCATCTTGGCGCACAAACTTCAAGCCGGTTTCGAACAGTCGCACGCGGTCCTGCTGGCGATTGAGATTGTGCAACAGGGTCTTCACCAGCCCCGGCCACAGGCTGGTGCGCATCACCGACATGTCCTCGGAGATGGGATTGGCCAGCCTCACCGGGCGGGCACCGGGGTCCAGCGCCTCGAGCAGCTTCGGCTCGACGAAACTGTAGGTGACGGCCTCCTGGTAGCCGCGATCGACGAGGGTCTGGCGCAGGCGCGTCAGCGGCACCCGGCCCTCTGGCTGCGGCTGCATGGCGATGCTGGCCTGCGGGCGGCTGCTGGGCAGGGACTCGTAGCCGTGGATGCGGGCCAGTTCCTCGACGAGATCGACCTCGATCGCCACATCGAAGCGGAAGCTGGGCGGCGTCACCTGCCAGCCCTCCTCCGTGGCGGTCAGCGCCATGCCCAGGCGGGCAAGGATGTCCTCCACCTCGGCATCCACGATCTCCGTGCCGAGGACGCGGCGGATGCGCTGGCGGCGCAGCCGGATGTCCACGGGCCGCGGCAGGCTCCCTTCGTGAGCCACCTCGATGACGGGGCCGGGCTTGCCGCCGACGATCTTCAGCAGCAGGTCGGTGGCGCGCTCCAGGGCGCGGCGTTGAAGTTGCGGATCGACGCCACGCTCGAAGCGGTGCGAGGAGTCCGTGTGCAGGCCGTGGCTGCGCGCGCGGCCGGCGATGCACAGCGGGTTGAAGAAGGCGCTCTCGAGGAAGATGTCGCGCGTGCCCTCGCCCACCGCCGAGTCCTGCCCGCCCATGATGCCGGCCAGGGCCACCGGGCCCTTGTCGTCGGCGATCACCAGGGTGCCGGCATCGAGCTCGATGGTCTGCCCGTCCAGCAGGGTGATGCGCTCGCCCTTCGCCGCATGCCGCACGCGGATGCCGCCGGCGAGGCGGTGGAGATCGAAGGCGTGCATGGGCTGACCCAGTTCCAGCAGCACGTAGTTGGTGACGTCCACCACCGGTCCGAGGCTGCGCAGGCCGCTGCGGCGCAGGGCCTCCTGCATCCACAGCGGCGTCACCGCCTGCGGGTCGATGCCCTCGATGACCCGGCCCACGTAGCGGGGGCAGTCGCCGGCCGCCTCGACCCGCACCGGGAAGGTGGCATCGGTGGCAGCGGCGATCTCGCCCATCTCGGGCTCGTGCACCGCGGTGCGCGCCACCACGCCCACCTCCCGGGCCACGCCGGCGATGCTCAGGCAGTCGCCGCGGTTGGGGGTCAGGCCCAGCTCGATGCTGTGGTCGTCGAGGTGCAGGTAGTCGCGGATGTCCGTGCCCACGGGCGCGTCGGCCGGCAGGGCCATGAGGCCCTCGGCGCTGTCGGCCATGCCCAGCTCGGCCTCGGAGCACAGCATGCCGAAGGACGGCACGCCGCGCAGCTTGGCCTTCTCGATCTTCAGACCGCCGGGCAGCTTCGCCCCCACCAGGGCCACCGGGGCCTTCATGTCCACGGCCACGTTGCGCGCCCCGCAGACGATCTGCAGCGGCTCGTCGGCGCCCACGTCCACGCTGCAGACCTGCAACTTGCTGGCGCCGGGGTGCGGCTCGATGGCGGTCACCTGCCCCACCACCACCTTGCTGAAGTCGCCGGCCACGGGCTCGACGGCCTCCACCTCCAGCCCGGCGAGGGTCAGCAGCTCGGCCAGCTCCTCGGTGCCGATGTCGGGGTTCGCCCACTCGCGGAGCCAATGTTCACTGAATTTCATAGCCTTGTTTTCCCGGGCCCCGTTATGCCGGAGCCATTCAATGTTTCAGTCCGCGAATGAACGCGAATCAACGCAAATAATCTTTGAATATTCACCACAGAGGCGCGGAGCACACAGAGAAGACCTATTTAAAGTTTTACCGCAAAGGGCGCGAAGAAGCGCAAAGAAAAATATAAAAACTTTACGTCCCTTGGCGACCTTTGCGGTTATCTGCTTTTGATCTTGCTCTGTGTGCTCCGTGCCTCTGTGGTGAAATCAAAAATTACAAGGATTTATATTTGCGTTTATTTGCGTTCATTCGCGGATAAATTCGCGGACAAATCAACCCTCAACGAAACTGCCGCAGGAAGCGCAGGTCGTTCTCGAAGAACAGGCGCAGGTCGTTGACGCCGTAGCGCAGCATGGCCAGGCGCTCGACGCCCATGCCGAAGGCGAAGCCGGTGTAGCGCTCGTTGTCGATGCCGACGTGGCCGAAAACCTTGGGATACACCATGCCGCAGCCCAGCACCTCCAGCCAGCCGGTGTGGCTGCACACGCGGCAGCCCCCGCCGGCGCACATCACGCAGGCGATGTCGGCCTCGGCGGAGGGTTCGGTAAAGGGAAAGTAGGACGGCCTAAAGCGCACCTTCAGGTCCTGCTCGAAAAAATTGCGCAGGAAGTCGTCGAGGATGCCCTTGAGGTCGGCGAAGGTGACGTTCTCGTCCACCAGCAGGCCCTCGACCTGGTGGAACATGGGCGTGTGTGTGAGATCGGAGTCGCAGCGGTAGACGCGCCCCGGGGCGATGATGCGCAACGGCGGCTGGCGCTGCTCCATGACGCGGATCTGCACCGGCGAGGTGTGGGTGCGCAGCACCGTGTGCTCGTCGAAATAGAAGGTGTCGTGCATGGCGCGCGCCGGGTGCGACTCGGGGATGTTGAGGGCCTCGAAGTTGTGGTAGTCGTCCTCGATCTCCGGCCCCTCGGCCACTTCGAAGCCGAGCTGCGAGAACAGGTCCTCGATGCGCTGCAGGGTGCGCGTAACGGGATGTAGTCCGCCCGGCTCCTGGCCGCGGCCCGGCAGGGTGACATCGACGGACTCGGCCGCCAGCCTGGCCGCCAGCGCCTCCTGCTGGAGGTTCTCGCGGCGAACCTCGATCGTCTGCTGCACCGCCTGTTTGGCGCTGTTGATGACCTTGCCCGCCTCGCGGCGCTCCGCCGGCGGCAGCTTGCCCAACTGCTGCAGCTGTGCCGTCACTTCGCCTTTTTTCCCCAGGTAGCGCACGCGCACCTGGTCCAGCTGCGTCAGATCCTCGGCATCGCGCACCGCCCCGGCGGCCTGCTGGACGAGTTCATCCAACTGTTTCTGCAAATCGTTCTGCACCTTGCATTCCCCACGGCCGGGCGACGACACGCCCGGAACTTAGAAACGAGAAAAGGGGAAAGGTATAAGCCTTTCCCCTTTTGGAGTACCCCGGTCCAGCTATCGCAATCTGCGCACGAGGCGGCGCAAATACCCGCCTTAAGCGGCGAGGCTGGCTTTGGCTTTTTCGGCCAGTTGGGCGAAGGCCGCCTTGTCGTGCACGGCCAGGTCGGCCAGCACCTTGCGATCGATCTCGATGGCGGCCTTCTTCAGGCCGTCGATCATGCGGCTGTAGGACAGGCCGCATTCGCGCGCGGCGGCGTTGATGCGGGCGATCCACAGCGCGCGGAACTGGCGCTTGCGCTGACGACGGTCGCGATAGGCGTACTGGCCGGCCTTGGTGACCGCCTGTACGGCAACGCGATAGACGTTCTTGCGACGGCCGCTGTAACCCTTGGCCTTTGCAATGACCTTCTTGTGCTTGGCGCGCGCCTGCACGCCGCGTTTGACTCTTGCCATGATTCTTTACCTTGAAGTGATAGTAAGCGGTTTAGATGTACGGAAGCATGCGGTTGACCATGCGCACGTCCGAATCATGGACCATGTTCGGCGAACGCAACTGACGCTTGCGCTTGGTGCTCTTCTTGGTGAGAATATGGCGGCGATGCGACTGGTTGCGCTTGAGGCCGCCGGACGCAGTGCGCTTGAAGCGCTTGGCCGCGCCACGGTTGGTTTTCATCTTAGGCATTGTAGACTCCGCATTTTATTGGTCGTGCCGAACACTACGACGACGCACGACCCGATTTGAAATCACGCACTTTGAACTGGCGATCGAGGCGGCCTAATGCCCGACCGGCAGCGGCGTGGCTAGTTCTTTTTGGGCGCCACGACCATGACCATCAGACGACCTTCCATCTTCGGACGCTGTTCCACGTTGCCGATGTCTTTCAGATCTTCCTCGACCCGCTGCAACAGCTTGAGGCCGAGTTCCTGATGGGCCATTTCGCGCCCACGAAAACGCAGGGTAACCTTTACCCGGTCTCCGTTATTGAGGAAACGCTTCAGGTTGCGTAGTTTGACCTGATAGTCTCCGACGTCCGTCCCGGGACGAAACTTGACTTCCTTGACCTGCACTTGCTTCTGCTTCTTCTTTGCCGCATGGCGCTTCTTGTTCTCTTCGAACAGGAACTTGCCATAATCCATGATACGGCAGACGGGAGGTGCTGCATTCGGTACGATCTCGACGAGATCCAGCTCCGCTTCATCGGCGGCCTGTTGCGCCTCCGCCAGCGACACGACGCCGACCTGTTCACCGTCCGCGCCGATGAGGCGGACCTGAGGCGCCGTGATGTTCTCGTTCAGGCGCACTTTCTTTTCTTGAGCGATGCTTCAGTCCTCCAAAACACGTTGGCCGCGACTCGCGATCTCGCCGGAAAGGCCCTCCATGAACCGGTCGAGGCTCATGCTGCCGAGGTCTTTCCCGCTGCGCGTGCGCACGGCCACGGTGTGATTTTCCACTTCCTTATCGCCGACGATCAGCTGATAAGGGATCTTCTGCAAAGTGTGCTCGCGGATTTTAAAGCCGATCTTCTCATTTCTCAAGTCTGAAATAGCCCTGAAACCCTGATTCCGCAAGCCTTTTTCGATTTCTCGCACATATTCGGCATGTTTATCCGTAATCGGCATCGCCACCGCCTGCACCGGCGCCAGCCAGAGCGGGAAGGCGCCGGCGTATTCCTCGATGAGAATGCCGATGAAACGCTCCAGGGAACCGAGGATGGCGCGGTGCAGCATCACCGGCACCTGCTTGCTGCCGTCCTCGGCGATATAGTGGGCATCCAGCCGGCCGGGCATGGAGAAGTCCACCTGGATGGTGCCGCATTGCCACACACGCCCCAGGCAGTCCTTGAGGGAGAACTCGATCTTCGGGCCGTAGAAGGCGCCCTCCCCCGGCTGCAGGTCCCAGTCGAGATTCTTGTCGTTGAGGGCCTTCTCCAGGGCGTGCTCGGCCTTGTCCCAGACCTCGTCGGAACCGACGCGCTGCTCGGGGCGGGTGGACAGCTTGATGATCACGTCCTCGAAGCCGAAGTCCCGGTAGACGCGGAACAGCAGGTCGATGAATTGCGAGACCTCGTCCTGGATCTGCGCCTCGGTGCAGAAGATGTGGGCGTCGTCCTGGGTGAAGGCGCGCACGCGCATCAGGCCGTGCAGGGTGCCGGAGGGCTCGTTGCGGTGACAGGAGCCGAACTCGGCCATGCGCAGCGGCAGGTCACGGTAGCTCTTCAGGCCCTGGTTGTAGATCTGCACGTGACAGGGGCAGTTCATGGGCTTGACGGCGTAGACGCGGTTCTCCGACTCGGTGATGAACATGTCCTCGCGGAACTTCTCCCAGTGGCCGGACTTCTCCCACAGGGAGCGGTCCACCAGCTTGGGCGTGTTGACCTCCTGGTAGCCGTTCTCCCACAGCACGCGGCGGATGTACTGCTCCACCTGCTGGTAGACGGTCCAGCCGTGGTCGTGCCAGAACACCATGCCCGGCGCCTCTTCCTGGGTGTGGAACAGGTCGAGCTGGCGGCCGAGGCGGCGGTGGTCGCGCTTCTCGGCCTCTTCGAGGCGATGCAGGTAGGCCTTGAGGTCCTTCTTGCTGGCCCAGGCGGTGCCGTAGATGCGCTGCAGCATCTCGTTGCTGGAATCGCCGCGCCAGTAGGCGCCGGCCAGCTTCATCAGCTTGAAGGACTTGAGCTTGCCCGTGGACGGCACGTGCGGCCCGCGGCACAGGTCGATGAAGTCGCCCTGGCGGTACAGCGACAGGGTCTCGCCGGCGGGAATGTCCTCGATGATCCTGGCCTTGTAGTCCTCACCCATGTCGGCGAAGAACCGGATCGCCTCCTCGCGCGGCATCTCGCTGCGCTCGATGGGGATGTCCTGCCTGGCCAGTTCCTTCATGCGCTTCTCGATGGCGGCCATGTCCTCGGGGCTGAAACCGGGTTCATAGGCGAAATCGTAGTAGAAGCCGTCCTCGATCACCGGGCCGATGGTCACCTGGGCCTCAGGGAACAGTTCCTTGACGGCCTGCGCCAGCAGGTGGGCGGTGGAGTGGCGGATGATCTCCAGGCCCTCCTCGTCGCGCTCGGTGATCAACGACAGCTCGGCATCGTGGTCGATGACATGGGAGGTGTCGACCAGCCGGCCGTCGACCCGACCGGCCAGGGCGGCCTTGGCCAGGCCGGGGCCGATGTCGGCGGCCACCTCCTGCACGGTCATGGGGTGATCGAATTCGCGCCGGGAACCGTCGGGAAGAGTAATAGTAGGCATAAAACGTATCTCCAGTGGTGATCACTACGAGAGACCACTTGGCCAAAATGAACCGGTGTAAGCCATGGCCGGTGCCATGACGGAGGCGCAACCTTATAGAGCCTGCCTCGGCAAGTCAAAATCTTCCGCGTCATAGGCACGAAAAAGGGCGGGCCTTTCACCAAGCCCGCCCTCCCCGGCCGTGCCCTGGCGCCGCTCAGGGCCGCACGATGGGCAGCGACTGGTGCGCCCAGCCGATCATGCCGCCGCGCAGATTGTAGACATTGTCGTAGCCCTGCTGCTGTAGAAACTGGCAGGCCTGGGCGGAACGCGCGCCGCTGCGGCAGATGATGACCATCTTCTTGTCACGCTCCAGTTCATCGATACGCATCGGCAGCGTAGCCAGGGGCATGGGCTCGGCGTTGGGAATCGTACCCTGGGCGATCTCGGCCATCTCGCGCACGTCGATGATGCGGAAGGTATCCGCCTCGTCCTGCAGCCACTGGCCGAGTTCCGGGGCATTGATTTCTTTTACATTGCCAAAAAACATAGCCACTCCAAAGTGCTGGGGATATTGTTCATTATATTGGCGATCATCAATACTGCAAAACGAATGACACCGCTCCTCAGGCGCCAATCAGCACCGTCTCCATGGGATCGCCATCGGTGACGATGTGCACCTCCCGCGTCCCCGGGCAGTGCGTGACGATGTAGCCGGCCATCAACCCGGCCAGGGTCTCGTTTTCCGCGTTGATGGCATCGACGAGCTTGTCCGCAGCGATCTGGCAGCGCTGCGTGGCATCGGGCGCCTCCACCCATTCACGCCCCATCTGCCAACCCCGATCCATGTCCGCATTCATGTACTGGAAAAACGCCGCACCGTCGTTCAGAACCTCCGGCGGGACGGTTATCTGGTAGACCTGCCCTTCAAACACAGCCTTCAACATCACCTTCATTCCCCCCTTGATTACTGCCAGCGATAGACGACCTGAACCCGGTTGCCCTTGCCCTGGAACGCCACCTCATCGCAGATGGAACGCAATAGCTGGATGCCCCGGCCGGCGTGGCCGAGATTTTCCGTCAGCGGCAGCAACGCGGACTCGAAGTCGAAACCAGCACCGGTATCTTCTACGGTAATGATGAGCCGGCCACCCTCCGCCTCGGGCTGGTGACGGATGTCGATACGGATCTCGCCCTCGTTCAGCACCGCCAGGCGCTGTTCCCGTGCCCGGTAATACTCGACAAAACCGCTGGCATTGGCCTTGAGTGAGGAATCCAGTCCCAGCAGGCCGTGTTCGAGGGCATTGGAATACAGCTCGGAAAACACCGTGTAGAGCTGCTGGCGCTGGCCGCGAAAGCCCTGCAGATCCATCAGCGCCTGGATCAGCAACGGCAGGGGATCGAGGTCTTTCAGCAGTTCGGCGCTGAGGGTCAGGCTCAGCCCCCAGGGTGCGGGCGCGGCGGAGATGCGTCCGCGGCCGCTCGCCTCCTCCTCGATGGTGCCAGCGCGCTGATCCAGCAGCAACGGGTCGTAACAGATTTCCAGTAGCGTAACGTCATCCTGCTGCAGGCTGCCGGCCTGAAATTCGGACAGCTGGCCAAGAATGGTGTCGAACAAGGCCTGTGGTGCCAGCCGGGCCTCGAACAGGGCATTGAAACGCTCCCGGCCAAACATCTCGCCCTGCTGATTCTGCGTCTCCAGCACCCCGTCCGAACAGATATAGATGCGATCCCCTTCCTGGATCGTCACTACCTCTACGCGGCGGCTGAAACTTTCGCCATCGATGATGCCCAGGGGCAGATGCCGGGACGGGATGCGCTGGCTGACCGTCAGCTGCCTGGCGTCATAGACCACCAGCGGCGGCAGTCCGCCGTTCCAGGCGGTAAGCGTATGGGTGGTGGTGTCGATATCGATCAGGCAGGCGGCCAGGAACATGTCCACGGGCAGAATGGTTTTCAGCCGGGTATTGATCTCGGCCACGATCTCGGCGATGGAATAACCCTTGGCGGTCATGCCGTAAAAGATGCTCGACACCGGCAGCG
>DRQN01000194.1 GCA_011371455.1 Gammaproteobacteria bacterium
TAGCGGGGGCAGGATTTGAACCTACGACCTTCAGCGGCTGCGCCGGATGAAAGCTGAGCCCGACCTCGTCGGGCCCCAACTACACACTGCATAATTCGGTTGGTAGCGGGGGCAGGATTTGAACCTACGACCTTCGGGTTATGAGCCCGACGAGCTACCGGACTGCTCCACCCCGCAACCGAGGCTGCGCATTCTACCTAAACCAGCGAGAAACACAAGTCCCCTTCGGCGTAATTTCCACCGAGCGGCAAAAACGCCTACGGGCACTCCAGAACGACGAAGGCCAGCGCATATTCTCGCTCGTCCGTGAGGCTAAGATGCCACCGGGTGATACCCCGGGCACGCAGGCGATCGGCCAGTTTGTCGCTGAATTCCAGCGCCGGCTTGCCCAGCGCGTCGTTGGCCACGGCGATGTCACGCAGGCTGAGGCCGCCGCGAAAGCCGGTGCCCAATGCCTTCACCAGCGCCTCCTTGGCGGCGAAGCGCTTGGCGAGGAAATGGGCCTTCTTGTTGGCGGCCTCGCGGAAAACGGCCATCTCCGACGCGGTGAGAATGCGCGCCGCGAAGCGCTCCCCATAGCGATCCAGATTGGCCTGCAAACGGGCCACGGCGACGATGTCGGTGCCGATCCCGCAGATCACCGCGCCGCCGCCTCCCGCATCAGGCGCTTCATTTCGCGCACCGCCGCTTCCAGCCCGGTGAACACCGCACGGGCGATAATGGCGTGGCCGATGTTCAGTTCCGAGATGCCGGGAATGGCGGCGATGGCCTGCACATTCTGGTAATTGAGCCCATGGCCGGCATTGACCTGCAAGCCCAGCTCCAGGCCCAGCCGCGTGGCCTCGACCACCCGCGCCAGCTCACGCTGCCGCTGTTCGGTGTTCTCGGCGTCGGCGAAGTGGCCGGTGTGAATCTCGATCACCGGCGCGCCCACCGCCTTGGCCGCTTCCACCTGCGCCGCATCGGCGTCGATGAACAGGGACACGCGCACGCCCGCCTCCGCCAGCCGCGCACAGGCATCGCGCATGCGCGCCTCCTGGCCGGCGACGTCGAGACCGCCTTCAGTGGTCAGCTCTTCGCGCCGCTCCGGCACCAGGCAGCAGTCCTGCGGGCGGATGCGCGCAGCGATGGCGAGCATCTCTTCGGTGACCGCCATTTCCAGATTCATGCGCGTGAGCAGGATGTCACGCAGCATCTCCACGTCGCGGTCCTGGATGTGGCGGCGATCCTCGCGCAGGTGCAGGGTAATGGCATCGGCGCCCGCCTGCTCGGCGGCGATGGCGGCCTGAATGGGCTCCGGGTAGCGTGTGCCGCGCGCCTGGCGCAGGGTGGCGACATGATCGATATTGACGCCCAGCAGCATGTCCATGGTGTGTTCGCTCATTGATGTCTCTCTTGCTTTTCTCTTTGTTGCTACTTGTTGTTGCTACTTGTTGTTGCTACTTCCGGTTATCGTTTCGCCGCACCAGCAGCTGGCGGCTGAACAACGGCTGCGGCCCCAGGTAACGCGCCAGCACCGCCCGCATCAGGCGCTTGGCCTCACGGCGTGCCTGGGCGTCGGCCAGGCACGCCTGACGAAGCGCCAACAGGGTGCTGCCATGCACGGCGATGCCCTGGCCGCCTTCCGCCTCGGTCAGCCTCACCGGGCCGCGCTCGACTTGGTAATCATAGACCTGCGCCGGCACCAGCGCCTGGCCGGTTTCCACCTCACGATCCAGCACCAGGGCATAACCCAGCGCCGCCAGCAGATCACGTTCGAAACAACGCAGCACCCCTTCCAGCGCCGCCGCCGAATCCGCCGCCGCGAGGGCGCGCAGGCTGGCATCATAGCAGCCAAACAATGTCAGATGGGCATCCAGGCGCGCCACCAGGCGCATCAGCAATTCATTGAGGTAAAAGCCACTGGCCAGCGCCGATGGCGGCAGGCGCAGCGCCATGCCCTGCGGCTCGGCCGCGGTAAGGGTCTTCAGCTCGCCGCCGCCCTGCCAGGCCACCAGCAACGGCTGGAAGGGCTGCAGCAGGCCGCGCCAGGGCGACTTGGGGCGCTTGATGCCCTTCGCCACCACGCCCACCCGGCCGTGCTCCGGGGTGAACAGTTCGACGATGGCGCTGCTGTCACGGTAGGCACGCTGGTGCAGCACGTAAGCAGGTTGCAGAGCGGTCGGCTTGCGGGACACCGGCGATCAGCTCCGCAGGCGAAAAAACGAAGCACGGCCGGCAAACCGGACATCCTCGATTTCAACGCAAAGGCGCAAAAACACAAAGGCCGCAAAGAAAAAAATAAAAGACTTTGCGCCTTTGCATTTGTCCCTTTGGGTCAATTCAGGCCATGGACGTCTATTGGCGTTCATTAGCGGACTATACCGCCCTGCTCACTCGTCCTGATAGCCCAGGCTGCGCAAGGCGCGCTCGTCGTCGGACCAGCCCTGACGCACCTTGACCCATAACTGCAAGAAGACCTTGCCATCGAAGGCCCGCTCCATGTCCTTGCGCGCCTGCTCGCCGATACGTTTCAGCTGCTGGCCATTCTTGCCAATGATGATGCCCTTCTGCCCCTGACGCTCCACCCAGATGACGGCGTGAATATGGCGCACCGGCGGCTTGCCGGGGGTAGTCTCTTCGAGGCTGAATTTTTCGATTTCCACGGTGGTGGAATACGGCAGCTCCTGGGCCAGGATGCGTACCAGTTTCTCGCGCACCAGTTCGGCGGCCATGAAGCGCTCGCTGCGGTCGGTGATCTGATCCTCGGGAAAGAACGGCCCGGAGATGGGCATCATGTCCTGCAGCAGGGCCTCCAGGCGATCGACGGATTCGCCGGTGCGCGCCGACAGCGGTACCACCGCGGCGAAGTCCCGCTTTCCGGCCAGCACCTGCAGATGCGGCAGCAGCTCCTCGCGGCGCTTCAACTCGTCGATCTTGTTCACCGCCAGCACCACCGGCGCGCGGGCGTTCTCGAGCTTTTCCAGCACATTCTGGTCTTCCTCGTTCCAGCGCGTGCGGTCGACCACGAACACCACCACGTCGACATCGCTGATGCTGCTGGCGGCCTCGCGGTTCATGTAGCGATTGATCGCCCGCTTGCCGCCCAGGTGCATGCCCGGCGTGTCGACGTAGATCATCTGTGCCGTGTCACTGGTCTTGACGCCGAGGATGCGGTGCCGGGTGGTCTGCGGCCGATGTGCGGTGATGCTGATCTTCTGGCCGAGAATACGATTGAGCAGGGTGGACTTGCCGACGTTCGGCCGGCCCACAATAGCCACGAATCCGCAGCGGAATTGGGAGTCTTGCATGATGTCAGGTATTTCTCTTGGTTCACCACAAGGGCACGGGCTAGGAGCCTGTCGGATTTTAGGTATCGTTACGCCTTGCGGCCCGCACCCAGGGCATCCAGCGCCTGCTGCGCCGCGGCCTGCTCGGCCTTGCGCCGGCTGTTGCCGCTGCCCAGGGCCGGCTCGGCCAGCCCTTCGACCACACACTGCACCTCGAAGTGCTGGTCGTGCTCGGTGCCGCGCGTGCCGAGCACGCTGTATCGCGGCAGCGGCAGACGCCGAGCCTGCAAAAACTCCTGCAGCTGTGTCTTGGGGTCTTTCTGTATTCTCAGGTGTTCGAAGCGGTCGCCCAGACTGCGTAACACGAAGTCACGCGCCGTCGCCATGTCGCTGTCGAGATAAATGGCGCCGATGATCGCCTCCATGGCATCGGCTAAAATCGAGTCACGCCGAAAGCCGCCGCTCTTCAGTTCGCCGGGGCCGAGCCGCAGATAATCACCCAGCTGGTAGCCACGCGCCATTTCCGCCAGCGTCTCCTTTTTCACCAGCGAAGCACGAAAGCGGGTCAGCACCCCTTCGGATTCTTTGGGGTAGCGCGCAAACAGGGCCTCGGCAACCACGAAACCCAGAATCGCGTCACCGAGAAATTCCAACCGCTCATTATTTAGCGCACCCTTGCTGCGATGAGTCAGCGCCTCTTCCAGCAGGCTGGTCGTCTTGAAGCGGTACCCAATCATTGCGGCAAGCTGATCGAGTTTGCGCCTCAAGGATTGACCTCGACCTCGTCAATGAAGCTGACCACCATGTCGACATTACCGAAGGCCGGCGTGCGAACTTCGTATTCGATAGCAACGATGGTGGTATTGCGATCCGGATGCTCAATAAAGATGTCCTCGGCACGCACGTTCTCGACATCATCGATATCGAAACGCTTGAGCAAGGTCTTGCGGATTTCCTTATCGCTGAGATCGCTGACACCCTCTTCACTGGCCAGGTTTTCCAAATGACTGACGACCTTGAAATGTTCCAGATAAATAGGAAACAGGCGAATGGCAAGGAGCGAAAAAAACGCGACCAGGGCCACGATCAGAACCATGGTGATCCCGGTCACTCCCCGCTGCTGATGCAAACCCTTCATCTCAAGCCTCCGTGATGGTGTTGAGTTATTCAATATCGGTGCCAATGCGTGAAAAGTTGATACCGCCATCCCAGCTCATCCAGATCATGAAGGCCTTGCCGACCAGATTTTCCTCCGGCACATAGCCCCAGTAGCGGCTGTCGTTACTGTTGTCGCGGTTATCGCCCATCATGAAATAGTGCCCCTCGGGAACGATGAACTCGCCCTCTACAGAGCCACGGCCAGGATCGATGAGAATCTCGTGCGTCACCTTGCCCAGCTTTTCGATACGCACCTTGGCGCCGGTCATGGCGCTGCCCTGCCCTTCGCCAATATAGGTTTCCCAACCGCTCTGCGGCACCGGCTCGCCATTGATGAACAACTGCTTGTTGTAGTAGCCGATACGATCACCGGGCAGACCAACCACCCGCTTGATGTAATCGATGGCGGGATTCTCGGGATAGCGAAACACCACCACGTCACCGCGCGACGGCTCGCCTACCTCGATGACCTTGGTATCCAGCACCGGCAGGCGGATGCCATAGGCAAACTTGTTGACAAGAATAAAGTCGCCCACCAGCAAGGTTGGCATCATCGAACCGGAGGGTATGCGGAACGGCTCGACCACGAAAGAGCGCAACAAAAGAACGATGAGGATAACCGGAAATAGCGACCGCGCATACTCCACCAGCACCGGTTCTTTGAGCAGCTTCTCGCGCGCCTCGTCCAGCGAGGCACCATCACTGACGGCCATGCCCTGCCCCAACGCCTCGGCATTGGCGCGACGCCTGGGCGCCCACAGCCAGGCGTCCAGCGCCCAGATGATGCCGGTGACGAAGGTGGCGGTGACCATGATGGCCGGAAAATCGAAATCCATGGATTGCTTACCTGTCTCGCTTGTTCATTTGCCGACTTTGAGAACGGCCAGGAAGGCCTCTTGCGGGATCTCCACCGAACCCACCTGTTTCATGCGTTTTTTGCCGGCCTTCTGTTTTTCCAGCAATTTCTTCTTGCGTGTGATATCACCACCGTAGCACTTGGCGGTAACGTTCTTGCGCAGCGCCTTGACGTTGCTGCGAGCGATGATGTGGGCGCCGATGGCGGCCTGGATGGCGACGTCAAACATCTGCCGCGGGATGATCTGGCGCATCTTTTCCACCAGCTCACGGCCACGATACTGGGCCTGGTCACGATGCACGATGAGCGCCAGGGCGTCGACGCGCTCGCCGTTGATGAGGATGTCGAGCCGCACCAGGTCCGCCGGCTGGAAACGCAGGAAATGGTAGTCCAGCGAGGCATAACCGCGGCTCACCGACTTGAGGCGGTCGAAGAAGTCCATCACCACTTCGTTCAACGGCAGCTCGTAGTCCAGCGCCACCTGCTTGCCCACGTACAGCATCTTTTTCTGCACGCCGCGTTTCTCCACGCACAGGCCGATGACGTTGCCGATATATTCCTGCGGCACCAGGATGCTGGCGTGAATAATGGGTTCGCGGAACTCTTCGATGCGTGCGGCGTCCGGCAGCTTGGAGGGATTGTCCACCTGCAGCACCTTGCCATCGGTGGTCTTCACCTCGTAGACCACGGTGGGCGCGGTGGTGATGAGGTTGAGGTCGTACTCACGCTCCAGGCGCTCCTGCACGATCTCCATGTGCAGCATGCCCAGAAAACCGCAGCGGAAACCCAGTCCCAGTGCAGTGGAAGTCTCCGGCTCGTAGAACAACGCGGCATCGTTGAGACGCAGCTTGGCCAGGGCGTCGCGCAGGTCCTCGTAGTCCTCGGCACTGATGGGGAAGATGCCGGCGAACACCTGCGGCTGTACGGCCTTGAAGCCGGGCAGCGGCTCCTCGGCGGGGTTATCGGCCATGGTCAGGGTGTCGCCCACCGGCGCGCCCTCGATCTCCTTGATGCCGGCGATCACGTAGCCCACCTCGCCGCAGGACAGCTGCGGCTGATCGAGGCGCTTGGGGGTAAAGATACCGACGTGATCGACCAGGTGGCTCTGCCCGGTGGACATCACCTTCACCTTCTTGCCGGCACGCAGGGTGCCCTGCTTGACGCGCACCAGCGACACCACGCCCAGGTAGTTGTCGAACCAGGAGTCGATGATCAGCGCCTGCAGCGGCGCCTGCGGGTCGCCCTGCGGCGCGGGGATGCGTTGCACCAGTTGTTCCAACAGATCCTCGATGCCGACGCCGGTCTTGGCGCTGACGCGGATGGCGTCGTCGGCCTCGACACCGATGATGTCCTCGATCTCCTGGATCACCCGCTCCGGATCGGCGGCCGGCAGATCGATCTTGTTCAGCACCGGCACCACCTCCAGGCCCTGCTCCACGGCGGTGTAGCAGTTGGCGACGCTCTGCGCCTCGACACCCTGCGAGGCGTCCACCACCAGCAGCGCACCCTCGCAGGCGGCCAGGGAACGCGATACCTCGTAGGAAAAATCGACGTGACCCGGGGTGTCGATGAAATTCAGCTGATAGGTCTGGCCGTCGCGGGCCTTGTAGCGCAGGGTCACGCTCTGCGCCTTGATGGTGATGCCGCGTTCGCGCTCCAGATCCATGGAATCCAGCACCTGTTCCGACATCTCGCGATCCTCCAGCCCGCCGCAGAACTGGATGAAGCGATCGGCCAGCGTCGATTTGCCGTGATCGATATGGGCGATGATGGAGAAATTACGGATGTGTTCCATATCGGACATTAAGTGCTACCACCTGCATTGGGGCCGGGAGGCTGTCATCAGCCGGGTTACCGTTCACCACAGAACACACAGCCAGCCTGAATGCACGCCCCTGCGGTGAAAATCAGTACGAAAAAAACGGGCATGCGAGATGCCCGCTGCGCATTGTAGTGCATCTGGCACACGGCCGAAACTGAAACGCCCGCCCCACGCAGGCGGGACGGGCGTCGGCCGTACGTTGATGTACGCCGTTTTCGGGGTCAGTCCTCGGCAATCTTCAGGGCAAGAAACACCGGACCACCGCGGCGCTGAACCAGCAACGGCACCGATTTGCCCGCCGGCAGGTTCTCCACCAGCTTGCGGAACTGCTTGGCGTCCGTAACCTCGACGTTGTTGAGCATCAGGATCACGTCACCGCGCCGCACCCCGGCCTTGCGTGCCGGGCCGGCCTGCACCTGATTCACCAGCACGCCCTTTTCACTGATGCCGAGACGCTTGCGCTGCTCCGCCGTCAGGTCGGAGACGGTGATCTTGAGACGGCTGGCCTTGGCGCTCTTTGGCTCGCCACCGGCCAGTTGCAGATCGTCTTCGGGCAACTCGCCGAGTTTGACGGACAGGGTCCTGACCTTGCCATTACGCAGGATCTCCACGCGCACCTTCTCACCCACCGGCGTGATACCGACCAAAGGTGGCAGATCGGAAGACAGGACAATAGCCTTGCCATTGAACCTGGTAATGATATCGCCCACCTTCAGGCCGGCGGCCTCGGCGGGGCTGTCCGGCAGTACCTTGGCCACCAATGCGCCATGCGGCTTATCCATGCCGAAGGACTCGGCCAGCTCACGGGTCACATCCTGAATCAGCACGCCCAGCCAACCACGCGTCACGTGGCCACTTTCCTTGAGCTGTTCGACTACCTTCATCGCCATGTCGATGGGGATGGCGAAGGACAGGCCCATGAATCCACCGGTGCGGCTGTAGATCTGCGAATTGATACCCACCACTTCGCCGTCCAGATTGAACAACGGGCCACCGGAATTGCCGGGATTGATGGCCACATCGGTCTGGATGAAGGGCACATAGTTCTCGCGTGGCAAAGCCCGCCCCTTGGCACTGACGATGCCCTGGGTCGCCGAATGGTCAAAACCAAACGGTGTGCCGATGGCCAGCACCCATTCGCCCACCTTGAGCTTCTCGGAACTGCCGATTTTCACCACCGGCAGATTATCCGCGTCGATTTTCAGCAAGGCGACATCACTGCGCTCGTCACTGCCGACGAGTTCGGCCACCAGTTCGCGGCGGTCACTCAGGCGCACGAGAATTTCGCTGGCATCCTTGATCACATGGTGATTGGTCATCACATAGCCATCCGATGAAATGATGAAACCCGAGCCCAACGACTTGGCATCGTATTGCTCTCCGTCACCCGACCCGCCCGGCTCGCCGAAAAAGTGACGAAAGAGATCGCCGAAAGGGCCTTCGGGAATGCCTTCCGGCATACCATGGGGCATGCCCGACATTTTGGGACGCTTCAACTTCTGGGTGGTACTGATATTAACCACCGCTGCACCGTGGTTCTCCACCAGTTCGGTAAAATCCGGCAGCGATGCTTGCACTTGCGCTGCAAGGGAAAACATCAGTAGTGCCAACACCGAGATCCACGAAAGCTGCCGCAGGGGTTGCTGTAAAGACATGCTTGCTCCTAATCGAATCATGAGAGAGTCGTTAATGGGTATTGTAGAAAGAAACGGCCGGTGTCGCATTGGCCAGGATCACCGGCTGGTAGCGCTGGTCGCCACGCGCATAGCGCCGCGCCCAAAGAAAGCCCAGCAACAGCCCCAGCAGGCTGAAGAAGATGCTCAGTCCCTCGCCGCTACCCGGCATCAACCGGCTGGCCAGGGTCTGGCCGAGCGCGCCAAACAGAAAAAAGCTCAAGAGTGGCACCAGATAGACCGCCATCGAGCCGCGCACCAGGGCCGATTCATCGATACCGATCAACACCTGGTCGCCCACCTGCACCGGGGCCTGGTCAGGATTGGCCACCAGCACCCGGTTGCGTTTCTTGCCCAGCGCCTTGCCCAACACCGCCGTGCCGCAACCCTTGCGCGCCGCACACTGGCCACAGGCCGACTGGCGCTGGGTCTCCACCCAGACACCCTGCGGATCCACGGCCACGACATAGGCCGTTTCCTCAATCATTACCCGCTCCAGGGGGCTGCCGACGAACCGACCTGGCCATCATCTCCACCGTCGCCGCCGGCACCTCGCCCACCACCACGATCTGATGATCGTCCAGGGCGGTGCTGTAGACATTCACTGCGCCACGCTTGAAGGGGCCGTCGAAGGGCGCCGGCTCCCCATTCAGGGCCTCGATGTAGATCGATACGCTGGCCAGACCATCGGTGATCAGCAGGTGCTCGGCCAGCTGTGAACTGTCCGGCAGGAGATGGCGCATCTGCGATACCAGCTTGAAACCCACCGGCATCTCCATGACACGCCAGGTCTGCGCCTCTGGCGGAATCTCTTCGATTTCGTTGTTCTCTTCGTACCAGACGAAATCCTCGCTGGGGGTCGAGGGCTGCAGCATCTCCGGCGGCACCTCGTCGACGATGGAGATCTCCGCAAACATGGCCTGTTCGAGGATCTCTGCCGACTCGCTCAGCAGATCGGACTTGAGCAGCAGACCGCTGTCCTTGTCCAGCCAAAGGCGGTAGCCGTAACGGAAGGCATCGTTGGGCTGAATCAGAACACGCCGGGTGAAACGACCTGCCACCCGATCCTCGCCGTCCATCTGAAAGGTATACAGCGCCTGCATGGCGGCAAAATCATTGGCGACCAGTTTCGACAACCAGCCACCCTTGCCCGAACGGCGCGTGCTGACGGTAACGGACTTACTGTCGGGCAGATAACAGATGACGCGATCATTCTTGCGGATCACTTCGCGCGCATAGCCATTGAGGTTGACGATGCGCTCGACCTCGCCCTCGTCGGTCGCCTGGTGCGCCAGGCTCATGGACTGCACATCGCCGCCTTGCATGAACACCAGCGTGCCGTAGTAATTCAGGTTTTGCAGGGCATCCTGCATCCTGCTGAGGGACTTGATCAGATCGTCCCCGGCCAACACGGCGCCGAAGGGGAGATAGAGGCAGAGAAGAAGCAGGCCCCGCTTCACCGCTGAACCGGTCTCTGCTGGGCGCCAGGATAGGTGACGATGCGCGCATAGGGCATCACGCCCTGAATATTGGAGCGCCCCGCCTGCTGGCTGTGGTTGATGAGGTATTTGTGCAAACGCGGATCGATGCGCCGGGCAATCTCGGGATGGGCCCTGAGCATCTCCGCGCGGGCGGCCAGGGACGCCGCTGCGGAAGTCGCCAGCGGCGCATTCACGGACGCCAGCGTCGCGCCCGGGGGCGGTGAGGGCTGCTTGGCGAGGCGGATGTATTCGGACGGTGCCGCCTCGTTCTCCGCCACCTGCTGGCTGCGCGGCGCCGCCGGATCTTCATGATACAGCGACTCAACCCCCATTACTGCAATGGCGGCCACGGAGGCGGCCACAGCCAGGCCGGCAAAACGCTTGCTGAAGCTGGAACGCGCCGGGGCATGGTCGGTGGAAACGGATGGTCTGCGGGAGGGCGGGGGGGCGAGGATGGTAGGCTCGTCTTCGATGGCGGCCATGACACGAGTGGCAAAACGGGGATCAATGGCCTCCGGCAGGTTGCCGTGCAAGGCATCGCTCGCCATGTGGAACCGCCCCCAGCGATCGCGGGCCTCGGCATCGTGGGCCAGGGCATCGATGGCGTGCCGCTGCCGGGTATCGTCGAGTTCGCCATCGATCAGGGATGACAGCTGTTCATCGGATAGATTGGTCATCGCGTCCACCGCCTAGCTACGTTCGTTATTCAATGTCAGACAACGCGCAAGCGTCATCGCTCACTTGTTACTCAGCAACGGCCTGAGTTTCTTGTCGATGGCTTCCCGGGCACGGAATATCCGCGACCTCACGGTACCCACCGGGCAATCCATGGCCTCTGCAATCTCTTCGTAGCTCAACCCTTCGAGCTCACGCAGGGTAATCGCGGTGCGCAGGTCACCCGGCAACTGGTCGATCGCAGAGTATACCGTGGATTCAACCTGGTCACGCATCAACAGATGTTCCGGTGTCGCCTGCTCCTTGAGACCCGAGGCGCCCTCGTATTGTTCCGCCTCCCGGGCATCGATATCGACATTCGGCATCCGCCGCCCCTGTGCCACCAGATAGTTCTTCGCCGTATTGATGGCAATACGGTACATCCAGGTATAGAAGGCGCTGTCGCCACGAAAGCGCGGCAGGGCGCGATAGGCCTTGATGAAGGCCTCCTGCGCCACGTCGTAGACCTCGCTCTGGTCTCGCACATAACGGGATATGACCTTGATCACCTTATGCTGATACTTGCGCACCAACAGGTCAAAGGCCGCTTTGTCTCCACGCTGGACGCGCTCGACGAGCGCCTGGTCTACATTCTTTTCGCCCATCCGGGCCCAATCCTTTTATCTAGACAATGTCGAAAGGCAGGCCCGGCCCCTCATTCCGATAGACCGCGGCCTGTATGGATAGTTCGCCGGAGCCGGAACTTTAACCTGAATCCGTGGATTCAGAGCGGATGAAGCACGCAACTGATTGATTCATATAGCGAGACGGATCAATGAGTTGTGTCATTCGCCGTCATGAACCCACGGATTCAGGTTTAATTCCGGCCGCAGGAAGGCCTGCGACATGCGGGCCTATGATACGCCAAGACAGCGTAGAAATGTGGGCGATGATCAGGGAATCAAGTAAGCTGTGGTGATGAGTCAGCACTTCAGCCACGATATCCTCGTCATCGGCAGCGGCGCCGCCGGCCTCAGCCTGGCCCTGCGCCTCGACCCCGCCATCCGCGTCGCCGTGATCGCCAAATCGAGCCTCTCCGAAGGCAGCACCCGCTATGCCCAGGGTGGCATCTCTGCCGTGCTCGACCCCGGCGACTCGGTAGAATCCCACATCATCGACACCCTCGACGCCGGTGCCGGCCTGTGCAAGCCGGAAGTGGTACGCTTTACCACGGAACACGGCGCCGACCAGATTCACTGGCTGCAATCGCTGGGCATGCAATTCACGGTGCGCGAGGGCCACGACGACGAATGCCACCTGACCCGCGAGGGCGGCCACAGCCACCGCCGCGTCGCCCACGCCACCGACGCCACCGGCCGCGCGCTGGAGGACACCCTGATCCGCGCGGTGCGCCAACGGCCCAACATCGAGGTGTTCGAAAACCACATCGCCGTCGACCTCATCACCGCCGCCAAGCTCGGCCAGCGCCCGCAGCGTGCGCTCGGCGCCTACGTGCTGGACCGCGACAGCGACCGCGTGCAGGCCTTCCATGCACGCAACGTGGTACTGGCCACTGGAGGTGCCAGCAAGGTCTATCTCTACACCAGCAACCCCGACGTCTCCACCGGCGACGGCATCGCCATGGCCTGGCGCGCCGGCTGCCGCACCGCCAACATGGAGTTCATCCAGTTCCATCCCACCTGCCTGTATCACCCGCAGGCCAAGTCGTTCCTCATCTCCGAGGCCCTGCGCGGCGAGGGGGCGAAACTGCTGCTGCCCGACGGCAGCCGCTTCATGGACCGCTTCGACCGGCGCGGCGAACTGGCCCCGCGCGACATCGTCGCCCGCGCCATCGACCACGAGATGAAACGCCTCGGCGCCGACTGCCTGTACCTGGACATCAGTTTCAAGCCGGCCGACTTCGTCAGGGAGCGCTTCCCCAACATCTACCGGCGCTGCCTCGATTTCGGCTTCGACATGACCCGGGAGCCGCTGCCCATCGTGCCCGCCGCCCACTACACCTGCGGCGGCGTGATGACCGACCTGCACGGGCGCACCGATCTCGCCGGCCTGTACGCCATCGGCGAGACCGCCTGCACCGGCCTGCACGGCGCCAACCGCCTGGCCAGCAACTCGCTGCTGGAATGCCTGGTGTTCGGCGAGGCCGCCGCCGCGGACATCAACCGCCACTGGCGGGAACAGGCCATCCCCGAGCGGCTGCCGGCCTGGGACGAGAGCCGCGTCAGCGACTCCGACGAGCAGATCGTCGTCGCCCACAACTGGGACGAGCTGCGGCGCTTCATGTGGGACTACGTGGGCATCGTGCGCACCGGCAAGCGCCTGCAGCGCGCGCAGCGGCGCATCGACCTGCTGACCCTGGAGATCGAGGAGTACTACAGCAATTTCAGCATCACCAACGACCTCATCGAGCTGCGCAACCTGGTGCAGGCCGCCGAGCTGATCGTGCGTTCCGCCCTGCAGCGCACCGAGAGCCGCGGTCTGCACTACACCCTCGACTTCCCCCACACCGACGACACCCGCCCGCCGCAAGACACCATTCTCACCCCCACCAACTACTCGCCCCGCCCCAAGGCGGGAAAGCGCCTGATGCAGCCATGAGCGGACATATCCGCTTACCCTTCCGCAAACAGCGTTCCGGCCTCGGTCGTCAGCCGCACACGCAAACGGCGAAACGTCGAGGCATCCAGGCTGTCACGCGCCAGCACCAGCGAGCACGGCAGCCTGCGCCCCTCGATACGCAGGTTCAACACCACCAGCCAGGGGTGCATGAAGCTCGATGGCTGCAACCGGGCCGCCCGTATTTCTCCGTTGCACCGCTCCAGCCGCCATTGATTTTCCACCTGCCAGACGAGGCGGCAGATACGGGCGGGGCTTCGCCGCCAGCCCAGCCCGCCAAGAGTGAACCACAGCCCGGCCAGAACGGCCATTACCAGGAACAGGCGCAGCGGCCACGGCCATGCCTGCAGGGCCAGCAGCACGGCGATGGCACCGCCATGGGCGAGCAGCATCAACGACAGCAGCCACCGCGATGGGCGTGGTTCAAGAATGAGCGGCGTGGCGTATTTTGGCGACGACATCGGCCGTGCCCGAGTCCTTGGGTACGCTGCGGCCCATGAGGTATTCGAGCAGCAGATTGTCCTGGGTGCCAAGCAGGCGTTCGAAGGCGAGTCGTTGCGACTCATCCAGCTGCGCATAGCCGCGCTCAAGGAAGCCCTGTAGCAGCTCGTCCAGCTCGCGCATGCCACGGCGGCATTGCCAACGCAGGCGCGGGCCGGGCTCAGACATGGTGCTTCAGCATCAGCTTCTTGATGTTGCCGATGGCCTTGGTGGGATTCAGGCCCTTGGGACAGACATCCGCGCAATTCATGATGGTGTGACAACGAAACAGGTGATACGGGCCCTCCAGTTCCGCCAGCCGGTCACCGGTGGCCTGGTCACGGCTGTCGGCGAGGAAGCGCCAGGCCTGCAGCAACGCCGCCGGGCCACGGAACTTGTCCGGGTTCCACCAGAAGGACGGGCAGGCGGTGGAGCAGCAGCCACAGAGGATACATTCATAGAGGCCGTCGAGCTGATCGCGCTGTTGCGGGGTCTGCAAGTACTCGGTCTCCGGCTCCGGATCGTGCACCGTCAGCCAGGGTTTGACGGCACGGTACTGGTGATAGAACTGCTCCATGTCCACCACCAGGTCGCGGATCACCGGGCGCCCCGGCAGGGGCCGGATCTCCACCGTATCGCCCAGATCGGCGAGCGGCGTGATGCAGGCCAGGCCATTGCGGCCGTTGATGTTGAGCGCGTCGGAGCCGCACACCCCCTCGCCGCAGGAGCGGCGGAAGCTCAGGCTGGGGTCCAATTCGGCCTTGATGCGCAGCAGGGCGTCGAGCAGTTTGTCGCCGTTTTCGAAACCATCCAGCTCGTAGGCCTGCATGCGCGGCGGCTGGCCGTCATCCGGATTGTAGCGATAGATCAGAAAACGCATGTTTCAATTTTCCTGGACATAGCCGCGAGCCATGCCCGCAATTGCCAAAAGATTTGCCACAGGGGCACAGAGCGCACGGAGAAAACGATTTCCATTATCTCTGCGTCCTCCGTGCCTCTGTGGCGAAAAAGCCTTCGCGGACATGACCCACTCCTGCAATTCAAGCTAATACACCCTAGCCTTGGGCGGAAAGGTATCCACCGTCAGCGGCTTGGTGCGCACCGGCTTGTACTCCACCCGGCCATCCTCGTAATAGAGGCTGTGCTTCATCCAGCGCTCGTCATCACGGTGCGGATAATCGACGCGCGAATGGGCGCCGCGGCTCTCCTTGCGCGCCAGCGCGCTCTTTACCGTGGCCAGGCCCAGGGCCATGAGATTCTCCAGTTCGAAGGCCTCGATGCGTGCGGTATTGAAGACCTTGCTCTGATCCTTCAGACGCGCATTCTGCAGACGCTCGATCAACGCCTCCACCCGTACGACGCCTTGGGCAAGCGTTTCCTCGGTGCGGAATACGCCACAGTCTTCTTCCATCGCCCGCTGCAACTCGCAGCGCAACTCATCCACGGATTCGCCGTCGCCACCCTGTTCCCAGCGCGCCAGGCGCGCCAGGGCCTGATCGATGCTGCCCTCATCGAGGGGACGATGATAACGATGCTCGGCCAGATGTTCGATGATGTGATTGCCGGCGGCACGGCCGAAGACCACGATATCCAGCAGAGAATTGCCACCCAGGCGATTGGCGCCGTGCACCGACACGCAGGCGCACTCGCCCACCGCGTAGAGGCCGGGAATCGGTTCTTCGGCGCCCTCGCCCAATGGCACCACCACCTGTCCATAGCGATTGGTGGGAATCCCGCCCATGGTGTAATGGGCGGTGGGAAAGACGGGAATCGGCTCTGCGATGGGGTCGACGCCGATGAAGGTCATGGCCATGTCGCGGATACCGGGCAGGCGTTTCCGGATGACGTCGGCGCCGAGATGCTCTAATTTCAGCAGCACATAGTCGCCGTTGGGACCGCAGCCGCGGCCCTCGCGCACCTCGATGGCGATGGCGCGGCTCACCACGTCGCGGCTGGCAAGATCCTTGGCGTGCGGCGCGTAGCGTTCCATGAAACGCTCGCCATCCCTGTTGACCAGATAACCGCCCTCGCCACGCGCGCCCTCGGTGATCAACATGCCCTTGCCGGCGATGCCGGTGGGGTGAAACTGGAAGAACTCCATGTCCTGCAACGGGATGCCGGCGCGCAGGGCCATGGCGATGCCGTCGCCGGTATTGATATGGGCATTGGTGTTGGTGCGAAACAACTGCCCCGCGCCGCCGGTGGCCAGCAGGGTGGTCTTGGCCTCGATCAGCAGCGGCTCGCCGGTCTCGATCTCCAGCGCCACGGCGCCAAGGATGTAGCCATCGCTGTCCTTGACCAGGTCGATGGCAAAGTATTCGTCGAAGAAATGGGTCTTGGCGCGGATGTTCTGCTGATACAGGGAATGCAGGATGGCGTGCCCGGTGCGGTCCGCCGCGGCGCAGGTGCGCGCCGCCTGGGCGCCGCCGAAGTCCTGGCTCTGACCGCCGAAGGGGCGCTGGTAAATCCTGCCGTTGTCGAGGCGCGAGAAGGGCACCCCGGCGTGCTCCAACTCCACCACCAGGTGCGAGGCGGCGCGGCACATATATTCGATGGCATCCTGATCACCCAGGTAATCGCTGCCCTTCACCGTATCGTACATATGCCAGTGCCAGTTGTCGGGCAGCACGTTGGCCAGCGCCGCGTTCATGCCGCCCTGCGCCGCCACGGTGTGCGAGCGGGTGGGGAACACCTTGGACACCACCGCCACGTTGGCATCGGCCTGCGCCAGCTGCATGGCGGAACGCAGCCCGCCGCCACCTGCGCCGATCACCAGGGTATCGAACTTGCGTCTTGCGATCTTCATGCCGCACTCACCGAAAACAACACACGCAGGCTCCAGAAAAGGGAGAGAAGGAAAACCAGGCCGGACAGGACCAGCAATGAAAAACGCAGCGCCACCGGCTTCACATAATCCATGATGACATCGCGCGTGCCGACCCAGGCATGGGCCAGCAACGCCAGCGCGAACAGGGCCACGGCCGCGTTCACCAGCGGCCGGCCGATCCAGCCCCGCCAGGCGTCGAAACTGATGCTGGATGCACTGGCGAGACTGGCCAGCACGAACAGCAGAAAGCCCGCCAGATAGACCGCGCTGAGGCGCTGCACCAGCCAGGGACGCAGGCCACCGGCGCCGCGCCAGCTCACAGCAGGCCTCCAGCGATCAGCAGAGTGGCAAGAGCAGCCGCCGCATGCACCGCCCAGGCGCTCTTGCGCGCCACGGATTTTTCCACGCCTCTGTCCATGTCCAACAGCAAAAAGCGCACCCCGGCGAAAAAATGATGCGCCAGCAGCCAGATCAGCAACACGCCAGCAAGTTGCGCCGGCACGCTGTTCAACAGGTCGAGCACCCGCTGAAAGTCCTGCGCACTGCGCAGGGAGAGAGCGAACAGATAAACCAGCAGCGGAATCAGCAACACCATGCCCACGCCGCTGATGCGGTGCAGGATGGAAACGACGGCCATCACCGGCATGCGGATCTTGCGCAGGCCGAGAAAGACGGGGCGATCGGTACGTGTATTCATTGTGTCCTTTTATTTGGCAGCAAGTAGTTTGGCAGCAAGACAAAAACGGCATCGGCAAGCGATACATCATAGCCCATAGGGAGTGTTACCCGGGCGACCGATATTGGCTATGATTGGCCATCAATTTCAGCGGGTCAATCGACATGAACGATAACTGGAAAAACCATCTCCTTGCACTGGGCGCCAGGCTCGACCAGGGCCACTGCCTCCACTTCGGCGACACCGAGGCGGAAAAACGCGCCGCGCTGCGAGACCACGTGCTGTGCGATCTTTCCCACTACGGCCTGATCCGCGCCAGTGGCGAGGAGGCCGGGGACTTTTTGCAGAACCAGTTCTGCAACGACGTGCGCAAGGTCGATCTCACCCACAGCCAGCTCAACGGCTATTGCAATCCCAAGGGACGGGTGCTCGCCCTGTTCCGCTTGTTCCGCCAGGACGGCGACTATTTACTGCGGTTGCCGCGGGAGATTCTTGAGCCCACCCTGGAGCGCCTGCGCATGTTCGTGCTGATGAGCAAGGTGACGCTGCAAGACGACAGCGACGCCCAGGTCAGCATCGGCTATTCCGGCGCCGATGCCGCCCGCCATCTCGGCAGCGCCCTCGGCAGCGCACCGGCGGCCATCGACGAATGTCTGCATACCGAAACGCTGACCGTGATCCGCGTGCGCGGCCCGCAGCCGCGTTTCGAGATCCACGGCAGCGAAGCCGCCGTGCGCAGTCTGTGGGACACACTCAGCGACCAGGCACGGCCCGCCGGCAGCATGGCCTGGACCCTGCTGGACATCCACGCCGGTCTGCCGGAGGTGCTGGCGGCAACCCGGGAGGCCTTCGTGCCGCAGATGCTCAACCTGCAGGCGCTGGACGCCCTCAGCTTTCACAAGGGCTGCTACCCGGGGCAGGAAATCGTCGCCCGCATGCGCTATCTCGGCAAGCTCAAGCGGCGCATGTACCGCGCCCACACCGACGCGGACACCTGCCCCCGCCCCGGCGACAATCTGTTTGCCGAAGGCTCCGAGTCCGGCCAGGGGGTTGGCAAGGTGGTGCTGGCGGAGACCGCGCCCACGGGCGGCGCTGACCTGCTGGCCGTGATCGAGATCGCCAGCGCCGGGCAAGGCGGCCTGCGCCTGTACGACGCCAACGGCCCACTGCTGGCGCTGCAGGATCTGCCTTACGACACTGAAGAAGAGGCGTGACTGTCCACCTGAATCCCACCTGAATCCAGCTTGCGCACTCGATCCGGCGGGTGCCGCCTTTCCGGCCGACGCCCGTCGGCATATTGGCGACAGGGCGGTGAAGCTCGCTACTCCGTCCGCCGCGGGCGCATGTGCGGGAACAGCAGCACGTCACGGATGGAGGGCGAATCGGTGAACAGCATCACCAGCCGGTCGATGCCGATGCCCTCGCCCGCGGTGGGCGGCATGCCGTGCTCCAGGGCGACGATATAGTCTTCATCATAGTGCATGGCCTCATCGTCGCCGGCGTCCTTTTCTTCCACCTGATGGCGGAAACGCTCGGCCTGGTCTTCGGCGTCGTTGAGTTCGGAGAAGCCGTTGGCGATCTCGCGGCCGCCGACGAAGAATTCGAAACGATCGGTGACGAAGGGATCGTCGTCGCTGCGCCGCGCCAGCGGCGAGACTTCCGTGGGATAGGCGGTAATGAAGGTGGGGTCCATCAGGCGATGCTCGACGGTCTTCTCGAAGATCTCGATCTGCACCTTGCCCAGGCCGTAACTGTCCTTGAGCGGGATGCCCAGCCCCTCGGCCAGCTTGCGCGCCCCGTCCAGCGACTGCAGCTGCTCCGGCTCGATGTCCGGATTGAAATGCAGGATCGACTCCAGCACCGTCATGCGCGCAAAGGGCTTGCCGAAATCGAAGCGCTGGCCCTGGTAATCGAGGGTGGTGGAACCGTGGACGGCCTGCGCCATGCCGCGCAACATCTCCTCGGTGAGGTCCATCAGATCACGGTAATCGGCATAGGCCTGATAGAACTCCACCATGGTGAACTCGGGATTGTGGCGCGTCGACAGGCCCTCGTTGCGGAAATTGCGGTTGATCTCGAACACCCGCTCGAAACCGCCCACCACCAGCCGCTTCAGGTACAGCTCCGGCGCCACGCGCAGAAACAGCTGCATGTCCAGGGCGTTGTGATGAGTGACGAAGGGCCGCGCCGTGGCGCCGCCGGGGATGGCGTGCATCATCGGCGTTTCCACTTCCATGTACTGCCGGTCGAGCAGGAAACGGCGCATGTAGTCGATCACCTGTGAGCGCACGCGGAAGGTCTCGCGGGTGACCTCGTTCATGATCAGGTCGAGATAGCGCTGGCGGTACTTGGTCTCCTGATCGGCCAGGCCGTGCCACTTTTCCGGCAGCGGGCGCAGCGACTTGGTGAGCAGGCGGATATCGTCCACGCGCACCGACAGCTCGCCGGTCCTGGTCTTGAACAGGATGCCCTCGGCGCCGATGATGTCGCCGATGTCCCATTTCTTGAACTGCTGGTTGTAGAAACCCTCGGGCAGCTCGTCGCGGGTGACGAACAGCTGGATCTTGCCGGACATGTCCTGCACGTGGGCGAAGCTCGCCTTGCCCATGATGCGACGGCTCATCATGCGCCCCGCCACCTTGACGCGGATCGGGCTGGCCTCCAGTTCCTCGTTGGACTTGTCGCCATATTCGGCGTGCAGCTCGCCCGCCATCACGTCGCGGCGGAAGTCGTTGGGGAAGGCGAGGCCCTCCTCGCGCAACGCCGCCAGCTTGGCCTTGCGCTGGGCGATGAGGGCGTTTTCGTCGGGGGCCTCGATGGTTTTCTGGTCTGACATGGGTGTTATCTCAAATTTATTTTTTCACCACAGAGGCACGGAGACACAGAGAAAGATAAATTTCCCGCAAAGGCGACAAGGCGCAGAGAATAAAACAAATTATTTTCGTTTTTTCTTTGCATCTTGGCGCCTCTGCGAGAGTGATATCGATTTTTCTCTGTGTTCTCCGTGTCTCTGTGGTGAATAGGATTTCAAAGCCCGCTCTTGAGGCTGGCCTCGATGAACTGATCCAGCTCGCCATCGAGCACCGCCTGGGTGTTGCCGGTCTCGACGCCGGTGCGCAGGTCCTTGATGCGTGACTGGTCGAGCACGTAGGAGCGGATCTGGCTGCCCCAGCCAATGTCGGCCTTGTTCTCTTCCACCGCCTGCTGGTCGGCATTGCGCTTCTGCATCTCGTATTCGTACAGCTTGGCCTTCAGCTGCTTCATGGCGGTGGCCTTGTTCTTGTGCTGCGAACGGTCGTTCTGGCACTGCACCACGATGCCGGTGGGGTTGTGGGTGATGCGCACCGCGGACTCGGTGCGGTTGACGTGCTGGCCACCGGCGCCCGAGGCGCGGTACACGTCGATGCGCAGATCGGCGGGGTTGATGTCGATCTCGATGTCGTCGTCTATTTCTGGTGAGACGAATACCGAGGCGAAGGAGGTGTGGCGGCGGTTGCCGGAATCGAAGGGCGACTTGCGCACCAGGCGGTGCACGCCGGTCTCGGTGCGCAGCCAGCCGAAGGCGTAATCGCCCTCGAAGCGGATGGTGGCACTCTTGATGCCCGCCACTTCGCCGTCGGAGACCTCGATCAGCTCGGTCTTGAAACCGTGGCGCTCGCCCCAGCGCAGGTACATACGCAGCAGCATGCTGGCCCAATCCTGGGCCTCGGTGCCGCCGGAGCCGGCCTGGATATCGAGAAAGGCGTTAGCGCTGTCCATCTCGCCGGAGAACATGCGGCGGAATTCCAGTGCGGCAAGGTCCTTCTCCAGCTTGTCGAGGTCCTCGACCACCGCATCGACGGTGTCCTGGTCATCTTCCTCGGCGGCCATCTCCAGCAGTTCGAGGGCCTCGTCCAGGGACTCCTTCATCTGGCTGAGGACATTGACCACGTTTTCCAACTGGGCGCGCTCGCGGCCCAGGGCCTGGGCACGCTCGGGGTCGTTCCAGACCTCAGGGTTTTCCAGCTCGCGTTCGACCTCTACCAGCTTTTCACGCTTGGTATCGTAGTCAAAGATACCCCCTCAGCGCGAGGGCGCGCTCTTGCATGTCTTTGATGCGGGAGGTAATGAGGCCGATCTCGAGCATGTGTAAAACCCTTTATGTGACGCCGGAAGAAAGGCGCGCAATGATACTACAGCCGCGACGCCGCGGGAATGCGGCAGCGAAGGGCAGAGACATTGTGGCTCGATCGAGCTGGCGCAAAGCATCACTAAGCCGTGCCACAAGTCCAGGAAAATATTCGAGGTCTCATTGTGGGAGCGGCTTCAGCCGCGAAGATCATGTCATACACCATTCGCGGCTGAAGCCGCTCCCACAGTGTCATTACTCGTTGGAAACGACCTGAATATGTTCCACCATCAACTGCACACTGCGGCGTCCATTGTATTCGTTCACGTCCAGCCGGTAGGCCAGTTCCACCTGGGTGGTGCCCGGCGGCCAGTCGTCGTCGAGCGTATTGAAGGCAATAGCGTCGATGATCTGTTCGCTGCCCGGTAGTCGCAGCACCAGCTTGAGGTGGTTTTCGCCGACGATGCGGCGCTTGACGATATCGAACACACCGTCGAACAGCGGCTCACTAAAGCCCTGCCCCCA
>DRQN01000195.1 GCA_011371455.1 Gammaproteobacteria bacterium
ACATGGGCATCAGCGCGAAAAAATCCACCGGCAAGATCGAGCAGATCGAGTCGAGCGCCCGTGACGTGGCGCCGGTGGAGGAAAAAGACGACTGACCGCCGTCACTCGCCGAGGGAATCCCGCGCCGCCCTTACTGTATCGGGCGCAAGCCGTTGCACATTTAGCCCGTCAGGGCGCACTCCTCCTGTGCCGGGCAATGGCACAGGGGAAATACGGATTAGGTGGCCAGGTCAATACGTCCTATACTTCCTGGAATAGCACACACAAGGGACCACGACGGACTCACCGGGCCGGACGCGCGAGTACTTGGCGCGCCCCCACAGACGGTGAGCGAAAACCATGGATCATGATTCGGAATACAAGGAACGCCGCCGCTTTTCCCGCATCGGTTTCGATGCGGATGTGCAACTGGTAGACGCCAGGGGCAGCTGGCGCAGCCAGCTCATCGACCTGTCGCTGAAAGGCGCCCTGGTCGCCGCCCCGCAGGACTGGAGTGGGCAACCAGGCGAGCAGTTCCTGATGGAGCTGGTGCTGGGCAGCGATGAAGAAATGCTGATCCGCATGGAGGTCTCCGTGTCACATCAGGAAGACGACCACATCGGCTTCCGTTGCGAACACATCGACCTGGACAGCATCAGCCACCTGCGACGGCTGGTGGAGCTGAACCTGGGGAACGCCGAATTACTGGATCGTGAACTGTCGGCGCTGGGGGGACTGAGGACTGAGGACTGAGGACTGAGCACTCATCAACCCTCAGCACTTAGCACTTAGCACTTAGCACTCAGCACTCAGCACTCAGCCCCCAGCACTTCAAATCGCCGCCAGCGCCTCGGCCAACGTCTTCACACCCACCACCGCCATCCCCTTGGGCTTTTTCCGCGGCGCATTGGCCAGCGGCACGATGGCGCGGCGGAAGCCGTGCTTTGCCGCTTCGTAGAGGCGTTCCTGTCCGCTGGGCACGGGGCGGATCTCGCCGGACAACCCCACTTCACCGAATACCACCAGGTCGTGCGGCAAGGGCCGGTCGCGCAGGCTGGAGACGATGGACAGCAGCAGGGCCAGATCGGCGCTGGTCTCCACCACCTTGACGCCGCCGACGACGTTGACGAACACGTCCTGATCGCCCACCTGCAGCCCACCATGACGGTGCAGCACCGCCAGCAGCATGGCCAGCCGATTCTGGTCCAGCCCCACGGCGAGGCGGCGCGGATTGCCGAGACTGCTGTCGTCCACCAAGGCCTGGATTTCCACCAGAATGGGGCGCGTGCCTTCCCATACCACCATTACCACGCTGCCGGCCGCGGGCTCGTCCGAGCGCGACAGAAAAATCGCCGAGGGATTTTTCACCTCTTTCAGGCCACGCTCGGTCATGGCGAACACACCCAACTCGTTGATCGCGCCAAAGCGGTTCTTGGTGCCGCGCAGGGTGCGGAAACGGCTGTCGCCGGAACCTTCGAGCATGATGGAGCAGTCGATCATGTGTTCCAGCACCTTGGGACCGGCCAGGGTGCCGTCCTTGGTGACGTGGCCGACGAGGATCAAGGCCGTGTTGCTCTGTTTGGCGTAGCGGATCATCTGCGCCGCGCTCTCGCGCACCTGCGCCACCCCGCCCGGCGCGGAGGCGATGTCCGCCACATGCATCACCTGGATGGAATCCGCCACCATCAGCTGCGGCTTGTGCTGCTCGGCCGCGGCGCAGATGTTTTCCACGCTGGTCTCCGACAATAACTGCAAGTTGTCGACAGGCAGATCGAGCCGCCGGGCACGCATCGCTACCTGTTGCAGGGACTCCTCGCCGGTGACGTAGAGCGCCTTCATGCGCTGGGCGAGAGTGCACAGTACCTGCAACAACAGGGTGCTCTTACCGGCGCCGGGGTGGCCGCCGATGAGTACCGCCGAGCCCGGCACCAGGCCGCCGCCCAGCACACGGTCGAATTCCTCCACGCCGGTGCCGATGCGCGGCACGCTGCCGAGGTCGATGTCGGCCAGGGTGGTGACCTCGGACAGGCTGCCGGCATAGCCTTGCCGCCGGGCCGTGCTGCCGGCAGTGGCAGCGGCCGGGCCGAGACGGACCTCGCTGAGCGTATTCCAGGCCCCGCAGGCGTCGCAACGCCCCTGCCACTTGGCGTAGTCCGCGCCGCAATCGTTGCAGACGTAGGCGGTCTTGGCCCTAGCCATCGATGTATGCCCTTTCGACACGGGAGGTCACGCCGCAAAACAGCGCGTAGGCAAGGGTCGAGGCGCAGGCGGCGATCTCTTCCGCGGGCAGACCATCGCCCCACAGGGTGACGGGATCACCGACGGCGGCCGCCGGCTGAGCGCGCAGATCGATGCAGATCATGTCCATGGAGACGCGCCCGATCAGCGCCGCCCGCCGGCCATTGACCAGCAGCGGCGTGCCGGATGGCGCATGGCGCGGATAGCCGTCGCCATAGCCCATCGCCGCCACCCCCACGGGCATGTCCTCGGGACAGACCCAGCTGCCGCCGTAGCCGACGCCATCGCCCTTTTTGCAGTGGCGGATGCTGATCAGCTCGCTGTGCAGAGACATCACCGGTCGCAGGCCACGCTGCCGGCCGGTCTCACCAAGCATGGGCGAGGCGCCGTACAGCATGATGCCCGGGCGCACCGCGTCGCCATGGCTGTCGGGCCAGGCCAGAATGCCGGCGGAATTGGCAATGGAAACGGCGACCGCCGGGTCCGGGCGCACCGCCGCCAGGCGCGCCAGCTGCTGACGGGTGGTGCCGTCACCGACGTCATCGGCATTGGCGAGATGCGTCATCAGACCGAGCACGGGCGCCACCGCCGGACAGGCATCGAGACGCCGCCAGGCCGCGGCCAGGGCCTCCGGTGAAAATCCCAGCCGGTGCATGCCCGTGTCCACCTTGAGCCAGGCGGGAATGGCTGTGCCCTGCGCAGGCAGTGATTCCAGCATCGCCAGCTGATGCTCACCGTGAACCACTATTTGCAGTTGGTGGCGCCGAATCAGCGGCAACTCGTCGGCGTGAAAGAAGCCTTCCAACAACAAAATGGGGGTGTCGATACCGGCCTCGCGCAGGCGCAACGCCTCTTCGATGCAGGCCACGCCCAACACGTCGGCATCATCCAGGGCCTGAGCCACCGGCACGAGGCCGTGGCCATAGGCGTCGGCCTTGATGACGGCGATGATCCGCCGCCGCGGGGCGGCGTGGCGCACCTGCTGGAGATTGTGCCGTAGCGCCGCAAGATCCACCACGGCCCGTGCCGCCCGGCTCATGCACGGTTCTCCATCGACGTCCGCTTATGAATAGCCATCGTCGTCGGAATAGACGTCGTGGATGAAGTTCTCGAAGCGGGTGTACTGGCCAAGGAAGGTCAGGCGCGTGGTGCCGATGGGGCCGTTACGCTGCTTGCCGATGATGATTTCCGCGGTGCCCTTGTCCGGACTGTCCTCGTTGTAGACCTCGTCGCGGTAGATGAAGATGATCAGGTCGGCGTCCTGCTCGATGGCGCCCGACTCGCGCAGGTCGGACATTACCGGGCGCTTGTTGGGCCGCTGTTCGAGGCTGCGGTTGAGCTGCGACAGGGCGATCACCGGCACGTCCATCTCCTTGGCCAGCGCCTTCAGCGAGCGGGAGATTTCCGAGATTTCGTTGGTGCGGTTTTCCGATGAGCCATGCACCTGCATTAACTGCAAATAGTCGATGACGATCAACCCCAGTTCGCCGTGTTCGCGCGCCAGGCGGCGCGCGCGGGCGCGCAGCTCGTTGGGTGACAGCGCCGGAGTGTCGTCGATGAACATGGGCGCCTCGGCCAACAGGCCCACGGCGGAGGTCAGTCGCGGCCAGTCGTCGTCTTCCAGTTTGCCGGTGCGCACACGGTGCTGGTCGATGCGCCCCAGCGATGAAAGCATGCGCATGGCCAGCGATTCACCCGGCATTTCCATGCTGAACACGGCGGTGGGCAGGCCGGACTTGATGGCGGCGTGCTCGGCGATATTCATGGCGAAGGTGGTCTTGCCCATGGAGGGACGGCCGGCGACGATAACCATGTCACCGCGCTGCAGGCCGGAAGTCATTTCGTCGAAGTCGTTCCAGCCGGTGGCCACGCCGGTGATGGGATTGTCCTGCTGAAACAGGGTGTCGATGCGGTCCACCGCCTTCACCAGCAGATCCTTGATGGCGGTGAAGCCCTGCTTGCCGCGCGCGCCCTGCTCGGCGATCTGGAACACCTGCCGTTCGGCGTTGTCGAGCAGTTCCTCGGTGCTGCGGCCTTCGGTCTGATAGGCGCTGTTGCTGATCTCGTTGCCGACGCTGATCAACTGGCGCAGCACCGAGCGCTCGCGCACGATGGCGGCGTAGGCATTGATGTTCGCCGCGCTGGGGGTGTCCTTGGCCAGGGTGCCGAGGTAGGCCAGGCCGCCGGCGTCCTCGAGCAGGCCCTGCTTGTCCAGCCATTCGGACAGGGTGATCACGTCGAAGGGCTCGGTGCGCGCCGCCAGGGCGGCCACGGCGCGGAAGATCAGGCGGTGGTCGCGGCGGTAGAAGTCTTCTTCAGTGACGGCATCGGCGATCTTGTCCCAGGCGTTGTTATCCAGCATCAGGCCGCCCAGCACGGACTGCTCGGCCTCGACGGAATGCGGCGCTACTTTCAGCGCCTCGGTGGCCACATCGATGTTTCCGGGGGGGTAGGCTAACTCTTGCATGGTCCGATTATCTTACCTGAATCGGGCCGCCAGCGGCCCAATAAAACGACAAAAAAAGGCCGGCGATGCGACCACCGCCAGCCTTTTTTGTCACCACCGAAGTGACTTATTCGGGGACGACTTCCACCGTGATGGTGGCGATCACATCGGTGTGGAATTCGAGATCGATCTCGAATTCACCCACATGGCGCAGAGCGCCTTCCGGCAGGCGAACCTCGCTCTTGCCGACCTCGACACCGGCCTCGGTGATGGCGTTGGCGATGTCGCTGGTGCCAACGGAACCGAACAACTTGCCTTCCTCACCCGCCTTCTGCGGAATGGTGACGGTCAGCTCGCCCAGGGCGGCCTTGCGTGCCTCGGCAGCGGCCAGTTTCTCGGCCGCGGCCTTCTCCAGCTCCGCGCGGCGGGCCTCGAACCTGGCCACGTTCTCCGCCGTGGCGGACACGGCCTTGCCCTGAGGGATCAGGAAGTTACGGCCATAACCGGCCTTGACATTGACCTGGTCGCCCAGATCACCGAGGTTGTTTACTTTTTCCAACAGAATGACGTTCATCGTTCAAGTCTCTCTCAATCCTGCATTCATCCAATGGCCACCTGCGCCGGCGGGTCGTTACTCGCCCCCCGCGCCCTGCCCCGCAAGGCGTTGACGCAGGTCGACCCAGGTGTCCAACAAACCCACTGCCGCCACCACCAGCATCAGCTGGGGCAAGACGACAAAAGCCAAAACATACAATCCGATCAGCCAGCCAATATGCAGCTTTTTCATTGCCACCACCGCATGCGCCAGGGCCAGGCCCTGCAGCATGTACAGGCTCAGCAACACGATCAGCATATCGCCCGCCATGGCGGAGACAGCGCCCATCTGCAGCACATACAGCAGCACCAGCACCACCGTGATGCCCGACAGCGAGCGGCCCATGCGCAGTTGGTGAAACTCGTCGCGGAAACCGCCCGGGTTGAACAACTGCGCCTGCCAACCCCGCGCCAGGAACAGGCAGATGATGGCATTCAGCACCATGCCCGCCGCCATCATTCCCGTCATGACGTGGGAAATGCTCACCAAGGCCGTCTGTATCGCGTCCTGGTCGGTGAGACCGGCCTCCTTCATCACCGGGTCGAAGATCTGCTGCAGGATGCCCTGCCACCAGCCGGCGACATCGTCCACCAGCAGATACACCACCAGCACACCCAGCAGCCCCAGGGCACCCGCCACCATCAGTGTCAGTGACATGGAGCGGCTGGCGCGCAACAACGAGCCCAGCAGCCACAACGGCAACCACAGGGCGGTCAGGAACATCATCGCCGGCGCCGGGTTGCCCAGTGAAAACACCGACAACAGGCCCACCGCCAGGGTCGCCCCGGCCATCAGCACGGCGCCGGCCTGCATGCCGTGACGCAGGGTCACCAACGCCACCGCGGCGCCACTGAGGATACTGAGCGGCGGCAGAATCAGCGACAGCACGGCAAAACCGACCACCACCAGCATGGCCTGGCTCTGGCCACGCAGAATAAACGAAGCCAGCGCCTTCACCGTGCGAGCCCCGCGCTTATTCGGTACATGGCGGCACGGCCGGGCGGCGCACCACCCGGCCAGCGATTACTTGTGGGAATCGCTGTACGGCAACAACGCCAGCGCACGGGCGCGCTTGATGGCGGTCGCCAGCTGGCGCTGGTACTTGGCCTTGGTGCCCGTGATGCGGCTGGGCACGATCTTGCCCGACTCGGACACATAGGCCTTCAGGGTATTGAGATCCTTGTAATCGATCTCCTTGATGCCTTCGG
>DRQN01000196.1 GCA_011371455.1 Gammaproteobacteria bacterium
CACCATTACCCCTGACGGAACCTGATGGCTTCAAGACAGATCTGGGTCGACGCCGATGCCTGCCCCCGGGTGATCAAGGATATCCTGTTCCGGGCCGCGGACCGGGTGGGCATCGGCCTGACCCTGGTGGCCAACCAGCCGCTCAGGGTGCCCGGCTCGCCGCACATCCGGTCGGTCCAGGTGGGAGCCGGTTTCGATGTCGCCGACAACTACATCGCGCAGCAGGCGCGGCCGGGCGACCTGGTGATCACCGCCGACATTCCGCTGGCCGCCGAGGTGGTCGACAAGGGCTGCGTCGCCATCGACCCGCGCGGTGAACTCTATACCGAAGAGAACATCCGTCAGCGGCTGAACATGCGCGATTTCATGGAGAGCCTGCGCAGCAGCGGCGTCGATACCGGCGGCCCGTCGTCGTTCGGCCATGCCGACCGGCAGGCATTCGCCAACCAGCTCGACCGTCTGCTGGCCCGGCCGGCCTGACGGCCGGCCGCCGGACCCGTCCTGCCGTCGTCAACTCCCGCCCCGCCGTGCCGATAGCACTTGCGCCGGTGGTCCATCCGTCTACCGGCGCAGGATGCCGCAGCTGATATAATGGGCGGCGCTGCGGGGCGACGCCATGCGGGCGCGCCTACTCAAAGGCAGGAAGCGAAATCCTATGGGCAGTATACGAGTATTCCGGCATTACATAAGCATCCCCTTGTTTGTGCTGGGTATTGTCGAATTCGTCCTGCTCGTCGCATCGGTCTATGCCGGCGCCCATATCCGCTTCTACTACGATCCCGCCGAGATCAACACCAGCATCGGCTGGCTGCTGCCACGGTCGGTAGCCTTCGCCGCCATCCTGCTCGCCTCGCTGGTCGCCCTGGGCCTGTTCCAGTCGCGCCTGCGCGAGGGCACCCTCGGCATCATCTTCCGTGTCGCCAGCGCCTACGTGGTCGGGGCGGTGGGCCTGGCCGTGCTGTTCTACCTGCTGCCCTCGCTGTTCATCGGCCGCGGCGCGCTGGCCATCGCCATGGCGGTGTCCTTCGTGGTGATCACCGGCGTCCACCTGGCCTTCGTGCACTTCGCCCAGGATTCGCTCAAGCGTCGGGTGGTGGTGCTGGGCGCCGGCACCCGGGCCGGCACCCTGATGAGTCTGCGCCGGCGTTCGGACCAGCGCGGCTTCAAGCTGGTCGGCTTCGTACCGGCGCCCGGCGAGGAACAGGTGATACCGGCAGACCGGCTGCTGCACATCGACGGTTCGCTGGCCGACTATGCCCTGGCCCACGATATCGACGAATACGTGATCGCGCTGGACGAACGGCGCAAGCAACTGCCGACGGCGGACCTGCTGAGCTGCAAGATGTCCGGCGTCGAGGTGACGGATATCCAGACCTTCTTCGAGCGCGAGACCGGCAAGGTACGCCTCGATCTGCTCAACCCCAGCTGGCTGATCTTCTCGGACGGTTACAACCGGCATGCGCTGCGGGAGATCAGCAAGCGTGTCTTCGATATCGCCGCCAGCCTGTTGCTGCTGCTGTTCACCTGGCCGATCATGCTGATCGCGGCGCTGGCGATCTTCGTCGAGAGCGGCTTCAGGGGGCCGATCCTCTACTCACAACTGCGCACCGGCCAGGATGGCAAGCCGTTCCGGGTGCTGAAGTTCCGCAGCATGACAGTGGACGCGGAAAAGGACGGGGCGGCGCAATGGGCCGCCGTGAATGACAGCCGGGTGACGCGCGTGGGCGCCATTCTGCGCAAGTTCCGCATCGACGAACTGCCGCAGATATTCAACGTGCTGAAGGGCGACATGAGCTTCGTCGGGCCGCGGCCGGAGCGTCCCGAGTTCGTCGGGCAGCTGGCCGAGAAGATCCCCTATTACCACGAGCGCCACCGGGTCAAGCCGGGCATCAGCGGCTGGGCGCAGCTGTGCTATCCCTACGGGTCATCGGAGAAGGACGCGCGGGAGAAGCTGCAGTACGACCTCTACTACGTCAAGAACCACAGCCTGTTCCTGGATCTCACCATCATGCTGCAGACGGCGGAAGTGGTGCTGTTCGGCAAGGGGGCGCGCTAGCGCTCCACTTTCAGCGGGTCCAGCGGCGAACTGTACCAGCCGCTGACCCGGTTGCCGTCGAAATAGATCTTGGAGACTTGGTACTGCCATACGCTGTCGCTCTTCCACAGGGGCGGGCCATGGATGCGCATCGCGTACGCCTTGCTGGCGCCCTTGGTGATCACCTGGGCGAGCGAGGGGCGTGGTGCTTCCGACAGGCTGGTCCTTATCGGATCGGATTCGCTGATCCGCCAGTCGACCACCCGGCCGTCCCGGAACCGTATCTGGCTGTCGCCATAGAACCAGGTGTCGCCCTCCGTGCGGGTGGGGACGCCGAGGATATCCTGGACTTCGCTCAGTGAGGCGCCGTAGGTCAGCGGGCGTACGTTGAGGGGGCGGGGGATGGCCCCGGGGTTGGCGGGTTTCCGCGACGTGGAAGCGGTGGCAGTCACGGCCGGCACCGGTTTCTGCGTACCGTGGCCATGGTCGAGGTGCGATGCAGTGTCCCCGTTGGTCTTTTTCGACTCCCCGATCAATACGAACAGCAGGGTGACTCCGGCGGCCAGGGAGAAGGCGGTCGCGAGACTCCGTTTCAGTATGGTCCGTCGGATCAGTGCATCGTCGCTGCGCTGGGTCGTACGTGCGTCCCTGGCCCGGGCGGAGGGTTCGTATTGGTCCCTGAAGGGGGCATCCTGCTCCGGCCTGTCGTCCCCGTCGGCGGTTGCGGCGGCATCCCCGCTCCGGCCGCCGGGCAGTTCACCGTGCTGCCGGTAGTAGGCTGCCAGCGCTTCATGGGCCTGGCTGATCGCCTTGAACTGTTCCTCGGCCTCCCTTTGGCGGTCCGGATCGCCGGCAAAGCGGTCGGGGTGCCATTTGCCCGCCGCCCGGCGATAGGCCGTGCGGACCGTTTCCCAGCTCGAGTCGGGCGGGATGCCCAGGGCTTCGAAACAGGCATCGTAGTCGATGTCATTCATGGCAGACGAGGTCGGGTGTCAG